>JALQZP010000039.1 GCA_023258235.1 Terrimicrobiaceae bacterium | reverse complement strand
GATGAGGTTATATTTGAAGAATTTAAGGGAACAGGTAAACCAACAGGATGCGGGAAAAGCACTTCCCTTTACACCTTTCTCAGCTCCATCAATACGAAGGAGCGCCGCATCGTGACGATTGAGGATCCGGTAGAGCACAGGCTCGATGGTGTCATCCAGATCGCCGTCAAACCCGAGATCGATCTGACCTTCGCAACGGCTCTGCGCAGTATTCTTCGTGGTGATCCGAATGTGATCATGGTCGGTGAAATGCGAGATCTTGAGACGACAGAAATCGCCATCCGCGCGGCTCTAACGGGACACTTGGTTTTCAGCACCCTTCATACGAACGATGCCGTGGGCGGCATCACCCGTCTTCTCGATATGGGAGTGGAGCCATTTTTGGTGGGGTCATCGGTTCGTTCCTTTATTGCTCAACGTCTGGTGCGGCGACTGTGTCCTCATTGTTCGTTGCCGGCACAGCATAAAAACGAAGAGCTTGAGGCGATCGGGTTCCCTCTCGAGTCGGCCTCACTCGTGCGTCGCCCGGTAGGCTGCGAGCGGTGTCGGAATACGGGTTACGCCGGGCGGACGGCCTTGTTTGAGATTTGCATGATGAGCACGCGGATGCAGGAACTCATTCAAAACCGCTCTTCGGGCTCGGATCTTCGTGAGTTGGCGATTCGTGAAGGCATGGTGCCTCTCCGTAAGTCGGGTTGGCAAAAAGTGGCTGAGGGAGTCACCTCGATTGCCGAAGTGGTCCGAGTGACCTCCAACGAAGTCGATATGCTGAACGAGTAGGAGTCACGCCTGATGCCGGATTTTAACTACAAAGCGACTGAGGCGGATGGAGGCCTCTCCTCCGGAGTAATAACCTCGAATACACGATCCGAAGCCTATCGCACCCTTCGTTCGCGCGGACTCAATCCGATTAGTGTTACGGAATCGGGCGGCAAAGCGGTGGGCGACCAGGCTCTCCAGGATCCCAGTCAGCTAGTGAAGCTTTCCACTCCACAGTTGCTTTTCTTTACCGAGGAATTGGCCGAATTGCTTGAGGCTGGGCTCAAATTGGAGTCGGCACTCAAGGTTATCGAGCAAAGACAGGAAAAATCAGGCATCCAGCCGATCGCAGCCCGCCTGAGGCAACGCGTTCGCGATGGCTTCAAGTTTTCCGCCGCGCTGCAGGAGTGCGGCAAGACGTTTGATTCGCTCTATTGCAACCTTGTGGCAGCGGGTGAGGCTTCGGGTGCCCTTCCGCAAATTCTGAAGCGTCAGTGCGCCTATCTCGCTCTTATCGAGGACCTGCGACGCCGAGTCATCTCATCGCTCTTATATCCCTCAATTGTTTTCACATCGGCGATCGTGCTGATGTTTGTATTTCTCACGTTTTTGGTTCCCCAACTTTCTGTCCTGCTCGGAAAGACAGGACAGAAGCTCCCGCTCATCACACAAATTCTCATATCCGTGAGTCAGTTTTTCGCTGCGTGGTGGTGGGCCGTTGTTGCGCTGATTGGTCTGGTGGTCCTTCTTGTGCGCGCAGCGGTCCAAACTCCCGTCGGTCGTGCATGGTGGCATCGATCCATGCTCGATCTGCCGGTGGTGGGTCCCGTGCTTCGGGCCAAATTCTATGCCGAAATGCTGCAGACGCTTTCCACCTTGGTTTCAAACGGAGTCGCTCTGCTCCATGGTCTCCAACTCATGATCAACGCCACCGGGAATGTCTTCCTGCATGGTTTGCTGGTCAAGGTGGCGGCTATGGTGGGCGAGGGAACAAGTTTGGCAAGCGCCCTGCGCCGAGTCGGATTTTTTCCTCCTGTGATGATGGATATTCTAGCCGTTGGCGAGCAGACTGGAGACATTGCGGTGGCTCTGGAGCGCGCCGCACGACGTTTCGACCGCGACCTGACGACGCGCATTGGCCACCTGACCACGCTTGTTCAGCCGGCCATTATTTTGCTTGTCGCTCTCTTTGTTGGAATCGTGGCCTACTCGATGATCGCGGGCATCCTCACCAGCGTGAGTTCCCTCAAAGCACGCTAAGTCATACTGAACAAGCGGCCTGTTTTTGGAGTCGAAAAACCAGACGCTATGGAACGCATCTCACAGTTTGTGTCCCATTTTTTTCTTCTTCGTTTCGAGGTATTTTGCGTTGTGGGGGTTGGGGGTGGAGTGAACCGGAATTTGTTCCACGATCTCGATGTCATAGGCTTCAAGACCAACCACCTTGCGCGGGTTGTTTGTGAGGAGACGGATTTTGTGGACTCCGAGATCGGCGAGGATTTGCGCCCCGAGTCCGTAGTCGCGCAAGTCCATCGGGAAACCGAGTTTCTCGTTTGCTTCGACGGTATCGAGACCTTGCTCCTGGAGTTTGTAGGCGCGGATCTTGGGGCCGAGTCCGATGCCGCGGCCCTCTTGGCGCATGTAGAGTAAAATGCCCCCGCCTTCTTTTTTGATCCTCTCCATCGCTTGATGAAGTTGCGATCCACAGTCGCAGCGACGTGAGGCAAAAACATCGCCGGTCAGGCATTCACTATGGACGCGAACGAGGGTTGGCTTTGTTGCCGAGATTTTCCCCATCACCAGTGCGATGTGGTGCATGCCATCAACCAGCGAGCGGTAGAGGTGAAGGTCGAAATCGCCGTAGTCGGTTGGCATCAAAATCGATTCCTCGCGCTCCACGAGGCGCTCGCTTTTGCGCCGGTAGGCGATGAGATCCTGGATGGAACACATTTTCAGTTTGTATTTTTGCTTGAAGCGCACGAGATCGGGAAGGCGTGCCATGGCACCGTCGTCTTTCATGATCTCACAAATGACACCTGACGGGTCCAATCCCGCCAAGCGGGCAAGATCGACAGCGGCCTCCGTGTGGCCGGCGCGCCGGAGAACCCCTCCAGCCTTCGATTGAAGCGGGAAAACATGCCCCGGTTGGATGAGGTCGCTGGTATTCGACTGGGGATCCGAAAGGACTTTAATGGTCGCAGCGCGATCCTTTGTGCTGATTCCGGTTGTGGTTCCCCGGGTGGCATCGACGGATACCGTGAAGTCGGTCTTAAAAAACTCGCGGTTTTGGGAGACCATGCGTTGCAGTCCGAGTTGGGCGGCGCGTTCCTCGGTGATCGGGGCGCAGATGAGCCCCCTGCCGAATTTGGCCATGAAGTTCACCGCATTCGGCGTGACCTTAGCTGCCGCCATCACGAGATCACCTTCATTTTCCCGGTCGGCATCGTCTGTGACGATGACCATGCGACCTCGTCGGATATCGGCAATCACCGCAGGGATGGGATCAAAAGGAGATTTCATGTTGGTCAAAGCTCGATTCCTAGCAGACCTCGGCAAAACAGGAAAGGTGCTTGATTCTTTCTTTGAGCGGAGGGGTGAGTTAAAGACTCGACTATGGAATACGATTTTGTGGTCGTGGGTGGGGGGAGTGCAGGGTATGCGGGCGCGAGAACCGCTGTGGATCTCGGCTTGCGTACGGCTGTCATCGAAGGTGGCAAGGACATCGGGGGGCTTTGCATTCTTCGTGGCTGTATGCCGAGCAAGACGTTGTTGGAATCCGCCAGACGGTTCCGCGTTCTCCAGAGAGCGGGTGAGTTTGGTCTGGCCTTGGATCATCCCCGTTTCGACGCGGCGGCCATCATTGGGCGAAAAAAGAGACTTGTCGGTGAGTTTGCGGATTATCGCAAAGGTCAATTGGAAGCTGGCAGATTCGATTTCATTCGCGGGCAAGCGATTTTTCTAGGCCCCAATGAGGTTTCCGTGCGTCAGTTCGATGGCACGGAACGGATCATCCGATCGAAAGTTTTCCTCTTGGCGACGGGTTCGAAAATCGCTGTTCCACCAGTCCCTGGTTTGGCGGAAGCGGGTTGCTTGACGAGTGATGACATGCTCGACAGGCCCGAGATTCCGGAGTCCCTGGTCGTTCTCGGCGGCGGGCCTGTGGCATTGGAGTTGGCCAGCTATTGCCGAGCCTTCGGAAGCCGAGTCATTCTCATTCAAAGGAGTTCGCATATTCTCAGCGGAACGGATGCCGACGTTGCCGGGGCGCTTGAATCCGGACTTCGCGACGATGGAATCGAAATCCACACCGGAACCCGGCTTTTGCGGGTTGAAAGAAAACCGTCTTCTTGCCGGGTTGTTTTTGAAAAAGACGGATGTGCGACCGCAGTCGAGGCGGATCACATTCTCAATGCGCTGGGGCG
Organism: Terrimicrobiaceae bacterium; assembly: GCA_023258235.1. Classification (GTDB taxonomy): domain Bacteria; phylum Verrucomicrobiota; class Verrucomicrobiia; order Chthoniobacterales; family Terrimicrobiaceae; genus UBA967. The sequence continues at coordinate 12,147 of JALQZP010000039.1, read as the reverse complement.
GACGCCGCAGCTTGCCGGACTCGAAAATCTTGGTCTTCAAATCCGAGGCGGACGCATTGATGCCGATGTCCGCCAGAGAACTTCGGTGCCGAATATTTTTGCTGCAGGGGACGTTTGTGGTCCCAGCGAGGTTGTCCATGTCGCGATCCAACAGGGCGAGGTTGCGGCCGCGAATGCGGCATCGCTGCTGGGGGTGCGTTCCGGGCCCCTGAGATCCATGGATTATCGCCTCAAGCTTTTTGCCGTTTTTTCCGAGCCCCAATTGGCCTGCGTCGGTGCCACAGAAGCCGAACTTCGCGCTGCCGGGACGGATTATGTTATCGCGACCTATCCCTTCAATGATCACGGAAAATCCCTCGTGATGGGCGAGACGGCGGGGTTTGTGAAAATCACGGCCTCAAAAGCAACAGGCGAGATTCTTGGCGCGGCTGTCGTGGGACCCGATGCGTCGGAATTGATTCATGAAGTGACCGTCGCCATGCATTATCGAGCCACCGTGCAGGACTTCGCGGCGATTCCGCACTACCACCCGACCTTATCCGAGATTTGGACCTATCCCGCCGAAGAACTCGTATCCGAAATCACTCCAGCGAGCTGAGCGGAGCGATCTTCGGTAGATAAAAAAACAGCCCGCCTTTTGGAAAGGCGGGCTGTCTAAGTAAACGTTGGATCGAAATTACTCGCCGACTTCGAGGCCCATCTGACGGGCAGTGCCGCAGAGGGTACGGAAGGCCGCTTCCTCGTTGCGGGCATTCATGTCGCGCATTTTGATCTTCACGATGTCCATGACCTGCTTTTTGGTGATTTTACCCACTTTGGTTTTGTTCGGTTCTTTGGATCCCGAAGCAAGTCCGGCCGCTTTTTTAAGAAGAATGGCGGCTGGTGGGGCCTTGGTGATGAAGGTGAAGCTCTTGTCCTTGTAAACGGTGATCACCACCGGAAGGATGTCGCCAGCCTGCTTTTGGGTGGCGGCGTTAAATTCCTTGCAGAAAGCCATGATGTTCACGCCCTGTTGGCCCAAAGCCGGGCCTACGGGTGGAGCTGGATTTGCCGAGCCGGCGGGAATCTGCAACTTGATCTGTCCTACGATTTCTTTAGCCATATAAATTGTGCTCCGCTTGTTGAGCGGAAAAGGGGGCTTAGGTCAACATGACCCAAGCCCTTTGACAAGGAGTTTTTTTCTCAAGGGCGAAAAATGGCCCTTTGTTCGTTTAGAGTGAGGCGAGAACCTCGGTGATTTTGTTGAAATCTGGAAGGTCTTTCGGGGTTGCGGTTTGTTCGCTGTAGCGAATCACGCCGGCTTTATCGATGACAAAGGCTGCCCTTGCGGAGGTGTCGCCGATTCCTGCCAAGGCTGGAAAGAGAACGTCGTAGGCCTTCGTGACTTCTTTGTTGAGGTCGCTGACCAGAGTGATTTTGATCCCCTCTTTTTTGGCCCATGCATCTTGGGCGAACGGGCTGTCCACACTGATTCCGACGACATTGGCATTGAGGTCGGCGTATTTTTGGAAGCCAGCCGTGAGGTCGCAGAATTCCTGGGTGCAGACGCCCGTGAAGGCGAGAGGGAAAAAAAGGAGAAGAGTCGGCTTGCTGCCGAAATGGGAGGAGAGCGTGAAGTCGCTCATCTCGGATGTTTTTAAGGTGAAATCAGGTGCTTTGGTGTCTGTTTTGAGTGCCATGGAATATAGGAATTGTTGAGCCGGCATATTGCCCGGTTGGCGGGCGATGTCAATTTCGGTGGATTTCATTCCGTCTTGGGTGTCGTATGTGGAGATCCCATGAAGCATTTTATCGCTCTTATTCTCTCGCTTGTCGGTCTCACGGCTTGTGCTTCCCGTCCGCCCACGGATACGTCCGCAGCGTATTCGGCAGCACAGGCTTCGTTGCAAGCCGTGGTCCTATCTCCCGAACAGGAGGCCGACGCAGTTCTGCGCTTTAAAAATTTCTATAAAGACGTGACGGCTTACTCTGTGCAGGATCAAATCGCGGGCCTCTACGCGGACAATGTGTGGTTCAATGATTCCCTTAAAACAATCCATGGCCGCGCCGCAGTTCGGGATTATTTTTTGAAAACCCTCGAGCATGCCGAGGTCTTTCAGACTCGGGTGGAGGATGTCGCCCGCTCTGGTCCGAACTATTATGTCCGATGGACGATGGATGTGCGATTCAAGGGCTCCAAGGAGACCATTCGCACGATCGGAATCAGTCACCTTTGTTTCGACCATAGTGGTCGTGTGATATTGCACCAGGATTTTTGGGATTCCACTTCGGGATTTTTTCAGCATTTGCCAGTCATAGGTAGTGCGATCCAGTGGGTGAAATCGCTTTTGTAGCTCGTTGATGAGTATCCAAGCCTTGTTTTCGAGTGCCGCACCGGTCCTGTCGCTGGCACCCATGCAGGATGTGACCGATCTGCCGTTCTGGCGCTTGATGGCTCGCTACGGTGGGGCCGATCTGTATTTCACGGAGTTTTTTCGTGTGACACCGCATTACTCGCCCGAGAAATCGATTCTCCGTTCGATCACGGAAAACCCTACCGGTCGTCCAGCGGTCGCGCAAATCATTGGCAACGACCTTGAGGCGATGGCGCGAACCGCCAAGGCACTCGAAAAACACCCCGTGGCCGCGGTGGATCTGAATCTCGGTTGCCCCGCGCCTGTTGTCTATCGCAAATGCGCAGGCGGCGGCCTCCTTCGCGATCTGCCGCGTGTCGATGAGTTGCTCGGCGTTTTGCGAGCGGCGATCACGGGATCATTTACCGTCAAGACGCGGTTGGGATTTTCCGACCCCTCGGAGTTCGATGCGTTGCTCGAGGTTTTTTCGAAGCACAAGCTCGACCTGCTGACGGTACATGGTCGAACGGTCGCCGAAAAATACGGCCCGCACGTGCATCTGGACTGCATTGCCAAGGCCGTACGGTATCTTTCTTTTCCGGTCCAGGCGAACGGGAATGTGACCTCAGCCGAGAGCGCGGTGGAAACACTGAGGGCAACCGGTGCGGCTGGACTCATGATCGGCCGTGGTGCGATTCGGAATCCTTGGATCTTTCAGCAAATCCGTGACCGAATTGCTGGGCGCGAGCCGAAATTACCGAGCGGTCGCGATGTCCTTCGCTACATCGTGGACCTTTACGAATCCGCCTGCGATGACGATGTTCCCGAGAAAGCCCAGGTTCAGAAAATGAAAAAATACATGAACTTCCTCGGTGAGGGGCTCGAGCGCCCGGCGGAGTTTTTGCACGACATCCGGCGATGCGCGACGCGGGCGGAATTTTTTTCCATTTGCGAATCCCATCTCGACCACGACCGTTTGATGGCGTTGGAGGCGGTTCCTTCGATCAGCCGTGAATGATGAGTTGGATATTTTCTGGCAGGCTCCCGGCGACCTGGGTGGCCACGTTTCCTCTGAGGACTTTCGCCAGCGAGTTCCGGTGTGTGGCCCCTAAAATCAAGTAGTCTGCGCCGATCGTCGCGGCTGTATCCACAATGAGTGAGGCGGCATCGGGCGCGGAAGCAAAGAGGGGAATGGTCGTGATCCCACGGGATTTGCCGATTTGAACGGCCGTATTGAGGATCACGCTGGCCTCGGGATCATCTTTCCATGCGATCGCTTTCGGGGCCATGCCCGGGTAAAGCACGGCGATCTCGCGCACATACAAAATATAGAGGGCCGCCTTGCGGAGTTCCGCCTCATCCAGAGCGAAACTCAAGGCCGGGGTGAGGCCGCGCACGGAAACGAGAATCTTCTGGGTCTCGTGGGCGGGGTGACGGAGGCTTTCGACGACTTCTGGGCGAACAAGCTGAGCGACTTCTCGGCTCATCGTGAGCGTGGTGACGCCGCTGAGTCTTCTCGAGTAAGCCCACAGCCCCAGGCCCACAATGAGAACACAGACAACAAAAAACAGGGCGTCATGCTTCGTTTGCGCCAAGGTGAATTCCACCGCGATCAGAATGGCTGCGGTCAGTCCCATGAGGATGCGCTCGCTCCAGTGCATCTCGATCTTGAAGTTGGTAACACACGAGCCAAGGTTCACGCAGATCGCGCCAACAACCCCGATCGCATACAGGTTCGCAAGGGCCTCAAAGTTGTCCGAGATTAGTAGGATGATAATCGGAAAACCCACGGCTATGGCCAGCGGGGTCTTGGGAACGCCGAATCCATTCAGTTTCGAAAATCCACGCGGCATATCACCTTCGCGTGACATCATAAAAAGCAGGCCCAAAAGTGCGGCGACGGCTGTATTCACCGCACTCAAGAGCAGGAGTGCAAAGATCACACCAACGACAAGTCCGAAAAGATGGCCGAACGTCGCGCCGAATGTGAGTGCGCCGTATTGTTCGGCTATGAATCGCAGCATATCCTCTTTGCGTGCGATCATCTCGGGGGCGAGGGATTTCGGGAGGGATAAAACCGCCCATCCCAGGAGGGCCGTGCCGAGGCTGACTTCAAGTGCCACAGGAATGATCGCCTTGGCGGAATTTTTTCCAACGCGGGGATGGCCGATGGGGGAGTTTTTGTCGGGCTTCATGGTCCCGGTGAGATTCGCGATCGCTTCCACACCGCTAAGGGCCAGGATAACCCCCACAAACGAGATCCAGACATGTCCGTAACTGCCATGCAGTGGCTCCAGGTTGGTGAATGTCAGGTGCGGAACACTGAGCAGGATGATGGCGATAATCACGCCCACGGTCGGCAGTGCCAGTGTGACCGCAAAGCTCCCGCTGTGGCGGGGACCAAAAAAATTGACGGCACCAATGAGAAGAATCGCGGCGATCGTCGAGATCATCACGTATTCTTGGGGTACTCCCAAGTAGCTGAGGGCCGCCCAGCCACTGAGCGCGGCCGTTACGGTGAGATCCGCCACCAGTAGGAGGGATCCGACGACGGCGAGCAATTTGCCATGGGCTCCCGCTGCGGAATACACGCCGCCCCCGTCCGGGAAGCACCGGCAGACGACGATGTAGTTGATGCCAACCAGAAGAGTGAGCGCGCAAACCGCGAGGATAATCGGCAGGGAGGCGAAGCCCGTGGCTGCAAATGCCAAGCCGATGACGTAGGCCTTGCTGGTTCCCCAGTCTCCGTAGAGGAGAGCTGCGGCGCGGCGCCAGTCGAGATTGCGTGGACGATGAGTCGAAATATTTTCCAAAGCGCGTCCCTTCTCTACTAGAGTCGGGCTTTCTTCAAATGAAATCTCATCGCGTCCGTGTGCGTATTCCAATCCTCTTGCGCATGTGAGGGCTCTCACGTAGCAAAGACTTTGGTGAATATTTACGCTCGGTCGATCCGTTACTTCCGGCCCTTTTTCTGGCCGACACTGGGGGGAGTTCTCCTCACTTTGCTCTCCATCCTTTTGGGCCTCCTTAAGCCATGGCCTTTCAAATACATTGTCGATGGCGTACTGGACACCAGCAAGGCGTCCTCGGACGCGAAGGCGTTTGTTGATTCCTGCTTCGGCGCGGGAAATCCCTCCCTCTCGATCCTGTGGCTGTGCGTGGCGATGGTGTTGATCAGCCTTCTTGCGGGGTTGGTGAATCTGGGCTCGAATTATCTTTTTGTTCATGCCGGCCTCCAAGCCCTGCTCAAGCTGCGCACCGATCTTTATACGGCACTCCAGGCTCTGCCGTTGAAATTTCACGATGCCCGGCGCAGCGCCGATTCCAGTTTCCGTGTCGCCTACGACTCTCAGAGCATTCAGACGATCTACAACAAGGGATTTGCGACCGTTTTTTCTTCGGTGGTGATGCTGATCGCGACATTCGTGGTGATGGTGGGGATGAACTTGCCGCTCACGCTGGCTTCGCTCGTCATCCTGCCCCCTGTTGTTTGGGCGATCCGTTACTACGCGGAGCGTGTTCGCAAGCAATCGACAAGTATTCACGAACGTGAAAGCGACCTGCTGACGATCGCACAGGAGGGGTTGAGCCAGATCCGCATGGTGCATGCCTTCGGACGCGAGGCTTTTGAGGTCGATCAATTCCGTCGCCGGGCCGCCCAGAGCCTCGAGGCGAACATGAAGCTCAATATGACCTCCGTTGCGAGTTCTCTCGTGGTCGGGACCCTGATGGCTGCCGGAACGGCTCTCATGTATTACATCGGGTCTCTTCAGGTCATCAAACCGGAAGCCCATTTCAGCCTCGGTGACTTGTTGGTTTTTTCCGCTTATATCGTGATGCTTTACCAACCACTGGAGCAGTTGACCTATACGGCTTGGGCTCTGGAGGGGGCTGCTGCCGGAGCTGCAAGATGTTTTGAGGTGCTCGATCGGGATGATGATGTTCCCGATGCCCCTGATGCGGTGGAGATCCAAGAAGCCACCGGTCGTATCGAATTTGCCCATGTGGATTTCGGGTATTCCGGCGACCGTGTGATCATTCGAGATATCAATTTCACGGTTCAGCCCAGCCAAACCGTTGCTTTTGTGGGGGGAACGGGGACGGGAAAAAGCACCCTGTTGAGCTTGGTTCCGCGTTTCTACGACCCCACATCGGGCAGTGTCTCGCTGGATGGCACGGATATCCGTCGCATCAGCAAGAAAAGCCTCCGCAACCACATCGGCATGGTTCTCCAAGACACGCTTCTTTTCTCAACCACGATTCGCGAAAATATCGCCTACGGCAAACCCGGAGCGACCGAGGAGGAAATCATCGAAGCAGCCCGCAAGGCCCAAGCTCTCGATTTTATCAACAAACTGCCGGGTGGATTCAGCAGTCCTGTCGGAGAGCGAGGCAGCCACTTGAGCGTCGGGCAGCGCCAACGCATCGGCATCGCCCGCGCTTTTCTCAAGAATGCTCCGATTCTCCTTCTCGATGAGCCAACGAGCGCCTTGGATCCCAGCACGGAGCACGCCATCATGGGCACGATCATGGAACTGATGCGGGGGAAAACGACCCTCATCATCACGCACCGCCTGAGTACCGTTCATCATCTTGATCGAATCATCGTGATGAAGGAGGGGCGGATCGTCGAGGACGGGGCCGGGCCGGATTTGATAGCCAAAGATGGCGTTTACGCCGCTCTCTACCGCGACACAAGCAGCGTGGCCGCTACACCCGCTTCCTAGACGGTTTTCCTTTCGAGAGGATCTTTTCTGCCGCATCGGCATCTTCTGGAGTGTCCACGCCGGGGCCTGTGGACTGCGTTTTAACGACGTGGATCTTGGCCCCATGCTCGAGGGCGCGCAGTTGCTCCAGTTTTTCGGCATTTTCGAGAGGAGTTTGTTTCCACTTCACAAAATCGAGGAGAAACCGGCGGCGATAGGCATAGATGCCAAGGTGGCGCAGGAGACCGGGGCGGACGTCCCCATCACGATCGTGCGGGATTCCGGCGCGAGAAAAATAAAGCGCATTCCCACCGAGATCGGTGACGACCTTGACGCAATTGGGATTCCCCAGTTCGGTTGCTTCCATCGCGCAAGCGGCCGTGGACATGGCGAGCGATTTATCCTCGCGGAGGACGCGAATCAATTTTTGAGGAAGTTTCGGATCGATGAAGGGTTCATCACCTTGAACATTGACGATGATTCCGTATCCGCTGAGTTTTTTGGCCACCTCCGCAATGCGATCCGTGCCGCACGGGTGTTTGTCGGAGGTGAGGGTGACCTCGGCGCCGAATTCAAAAGCGGCTTCCGCGATTCGCATGTCATCCGTCGCAATAATGATCCGGTCGACGTCCGTAACTCGGCTGCATCTTTCCCAGACATGGCGAACAAGCGGTTTGCCGGCCAGGATGTGCAGTGGTTTTCCGGGCATGCGGGTCGAAGCCCATCGAGCGGGTATGATAATCGCAGCTTTTGACATGGGTTGATTCATAGCCAGCCCGCGAAGTGCTTTGCGAGCATCAAAAGCAATTGACTTCAACTCGCCAAAAATTCAGCCACTTCAATTTAGGGGTCAGGAATTAAATGTTGACATTTTGTTTGATCGAGTTAGGATTCTGCCATGCCAAGACAAGTGCGAATCGAGTATGCTGGGGCGATGTATCATGTGATGGCGCGTGGGAACCGACGCGCGGATATCGTTTTCGATGACGGGGACCGGAAGACGTTTTTGAGAACGCTGGGCGAGGTTTGCAAGAGGGCGGGATTCAGGATCCATGCGTATGTGCTCATGAACAATCACTACCATCTGCTTTTGGAAACGCCGCAAGCGAATCTGAGCGTGGGAATGGGATGGTTTCAAAATGCCTACACGAGACGAATCAACACCCGCCATCGGCTTTGGGGGCATCTTTTTGGAGGGCGATACAAGGCCATCGTGGTTGAGCCAGGGAACTGCTACTGGACATTACTCGACTACGTCCATCTAAATCCCGTTCGCGCTGGTTTAGTCGGAGAGAAGGAGGGGTTGGAAACATATGCTTGGAGTAGTCTGCCTTTGTATTTGAACGAGCCAGGAAACAGGCCTGATTTTTTGGAGACCGGGATGGCATTTGAGGTGAGCGGGTGCTCTGATGATGCGGAGGGGCGGAGGGGGTTTTTGATGGGATTGGAGCGAAGTGTGGACTGGGGAAATCCGACACAGGCGGGAGTTGTATTTGGTTCGGAGCAAAGGCGTCCGGATTTGTCAGTGCATGCGGCACTGAGGCGGGGATGGTTTTTTGGATCGCAGGCCTTTCGGGAAAATCTAATGTCAAAGCTCAAGATCAAGCTGGACGAAGGAGGGAGGCTCAAGGCGAATGGATATAACGGGCCGGAAATCAAGGATCATGGGCAGGATGTGGCGGAGAGATTGGCTGCAGCTGGGTGCGAGTATTTTGAGTTGAAGGAGGGGGAGTTGGGAAATCTACCCAAAAGCGACGAGAGGAAGGCCTTGATCGCGTCAATGATTCAGCGACAGACGACGGTTCCGCTCGACTGGATCAGCGAGAGATTGAAAATGGGAGTACGCGCCGGCGTGTGCAGAAGCATCAAGCGGCATCGGGAAAGAGTGAAGCAGGACGAGGGAATGGCTAGGGTGGAGAGAGAAATAATGTCAACAATTAATTCCTGACCCCTGCACTGACGCTGAATGGCCAGCCATTATGAGACAAAATCCCCGCAGGCTCCAAGCGGCTGTGCGCCACCAATTCGTGACTACGAGACGGTGGTGCGAGCGTGCATCAAAGCCTTTAGCGAGCTTTTCGTGGAGAGGGATTTGCACTCGCCATGTGCATAGCCAAATAAAAGCCGGAGGCAGCAGACTCGCAAGGAACCATGGTTCACGGCAATCAGCGACAAGTAGCAACCCTGCGGCGCTGCTAATTTCCGTGAGCATGAGTGGGCCGACGACCCAAGTGATCCGCTTTGTATAGCGGTTGTGATAATTTTGAAAGGCATCCTGCCCGACTTGGGCGAACAGTGGGTAATGGGCCAACTGAATTGTCCAGATCAGACCGACTAGCGCCCATGTAGCGTCATTATGAATCGTGGAGAGCAAACTCATTGGTCTTGGTCCTCTCCCAATCCTTTGTCCTCGCCGATCACAAGCTGATCGCCAGTTTGGCTTAAAGAGATGTTCACCGCAGAAAAATGGTTGGGCCTGCTCATTCCTCGTCGATGGGCCCTTTTAAATGTTGTTCGAGCAGTTTGCGATGTTTTGTGATCCTTCCGCCCACACGCTTGCGCCAAAGTCGAAAGCTGGATGGCTTCAGTTCACGCGACATCACGTCGATGACTTGTTTTTCTGTGAATCCGGTACGCTCCTCTATCTGCTCAAACGTAGTGCGATCCTCCCACGCATAGCGAATAATCCGAGAAATCTGTTCGGGTGTGGGAGTCGATTTCATGATAGTTGAAGGACTTCGAGATGGTAGCTCACCTTATCCTCTGGGAGTGGTGAGGGAACCTGTCTGAGCAGTAATTTCGTCCCCAGCTTCGGATTCGTGGAGGGGGCTGAAATCGGACTCCGAATGGCTATTTCTTATTTTCTTCTTTATCGATAACACCATCCGCATTGGCGTCGCGGTTGCGGAATTGCATGGAGCGAAAACTGAGATATTCTTCCTCAGTAATCCTGTCATCAGCATCAGCGTCAATGCGTTTGAAGACCACGGCGTCTGTGAATTCGGTCGCGGATAGGGCACCATCCTTGTTTTTGTCGATCCTTTTGAATTCGATAGCCTCGTCGGCCTTGTGCTCATCCTCGCTGATATATCCATCGGCGTTCTTGTCACGAATAGAGAAGGCTTCGTCCACGGATACTGGTGTATATTTTGGGTTCGCAATTTCCTGCGCCGACCAAACCCCATCGGCATCCTGATCGAGACGGTTGAATTGGAAATCGCGTTTTTTCAAATACTCTTCTTGGGTGATTATGCCGTCGAGATCCAAGTCGAAGGGCGCTCTCTCACTTTCTGGAACCTCTTCCGCCGTCAAAACGCCATCCAAATTCTTGTCTGCATTTCGAAATGCTTGGGTGAAAAATTCCGTATTTTCTTCCCGAGTCACCTGTCCGTCCTTGTTGATATCGCCTGGCGAGTATTTTGGCTGGTCGCTTTGACCGAATAGAAGGCCATTGCTGGCGACAATGGCTACAATGAGGCTAAGGGAGTGGGCTTTTGTTTTCATGGGTGGGTTTATTTTGAGAGGTGGAGGAATGACGACATCTAATTGGAGATACGAATAGGGCCTTCTGTCAAATTGAAAGTCGAAGGGGTTTTCGAACCATATTCGCCCGCTGTGAAACGGAGCCTGCCGCGACACGTACCCGAGAGCCAGCGTTGCTGAAGGCGATCAAAACCGCCCTTGCTAAGAAAAAGTAGCCGGCTTTGTTTGCCTTGAGTTCAGAGTAGAATCAGCGGACGTTGGCTGGGACTCCCATTTGGATTTCATCTTCGGAGCTGCTCTGCGTGCGGCGCTTCTGCATTCGAGTATCAGCCAGTTTTGCTCGGTCGTCGTGGAATAAGAATATCCCCTCGCTTTCCCCTTTGCCTCACACGCGCAAGTCGCTTGACCACATGCTGACGAAGAAACTTTCAAACGGAAATGCGCTTACGCTTGTCCAATTCACAATGAAAAAATTAGTTTCCCCCCTTTTGCTCGCCGCTTTGGTATTGGCTGTTGCATCCACAAACGCCCTTGCTGCGCTTGTCGCCGTTCCGCGTATCGATAGCGACTGGGGATCCGGATTGTCCGGAGCCGTGGTGCTCAAAAACACTGGAGCAGCGGCCGTCAACGACTGGTCAGTCGGTGTTTCAATGCCGGCATCCGTTTCCTCGATTTGGAATGTGAGCATTGTCTCTCGCACCGGAAATACCACCGTGGTTAAACCCGCCGGCTGGAACTCCTCGATTCCCGCTGGAGGACAAGTGGAGTTCGGATTCGTTGCCAATCCTGGTGGATTTACCGCAAGCCGTATTTCTGTTCTGCCGAGCGGACAAACTCCCGCACCGACGCCGACGCCCACACCGACGCCCACACCGACGCCCACACCGACGCCCACACCGACGCCCACACCGACGCCCACACCGACGCCCACACCAACACCGACACCGAGTTACTCTCCGAATATCGATGTCACGATCAATGGAGTTCGCGTGGAATTTCGCGTTAGTTCGGACTGGGGCAGTGGACTCTCGGGTAGCGTGAAGCTCATTAACACGAATGTTACGGCTGTTTCGGGCTGGACGCTTGGTATGGATCTGATTTCTGCGCCCTCCGGTGTTTGGGATGCCACGCACACCCGCTCGGGCAATCGCTCCGTTTTTCAGCCCTCCACTTGGAATAGCTCTATCCCCGCAGGTGGAAGTGTGACATTCGGATTTAACGCGGCGCCAGGAAACCTCACCACGCCTCCCTCCAATATAACGCTCTCATTTGCCGGAGGTGTAACGCCAGCCCCAACGCCAGCCCCAACGCCGACCCCAATTGGCGGAAATCCCCCCAAAATCACCGGACCAAAGATAGTCGGCTATTTCGTTGAGTGGGGTATTTACGACCGTAACTACAATGTGACCGACATCCCTGCTGAAAAATTGAATGTCATCAACTATGCGTTCGCGAACATCAGCCCCACCGGCGAAGTGGCGATCTACGACTCTTGGGCTGCAATCGAGAAGGCCTTCCCCGGCGATTCCTGGGATAAGATGCCACGTGGCAACTTCAATCAACTCGCCAAGTTGAAACAAAAATATCCACACCTTGTGACGATGATTTCCGTCGGTGGATGGACG
>JALQZP010000399.1 GCA_023258235.1 Terrimicrobiaceae bacterium | reverse complement strand
TATCCTTCGGGAAAGATACATATGGGACATGTTAGGAATTATACAATTGGTGACATTTTAGCTAGATACAAATCCTTAAATAATTTTAATGTTTTGCACCCAATCTCGGTTTACGGCTTAGCGAAAAAAGTTCCCTTCACCGAAGACCTCCCTCTTCCGCAAACCCTCAGCCCCTACGCCGCCACCAAGCTTGCGGGTGAACACCTCTGCGGCAACTACGCCCACCTTTATGGGATGAAAGTCGTGTGTCTGCGGTTTTTCACCGTTTACGGCCCCGGTCAACGTCCCGACCTTGCGATCCATAAATTCACCGACGCCATCCATCGCGGGCAATCGATCCCGCAATTCGGCGACGGCTCCACGCGGCGCGATTACACTTATATCGACGACATCGTGCAGGGCGTAACCGGCGCGCTGCGCTACGAGGGACCGGCGTTTGATATTTTCAATCTCGGGGAAAACCAAACGACCACCTTGTCGGAGTTGATCCTCGAGATCGAAAAAGCCCTCGGCAAAAAAGCCATCATCGAGCGCCTGCCCGAGCAGCAAGGCGACATGCCGCTCACAGC
>JALQZP010000398.1 GCA_023258235.1 Terrimicrobiaceae bacterium | reverse complement strand
AATATGGTCATAGTCACCGTTGGCAAGAGCATCGAATGCTGCGATCGTCTCGCTGAGCGTGACGAAGGAGCCATCGATTCCGGTGAAGACTTTCGCGACGAAAGTATTCTGCGACAAGAAGCGCTGGATACGCCGTGCGCGACCGACGAGGATGCGATCTTCTTCGGAAAGCTCATCGATACCAAGGATGGCGATGATGTCTTGGAGATCCTTGTAACGCTGCAAGATCTGCTTGACGCGGTTTGCAACTCGGAAATGATTCTCGCCGATGTAGCGAGGATCGAGGATGCGCGAAGTTGAATCAAGCGGATCCACAGCTGGATAGATACCTAACTCTGAGATCGGACGCGAGAGAACGGTGGTCGCATCCAAGTGAGTAAACGTCGTGTGTGGCGCAGGATCGGTGATGTCATCGGCAGGAACATAGATCGCCTGCATTGAAGTGATGGAATGGCCACGAGTCGACGTAATGCGCTCTTGGAGCACGCCCATCTCATCGGCGAGGGTTGGTTGGTAACCCACTGCAGATGGCATACGGCCGAGAAGAGTTGACACCTCAGAGCCTGCTT
>JALQZP010000397.1 GCA_023258235.1 Terrimicrobiaceae bacterium | reverse complement strand
GATTGCCTTAATTGGCTAATGATTGGATGAAATCCAAAAATGATCTGACTTTGTGACATATTATTTCGCTCTTATTTTCTTTTTACTTTTAGATGATCGATTTGGCTTTGAAGTACCTCTGTGTTTTGTATTATGAGATTTCTTTTTATGTGTCACTTTATCTTTAAAGAAGTTTTTTGTTTTTCTATCTTTCAACGGTGTCTTTTGAACTTCTTGATGACTCACGAGACTGAAATCAATTTTACTAAGCTCTAAATCTACGCGAACTAATTTAACTTTTAGTCGATCACCTAAACGATAAATCACATGGGATCTTTCACCAACCATGGCATGTCTTGCTTTGTCATAGGTAAAATAATCATTACCTAATTCAGTCACATGTAATAAACCTTCAATATAAATGCCATCAATGGCTACAAACAAACCAAAACTTGTCACACCTGCAACAGTACCTTCATATATTTCACCAATTTTATCTTGCATGTAATAACACTTAAGCCATGAGGATACATCGCGTGTTGCATCATCAGCTCTTCTTTCTGTCATAGAGCAATGCTGACCAAGAAGAT
>JALQZP010000396.1 GCA_023258235.1 Terrimicrobiaceae bacterium | reverse complement strand
ATATCCCATAGGCCCAGGCCGCCATCGCCATGGAAGTAGAGCTGACCGGCGGCGATCCCGCCGACCGGCATGGCAATTTTCGACAGGGCCTCGCCACGGTATTGCCTTGGTTCGCCTTCGGCCAACCCCGAAGAATCGACTGTCGCAGCGGAAACATGGAGCGCGGCCAGCGACCCCAGCAAAAGGGCAGTAAGGGCGAGGAGGTTTTTCTTCATAAAATGACGATTTTTTTTGGGATTGGGTTAAAGGAGTTTGGTTGTTTCGCCTCTGGCGGAGCGGATGGACTTGGTTGTGCCGTTGATTTTGACAGAGCAGGATTTGCCATTGAGGTTGTGAAGATTCGCCGCAATGACTTTGCCGTCCTTCCATTCGATATCCACAGTGAAGCCACCCCGTGCGCGCAGGCCGGTGACTTTGCCCTCAGGCCAAGCTTTAGGCAGGGCGGGCAGGAGTTCGATCTCGCCGGCGTGCGATTGCAGCAGCATCTCCGCGATGCCGGCGCAGCCACCGAAATTGCCGTCGATCTGGAACGGCGGATGGGCACAGAACAGATTTGCCGACGAGCCTCCC
>JALQZP010000395.1 GCA_023258235.1 Terrimicrobiaceae bacterium | reverse complement strand
AGCAAGAGCCTCGGCAACTATGTCGCGCTCACCGACACGCCGACGACGATGTTCGGAAAGCTCATGAGCATCAGCGACGAGTTGATGGCCCGCTACTACGACATTTTGCTCCACGAAACCCTTCCGTCCGGAATGCATCCGATGGAGGCGAAAAAAAACCTCGCCCGCCGGATCACCGCGCGCTTCTACAGCGAGGAACTCGCGGGGCAGGCGCTCGAGGATTTCAATACCCGCTTCAGCGCCCGCGACCTCGCGCAAGCCGACCTGCCGGTTTTCACGCCGGGCGCCTCGCGCGACATCCTCAGCGTAGTCGTCGAGGCCTTCGCAGCATGTTTCCAAACCACCCGCTCACGCTCCGATGCCCGTAGATTGGTCGAAGGCGGAAGCGTCCAGTGGAACGGCACCAAATTCTCCGACCCGAAAGCGCCACTCCCGGCGGAGCCTGGCGTGCTGAAGCTCGATAAGACCCGGGCCGTTCGGATCAATGCCTGAGCCGCGATGAGGCCTGTTTTTTATCAACGCCGGTGGGAGCCGAATCTCGGCCTATCTCGCCACACGATTTATCGCGTTCTC
>JALQZP010000394.1 GCA_023258235.1 Terrimicrobiaceae bacterium | reverse complement strand
GGAGAGAAATGCCTCTAGCGCGTTTCGATTGCCGCTTTCGAGGGCGAGTTTGAGGGTGCCCAGCGCGGTTTGCAAGTCGGCGATTCCCGCCAGTAACTCCTCGCGATTATCTAAAAAAATCTCGGCCCACATCGCTTCCGGCCCGCCCGCGATGCGAGTGGAATCCCGGTAGCCGCCGCCGCCGAGTTCGGCAAACGAAGGGTTCGCACCAACGGCTGCGTGAACGAGAGATGCAGCTGCCGCGTGAGGCAAATGGCTGATCCGCGCGATGGCGCGATCATGCTCGTCAGGTCGCAACTCGCGCAAAACGCAACCCGCCGCACTCCACAAATTCCGCACCGCCTCCAAAGCCTCAGGATTCGTCTTTGCAGTTGGGGTCAAAACACAAACCGCTCCATCGAACAAATCCTCCCTCGCGGCCTGAATGCCGCTTTGCTCGGAGCCCGCCATCGGATGCGCGCCGACAAACCGACTGCCCAGATCCGCCTCGAGAGCAGTGACAATTTTTTCCTTCACGCTCCCGGCATCGGTGACAATCGCTGTGGGCGGGAGAATTTTTTTCAACTCCGGCCC
>JALQZP010000393.1 GCA_023258235.1 Terrimicrobiaceae bacterium | reverse complement strand
GGCATCTGCGCCAAGTGCTACGGTCGCCACCTGGGCACGGGCAAGCTGGTCAAGAAGGGTGAGGCGGTGGGCATCATCGCCGCCCAGTCCATTGGTGAGCCGGGCACCCAGCTCACGATGCGCACCTTCCACGTCGGCGGCGTCGCCACCGGCACCTACAAGCAGCCCCAGATCAAGGCCAAGCAGGACGCCAAGGTCCGCTACAACGACCTGCGTGTCGTGTCGCTGGGCGATGGCAACAACATCGTGCTGAACAAGAACGGCACGGTCAGCCTGCTCTCGCCGGAGGGCAAGGAGCTCGACACCCACTCCATCGTGGTGGGCTCCATCATCTCCGTGCCGGACGGCGGCATGGTCAAGAAGGGTGACGTCTTCATCGAGTGGGACGCCTACAACGTGCCCATCATCTCGGAGAAGGCGGGCGTGGTGAAGTTCCTCGACATCATCGAGGGCGTCACCATGAAGCAGGAGGTCGACGAGACCACCGGCTCCGAGGACATGGTCATCATCGAGCACAAGGAGGACCTCCACCCGACGATCATCGTCGAGGACGCCAAGTCCGGGGAGCCCCTGGCCCAGTA
>JALQZP010000392.1 GCA_023258235.1 Terrimicrobiaceae bacterium | reverse complement strand
AACAACTGGCGCCATAGTTATCGCAGCTCCGTTAAAGATTGTTAAAGGCTCGGGAAGTCCATGCCGAGTCCTAGCTCTCGTTAGTAACTAAATATTTATTAATACCCCGCTTAAAGTAATTTAGGCGGGGTATTTTTATTTTCTAAATAGAAGGCGCTCCAACAATGAGCGTTCGGTCAATCTTTTTGCGACCATAAATCCGCTACCGCCACCTAGGCCAGGTCCTGGGTGAGTAGAAGCACCGATATGCCAGAGACCCTTTAAAAATGTCTTATGTCCTGAAGCTGCAGCAAGAGGTCTCCATGGCGCATATTGATCGACTCGGCAATCACCTGCATAAGGATCACCACCAACGAGATTTTTGTTCATTGCCTCTATCTCATTTGGCCCTAGAACCAGTCGCGCTTTTGTTATCGAAGCGAGATTTGGAATTCGCTCCGAGAGTTGGGATATCACGCGATCGGCGTAGGCATTTAATCGCTCAGAATTCCAACTTCCATCTCCTGGATTTATTTCACCAGCCAGGTCTCCCTTTATGACTCTAGGGTTTTCCTGTAGTTGAATCCAAAGAATGGATGCACCG
>JALQZP010000391.1:339-584 GCA_023258235.1 Terrimicrobiaceae bacterium | reverse complement strand
CCTCCTGCGACTGGACCCGCACCCGCTTCACCATGGACCCGGAGTATTCCCGGTGCGTCCAGCAGGTGTTCGTCGACCTCTACCAGAAGGGCCTGATCTACCGCGGCAAGCGCATGGTGAACTGGTGCCCGGCCTCGCTCACGGCGCTGTCCGACGAGGAGGTCACCATGAAGGAGCAGAAGGGCTTCATGTACCACTTCCGCGTTGAGGTGGTGGAGCATCCGGGCACCTTCCTGACCATCGCC
>JALQZP010000391.1:0-329 GCA_023258235.1 Terrimicrobiaceae bacterium | reverse complement strand
AGCGCTACCGTCACCTCATCGGCAAGCACGTGTACCGCGCGCTGCCGCTCGACGTGCCGAAGGAGCAGCGGGTCATCCCCATCATCGCCGACGAGCATGTGGCCTTCGACTTCGGCACGGGCGTGCTGAAGGTGACCCCGGCCCACGACAAGGCCGACTTCGAGATCGGCCTGCGGCACAAGCTGCCGGTCATCGACGTGCTCACGCCGGACGGCAAGCTCACGGCCGAGGCCGGCGCGGAGCTGGCGGGACTGGATCGCTTTGTCGGCCGCAAGAAATCGGCTGAATTGCTGGAGGCGGCCGGGGCCTTGGACAAGGCCGAGCCCTAC
>JALQZP010000390.1 GCA_023258235.1 Terrimicrobiaceae bacterium | reverse complement strand
ACATGAAAAACATCGCCATCCCGCAGATTAAGGAACTCGCCAACAACTACGGCGACGCCCCTGCGATCCTCTGGTGGGATGTGCCCGTGGCGATGAATTACGACTACGCCAAGCAAATCCTCGATGTCCTGAGCGTCCGCCCCGGCCTCATCCAAAACAACCGCCTCTTCAAAATGCACGGCCACATGGGCGTGATCGACATGGCCGCACTCGAGGAAATCAAGGGCAACCCCCTCTACGGCGACACCGAGACCCCCGAGCAATACATCCCGCCCACCGGCCTCGGCGACCGCGACTTCGAGGTCTGCATGACCATGAATGACACTTGGGGCTACAAGAGCTTCGACCACAATTGGAAATCCTCGAAAACCCTCATCCGCCAACTCATCGACATCGCCAGCAAAGGCGGCAACTACCTCCTCAATGTCGGCCCCACCGGCGAAGGCCTCTTCCCCGAGCCAATCGTCGAGCGCCTCGATGACATCGGCAAGTGGATGGCTGTGAATAGCGAATCGATCTACGGCACGCATGCCAGCCCGTTTGCGAAGCTCATCTGGGGCCGCTGCACCCAGAAGAAAGCCGATGG
>JALQZP010000038.1 GCA_023258235.1 Terrimicrobiaceae bacterium | reverse complement strand
GGCGCTTTTGATTCGACCGTCCTCGCTATCCCCTGCTTCGGTAACGCCAAGGTGAATCGGGTAGTTCCAGGAAACCGCATTCCGGTTGTCGCGCTTGGCTGCAGCGATTTCCTCTTCCTGAAGAGCTTCAAGGCGGGCCACCAGCAATCGGTAGGCTTGGATCATGACCTTTGGGTTCGATGACTTCATCGAAAAAACAATCTCGTGGTAGTCCATTTCCCGCGCGAGTCGAGCGAACTCCAGTGCGCTTTCGACCATGCCCAGCGGTGTGTCGCCATGGCGATTCATGATGCGGTCGCTGAGGCTGCCGTGGTTCGTTCCGATTCGCATCGCGATGGCACGGGATTTGCAAAGTTCGACCAGCGGGGCGAAGCGTTCGCGAATGCGTCCGATCTCGGCGGTGTATTCGGAGTCCGTGTATTCACGGACGAGGAATTTTTTCGAATCGGCAAAGTTTCCCGGATTGATGCGAACTTTCTCGACCCAGCGCGCGGCTTCGAGGGCTGCCTCGGGCTTGAAGTGAATGTCGGCAACGAGAGGTACATGGCATCCCGCTGCGTTCAAGGCGGCGCGGATGTTTTCGAGATTTCGGGCATCTTTCACGGTGGGCGCCGTGATGCGCACAATCTCACACCCAGCTTCAACGAGTCCGAGTGTCTCCTTCACACATGCATCGGTATTCATCGTGTCGCTGGTGAGCATCGACTGGACTCGGATGGGATTTTCTCCCCCGATGGCGGCTCCGCCGCTTTTCACTTCGCGGGTCGGACGGCGGAGCGGATAACTGCGGAAGCGCGTCGGCATCACTTTGTTTCCTGAGATACCGGAGCCTTCGAGGCGACAATATCTCCGACATCATAGAAGGTCAGGTAGAGCATGAATCCGATCAGCAGGACGGCGCAGGCTGTTTGAACGATCTCCAGCAAGCGAACGCTGATGGGCTTGCGTCGAATGGCCTCAATGATCGCCAATGTGATGTGGCCTCCATCCAAAACAGGAAAGGGCAGCAGGTTCATGAGGGCCAAGTTGACATTGATCAGCACGCTGAATGCCAGAGCGATGCGCCAGCCGTTTTCGGACTCGAAGATTTGGTAATACAAGCGCATGATGCCAACTGGTCCGCTGAAGTGGGCGGCTTTCACATCGGATCCCGGAGAGACCAGCGCGCCCACCATCCGAAAGATGCTCGTGGCCGCGTCCTTGACCTGCTCGATGGGGTCCGGGTGAACCAATACCGAGCGCCCCCACTCGATGCCAAAATTCACAGGGGCCCCATCGGGTGTGGGTGCGGGGAGTGTCATTTTGCAAGTCGTCTGCTGGCCGTTGCGTTCGATGCCCAGGGTGATTTCCTGACCACGCTTCGAGTCGATCACCGGACCGATTTCGTTCAAGTTGAAGATCGGTGTGCCGTTGATATCGGTAATGAGGTCGCCTGCGCGCAGTCCGGATTTGTCAGCCAGACTACCGCGAACAACGAATCCAATGCCGGGAACAATGCGTGGTCCGATCTGGACCTCACGCAGGGCCGGGCGACGCCAGTTGGACGTTGTGGGTTTGGTCCAGCCGGTCTCGAGTGTGATCTCCTGCCCTTCGCGCGAGATGGTGAAGGGGATTTTCTCGCCCTCGCTGCGTACAATTCGCCATTTCACGCTATCCGTTCCGCTCAGGAAATGCTTCACCGGTTTTCCGTCAACGGCGAGGATTTTGTCGCCGGGACGCAGACCGGCAGCAAAAGCGGGGCCACCCTCCTTAACGAAGCCGAGCACGGGGAAATCGAACTCGCTTTGTGGCTTGCCCACGACCCAAACAAGGCAGGCCATGGCCAAGGCCAGGCCGAAACTGAAAAGCGGTCCGGCAGCGGCGACGATGATTTTGTCCAAGGGCTTGACCGGTGGCAGGGTTTCGCGCGATTGCTCGGCACCACCCTCAAGGGCCTCCATTGGCGCCAGTTGGGGAATGGCGACGAAGCCGCCCGCCGGGATCGAACCGAGGCGATATTCCACCCCGCCGATTTTCTTGCTCCAGATCGGCTTGCCGAACCAGATGGCGAACTTCTCAACGACCAATCCACGCCAGCGAGCTGCAAGAAAGTGACCCAACTCATGGACCACGATCAGAAGGTTGAAAATCAAAACGACTTCCAGGCAGATGAAGACAAACTTCAGAAAATCCAAAAACATAATATCGGTCCCAACCATCCTCTGATTCCCAAAAAAATCAATCGTTCTCCCACGCCTCACGTAAATCGGAGAGCCAATTGGACCCATGAGGTGAAACCCGACCGGGCCTCGCTTTTCAAAAATCCGCGTTATCGTGGAAGTTGAAGCCATATGAAACCGCCACTCGCTCTTATTGAAGAAATCGCGTTGTTGTCACTCGATGATGAAACCGGAGCCCATCTTCCATTACCGCCATTTGCTCTTGGGTTAGGCATGGCCGGCGCTGTCCTTGCCGATCTTTCGATCGCGGGCCGGATTTCCACCGAAGGACCACAGGTCAAGGTTCTGAACGCCGAGCCCACCGGAAATCCTTTGCTGGATCCTTGGCTGGCACTTATCGCCAAGGACATCCAAAATCACTCGTTTCATTATTGGCTTTCCATTCTTGCCAATGAAAAAAAACAAATCGAATCCGAGGCGCTTGCCCATCTCATCGACCGGGGGATTTTAAAAAGAGAGGACAAAAAAATCCTATGGGTTCTAGGCTTGAGGCGTTATCCGACCATTCACAATGAAGAGCGGGTGGAAGTCCGCACGCGCTTGGGGCGACTTATTCTCAGTGACGATCCGCCGAGCCACTTTGATGCGACATTGATCAGTCTTTTGGACGGGTGCGAACTCCTCAATACGATTTTCCGAGGGAATCAATATGAGGCCCGTGCGGCCCGTGTGGCCAGCATAGCTGCGAGCGATCCAGTTGGCAGGGAGGTGGCGGAAGCGCTGCGTGAGTTGCTATCAACAGTCCTTCTCGCGCAGACCGCCACGTCGAATCCGTTTTAGGTTTTTGCTTTGCCATAGCCGCCGCGCGGCACATCGTTCCCATGTGCCTGCCCGAAGTTTCAAATTCGCCATCGTCGTTGCCATTGGGGTGCTTCTCCTTGCTGCGGTATTGGCTTATGGAGGTGTGCGGTGGTTTGATCCCTTCTGGAGACAAGTTTTGATCGTCCAGACGGACATTGCGCCCGCCGATGCTATTGTCGTACTCGGAGGTGAATCCCAAGGCCGGCCCGCCGAGGGTGCCCGGCTTTACAAGAAAGGCCTCGCGCCCCGGGTCTTTGTGGTGGGAACCGGGGACAATGAAAGGAACCGTCGTGTGCTGGTCCGAGAAGGTGTGCCCGAGGATCGGATTATTTGTGAAACGGCATCCGAATCGACTCTGGAAAACGCGATGTTTGTCCATCCACTTCTAGAAAATGCCGGTGTTCAGCGGGCGATTCTCGTCACTTCCTCGTATCACACCCGCCGTGCCTTGGCCGTCTTCCAACAACGCGTGCCAGGCATCCGTTTTGATATGGCCTCCTCGCGCATTGGTTGGTGGGATACTCCGAAGGGGCGACGGCAGGAGGACGCTTGGGCCGCTATCGAGTTTATCAAAATCCCCGCCTACTGGATTCTTTACGGTATTCATCCATGGATTGAAAAATCTCCGCCGGTTGGCACACTCGCCCCCGCCACCTAAATGCCCTCCATCCTTTTTATCAATCGCGTTTACCCGCCTTCATCCGGCGCCACCGGTGAAATGCTTTGTCAACTCGCGGAGGCGCTTGCGGCGCGCCGCTGGGATGTGACCGTTCTGGCGACGGACACTGGCGGAGTGCCGAAGAGCGGGGTGCGAAACGGGGTTCGTATCCTTCGGGCCGGGGGATTGTTTTCACGCAAAAGTACGCTCCTGCGCGCTCTGAGTTATGCTGGCATGATTCCTTGGCTCTTGATTCGGGCCTTACTTATGCCGCGCACGGACTTCATTGTCACCATGACGGATCCTCCAATGCTGGCCGTGATCGGGCCGGTTCTCGCGTTTTTTAAGAAAAACAAAATCGTCCACTGGGCTCAGGATATCTACCCTGAGGTTGCCGAGGAATTGGGGGTGCTTCCATCCGGGCATGCTTTTGCGCGCGTCTTGCGCGCGGTTTCCAGTTTCGCTTTGAAGCGCCACGATGCGGTTGTTTCTATCGGTCGTTGCATGACGCGAAGGTTGATTGCACGCGGCATTCCTCCTGCGAGGATACATCTGATTCCCAACTGGGCGCCGCCGATCGTTCCACGCGACAAATTCAATAATCCCTTCCGACGTCAGCAGGGGTTGGAGGGGGACTTCGTTGTTGCCTATTCCGGTAATATGGGGTTGGCGCACGATTTTGATGCCATTCTCACGGCCGCCGAAAGCTTGGGCGGCAGGCATATCGTTTTTCTGATGATTGGGGAGGGGCCTCGCCGTGCCGAACTCCAGAGCGAGGCGATCAGTCGCGGGTTGGACAATATGCGATTCCTTCCTTCTCAGGCTCCGGATAAACTCTCAGCGAGTCTCTCGGCTGCGGACGCACATCTTGTTACGATGCGCCCGCCGCTTTGCGGACTGGTCGTGCCGAGTAAGTTCTATGGAGTTCTCGCGGCAGGACGTCCCTGTCTTTTTGTTGGGCCAAAGGAATCCGAGGTTGCAATCAGCCTCGGCGAGCAGGACGCAGGCATGGTGATCGACCCCAAAAATCCGTCTGCGCTGGCGGCTGCGATTCTCGATTGGGCCATGGATCCGGTTGAGCACGCCGCTGCCTGTCGACGTGCCCGCGTTGCCGGAGCCTCGGCGACCATCGCCTCGCGAGTGGAGGATTTTGAGAAGTTGCTTCGAGATCTTTGATATCCCCTTGGTCTATGGAACAGCGAATGAAAGATTTTATTCACGCTCTCCCCAAAACCGAGACTCATCTCCACATCGAGGGGGCGCTGCCTTGGGAGCTTCTTCAAAAAGCCAATCCCGGCAAATACCTCTCGCCGCCCGCCTCTTGGAAACCGCACTTTCGCTTCGACAGCTTTGCCTATTTTGAAAGCGAGCTTCTGGGTTATGCCGGAGATTATTTTCATAGCGCTTGCCGGTATCACGAATGTGCCAAATCGGTTTTCGCCGATCGCCTCGCTCGCAATGTCCGCTACATGGAGGTCAGTTTCGCTTCGGGATGCCTTGATTCTTTAAATCTCAACGGCCGCGAGGTATGTGATGCCATTCGCGATGCCGTGCCTCGGGGACTCGACGTGAAAATCTTCCTCGGAATTCACCACGATGGGTACACTCCAAAAATGAGACCCGTTTTGGATGAAGCTCTCACATGGCCAAATCTCGATGGCATCGATCTCCATGGTGCCGAGGATGTCCCCCTTGGAGACTGGGCTCCGCGTTATTGGCAAAACGCCCGCGATGCAGGGAAGTTCACCAAAGCGCACGCCGGAGAGTTCATGGGAGCCGATTTTGTGCGATATGTCGTCGAGGCTCTCGGTGTCCGGCGCATTGAGCATGGTGTTCGATCCATCGAGGATCCCGCCGTGTTGGACTTGCTTGGCGAGCGAGGCATCCCTCTTGATTTGTGCCCGATCAGTAATCTCAAATTGCGCGTTGTATCCACGGCGGCGGATTATCCCGTGAGACGCTTCATGGATTGTGGCATCCCGGTTACGATCAGCACGGACGACCCGATAAGCTTTGGGAATAACATTGAGGACGAATACCTGCTTCTTGCAAATGAGCTTCGTTTCACAGCTGCGGAACTGGCTCAAATCGCCGTCAACGGTTTCGAAGTGGCTCTGATCGACGAGGTCCGGAAAAGGGAGATTTTGAGTGAAGTGGAGGCTTTGAAAAAATGGAAAATCACCTGACCGCAAAAGCTACGCGGTGTTTTACCGCTCTGGTGTCGGTGACTCGGCCGGGGGAGCGGGGCGGATGGCGGGCTTGACGGAGATGGATCGTTTTTCACCATCTCGAAGGATGACCACCTCAACCAGATCGCCGGCGGTGAGATAATAGGCGGCGTCCAGAACATCCTCACTGCAGGTCACGGGAGTCCCGTTGATGCTGAGAATCACATCTCCGGCCTTGAGTCCGCTTTGTGCGGCGGGTGTTCCCGGACCGAGGGTGAGGATTTGGGCCGTTGATCCCTGATTCGGACTGGCCGTGTCCTCCACTTCCCCTCCAACCCAGCCGGGGCGCAATTCGCCAAAGCGTGCGATATCCTGTCTTGTTTTTTCCGCCGCACGAATTGGCAGGATGTGACAGGCGGTGCCATCGCCGATGCGGGCCACCAGAATACCGATGACCTCGCCAGCCAGATTGAGTACCGGGGCACCTCCCTCGCCGCGTTGGACGGCCATGTTCGCCCTGAAGTGGGATGTGGCAAAATATTTTCCGAGATGTTGCCGCTCCCGGGCGGCGATCATCCCGAAGTTCGAGCTCACCTCATACTCCTCGGGAAATCCAATCATCATCACAGGCGTGGCCTCGGTGATTTTATCCGAATCTCCGATCGGAATGAATGGGCTGGAGCAATCGATTTTGAGGAGAGCAACGCCATTGCGATCATCGACTGTCATGACGTGGGCTGGAATCAGGCGACCGTCGAAGCTCACCTTCACTTCTTCCGCATTCGTCACTGTACCAGCGTGGGTGTAGATGACCCCGGACGGATCGATAAAAAAACCGCTTCCAACCCGGATTCCAAGTCCATCCGTGGCATAAATGCGGACAACGGACCGGCGGTGCTGCTCAAAAATCCGGCCCAACTCGGTGCAAATGTTCTGCGCCGTGGGTTGATCCGCTGCATCAAGCGGCAGCGAAAACAAGGGGGCCACGAGTGCCAGTGCCCATAATGAATTACAAAACCAATTCACTTTTTGCGTTAGAAACTATGGGCCGAGGCGTAGCCGGTCGGTCTCGTTGGCAGCACGTATTGAACAGAAGAAACGCGTTTTTTTGTGGGTGGAAAAGCGATTTGCGTTGAGCCGAGCCGCGTCTGTGCCGGGGAGGAAAGATTCCAAGTGGCGGGAGTCACCCCCGCTTCGTTGCCCGACCAGTTCAATGTCACTCCGGCTGCAATCACGGCGGCGGCAAAGGAAGAAGCTGTGACGAGTCTTGGCACCGGAATCGGGGCGAAGAGGGAGGAAAAGCGATCCCAGGCGATATTCCAAAATGGCCTATGAATGACCTCGGCTCTCTGGCGGAGTTGGAACTCGGCGAGAAAATCCTCAAAGTAATCTGGGCGAGGTTTCTCATAGCGTTTCAACCGAAGTAATTTGGAAATACTTTCTTCAGGCTCCATATAGAGGATTAGTTTTTCATAAACTCTTGCAGATGGTTTTGCAACTGTCGGTGTGCATAAAAGAGGCGCGATCTCACGGTGCCTTCCGAAATTTTCAGGATTTTCGCAATTTCCGCATGTGGCATCCCCTGAATATCAAACATCGTGACAACAGCTCTATGCTCATGTGACAGCTTGAGCATGGATTCGTTCAGTTTTTTTTGAAGTTCCACCAGATTGGCATCTTGGCTGGGGTCCCCATGGCTCGTGGCTTTAATGAAGTCGGGATCGCTGAGGATGCCGTTATCGACATCATCAAGGCTCATTGTTCTGCGGCGATTCCGTTTTTTCAGGAAATTGATCGTCATGTTCACCGCGATCGTGTGCATCCACGTGTAGAAGGCGGACTTTCCTTGGAAGCCTTTGATGGATCGATAGGCCTTTGCGAAGATATCCTGAAGGAGGTCGTTTGTATCCTCGTGGCTGGCCGTCATATTGTAGACCAATCCGTAGAGACGCGGACTGAATCGCACCACCAGCTCGTCAAAAGCCCGGGCATCCCCCGCTTGAGTGCGGGAGACCAGCTCGCTGTCGGGCGTTTCGGGAGTGTCCATGAGTGAGCCGATCTGGGTATCAAAAAGAAGCGGGTTTGCGGAGAAAAATCGCAGTTGCCTCAATGGGCATGAACATTCAGTCCGGCTCCTTCGCCGCAGCGTAGGGGATCGGTGGACGGAGAGGGTTTCCGTGCGCGGGTCGTTTTTCGGGATGTCCTTCCCCAGCTGCGCCAACCTTCAATGCATTCGAGGGAGAGCCAGAGCCAGAGCCCGTCAATGGCCGTTCGGAACAGCGGACGGAGCCGGAAGTTGAATCCCGCCACAAGGTCACGGTTCCCGGTATTGCCCGATCCAAAAACGCCTCGTTCGCGACGCGAGCGGGCCATCGCGGCCAATCGGCGATTGTATAGACGCATGAGCCAGAAAAACGGTCCCGCTTGAGGTGGCGAGAAGGGTGGGACGGCTAGAAAGTCTGGTCCGCTCTGGTAGAGGAATCGCGCCACATAAAGGTAGTAGCTCGCGATATCGAGGCGGAAGGCGACTCTCATGAGATCGAAGTCGCCGAGATACTCGTATTTGTTCTGGTAGAGGGCCTCGAACATACAGGCGTAACTTTTTGAAAAGTCGCGATTGTGCGCGGCGATGAGCGGAGCGGCCTCCTCGCCGCTTCGACATTTCAGAATGAGCTCCACGGACGCAAAAACGGTGTAAGCGATCCAATCCATCCCGGGACTGTAAAGCGGATCGATAAAAGCGGAGGCGTCGCCGACCAAGGCAAAGCCGTCGCCTGCGAAGCGGTCTGAGAAATACGGAAGGTTCCGGCGGAAGTGGACGTCGCCCTCGATGAATTCGGCTCCATCCATCATTTCGCGGGCGGCCGGGTGTTGGGCAAGGAACGAGCGCAACTTTTCCCCGACAGTCCCATCGCTGCGTTCCCAATCGACAAGGCGTTGGTCGATCACGGCCCCGATGCTCACATCTCCGCCCTTGAGTTGGATCCACCAGGCCCACCATCCCTCGCCGACGAAGTGGTTTGTCGCCGTGCCCCGGATGCCATAAAAACCCTTCGTCCAGTCCGGCGCGGCGGCGGCCATTTGGGGCGAATCCCAGTCCCGTGTTCCCCGCCAGCGTGTCCACACCGCCATCGTGGGATGGGCTTCATTACTGCGCAACCAGCCATTTTCGCGAGCGAGCTGGCACTTGATACCCGAGGCATCAATCACCCAGCGGGCGAGAAATGTTTTATTCCGTCCGTCCTGCCGGATGGTTGCGCGCTGGCGGCCTCCCTCTTGCAATTCCACGCTCACAACGCTGGCTGGGCGGAGGATTTTTGCCCCCGCTGCCAAGGCGCGAGAGAGGATTTCCTCGTCGAGCACGGAGCGGTCTATGAGATAGGCGGGAACCGTTGAAAGGTAGCGTCCGCCGATCTCTGAGCAATCCGCCAAGGTGCCCGATCCGCTTTGACGGGCATACCAAAAACGAAGGCCGTTTTTAGAAATCTGGGTCTGGGCAAGGAAACCGGTAAGACCGAGCACACGGGTGAGAAAAAAGCTGCTTACCTCCGTCGTCGCTTCGCCCACACGTCGCTTGAATGCGGTGTTTTTTTCCACAACGACCACGCGGAGTGTGGGATCGCGTTGCTTCAGCAGCCATGCAGAAGCCGAGCCGGATAGGGCGCCTCCGATGATCAGCACGTCACACTCTTCCTCGGTAGGCTCGAACTCGGGTTGATCCATTCATGTTATGCTAAACAGGCCATGCTTTCAGGCCAAGTCTCAATTGAGGGAGTGGACGGAGGCGGCGAAAGGGGTTAAAATAGATCGCAACTTAACTAGACCTACCATGCCGATCTACGAATTCCACTCTCCCGATACGAATAAAATATACACGTTTTTCGCCCGCAGTCTGTCTTATGCGGATAAGGTTCCGAAGTGTCCTGATGACCCAGTTGCGAGAATGGAGCGGATGGTTTCCAAGTTCGCATTCACGGGGCGAGCCAAGGAAAAGACGGAGACTCCCGATGTCGCCGATCCCCGCATGGAGAAGATGATGGCGGAAATGGAGCGCGAAATGTCGAGCTTGGACGAAAACAACCCCGACCCCAAGGCTCTGGGACGCATGATGCGAAAGATGGCCGAGGCCACCGGTCAAGCCATGCCCGATGGAATGGATCAAATGATTCGGCGCTTGGAGGCGGGTGATGATCCCGAGAAACTCGAAGAGGAGTTTGGCGATGCTTTTGAGGGGATGGATATGCCGGAAGGAGACGGGGGCGAAGCCCCTGCGACCGGACCGAAGGCGAGGCATGTCCGTGCAGTGAGGGATCCCGCCCTTTACGAATTCTCCGACTATCTCTGATCTTTGGCTTTTGCAGCGGGGCGGAGATTTTCCAGAAAATCCTTGGCTTCGCTGCGGATGACGGCTTTTTCCGATTCGGCCCGCTTATTCCAAGAGCTGACCATCATGCTTGTGCGGGGATTGGAGGCGAACCGCTTGGCGTGGCGATCGTAAAAATCCCAGTATAGGAAATTGTAAGGGCATGCCCCCGGACCGGTTTTTTTCTTGGGATCGAAGTGGCATCCGGTGCAGTAGTTGCTCATCTTTGAAATGTAGGCTGCGGAGCCGGCGTAGGGCTTGGTGGCCATGAATCCGCCATCCGCATGGAGCGCCATTCCCAACACGTTCGCCGCCATCACCCATTCATGTGCGTCCATATACATCTCCAAAAACCAGGCATGCGACTCCTGCGGATCGATGCCGGCCAGAAGCAGGAAGTTTCCGAGTATCATCAACCTCTGTATGTGATGATTGTAGGAGGTGTCGATGGCTTCCGAGATGGTGAGGCTGAGGCATCGCATGTCCGTCTTCGCCGTGTAGAAAAAATCCGGCAGAGGTCGGGAGGCATTCAACGCATTGCTGGAGAGGTATTGCGGCCCCTTGAGCCAGTAGACGCCATTGACAAATTCCCGCCAGCCGAGGATTTGGCGTATAAACCCCTCGACGGCGGCCAAAGGGGCCTCGCCCTGACGGTAGGCTTTTTCTGCTGCCTCCACACACTCCAGCGGATTCAAAAGACCCAAATTCAGCGGACCCGAGATGAGGCTGTGAAAAAGCGTGGGAGAGTCTTGGAGCATCAAGTCCTGATAATCTCCAAAGCAGGGGAGTCTTTCCCGTAGGAATGTGGAGAGGGACTGCAAAGCCTCGGCACGGTTCACCGGCAGCCAGCAATCCTCAGCCCGTCCGATGCCACTTGGAAAAAAACGATCGACTTCGGAGATGACTTTTTCCGTGATTTCGTCACGGAGGCGGGTCTTCGTCGCGGATACGCCCGGACGAGGGGCTCCGTCTTTCTTCCAATCGGAAACGGTCTTGCGATTTTCCGCATCGAAATTCCAAGCCCCGCCCTCCGGTTCCCCATCGTGATCCAGAAGAATACCATATTTCTGCCGTGCCTTGCGATAATGCTGCTCCATGAGCAATCGCTTTTTGCCATGGGCCTCTCGAAGAAATTCGGCTCGCGGAACCACGAACTGGCAGGTCGGCAAAACTTCAAGCGGGATTGCATTTTCCCCAGCCACCCGCTCGACCCTGTGCTGATCGCTGAAATTGTTAGGCTCCATCACCAAAAGTGAGGAGGTCTGGAATCGCTCAAAATGCTTGCGGGCCGCCGAAGCCAGATCCGTGGTTTCGCTGAGAGCGTGATAATCGACCGTCCACTCCTTGTTCCGTAGTTCTTCCGCAAAGTGGCGCATGGCGGAAATTTGAAACACGCGAACGATCTTGTGATGTTTTGCGTCGAAGTCGGGGCATTCGACCATGAGCACCACGTCGCTATCCCGGTCACCGGCGCGGAGCGCGCTATTCCAATGCGAAAGTTGGTCGCCTAGAACGAGGAGCGTTTTTCCAGCCATCAAAGATCAAAACATCAAAAAGCCCTTCCAAGGTCAATAATCGACCTAGTAAATATTCATATCACATTTTGGGTGCTGGTATCTGTTTAGAAATATTGGCGTATTTACTTTCCGGAGATTTTTTGCTCGCTCGGATTTTCGTCCAATCGAAGGGAGCGGCGGTTTCGTTGTAGGCTTGGAGAAAGTTTTCAATGGCATACACGAGTTGTTTGACGCTGCAGAAACTATAGCATTTCAACTTCTTCTATAGCCGCCGCATGTTTCTGACCCGCGAATCAGTTTTCACAACGCGTCACAGACTTTTATGGTTGCGAAAAACGGCTACGAATTTCCAAAACCGCTCTAAGCATTGCGGACACCATATTTTCGTGTCCTAAAAGCTTGGTTTTTAAAAGCAGATGTGCGAAGCTGAAGTCATTGCAAGATTTTGTAAGCAATTAATAACAAAAGAGAAGAAGATTTTCCTCTTGACAGCGCTTTTTCAGAGAAGGCATTGATTATTAACATTCAAACAGCTTCAAACGGTCATGGTTTGGAAGCATCAACCGCATATTGGAGATGCGGGGATTTAAAAAAATCTAACTTGAGATGGGGGGCAACCTATTTCAGGAGTGGGGAAATTTTCTCTGTGATCTGGGCGGCTTGTGCGGTGGCTTCGGAGAGTGTGGGAGCGGCTTTTTGTTCAGGGCCGCCGGGCACGCCGGGGCGGGTGTGGCCGATGTGGCCCATGTAGGCGGAGAACAGAGTGAGGCGGCGTTGGTCGACGAGGGTGCGGATGGCGGGTCCGTTACTTGGGAAAAAAGACTCGGCTGATGTCGAGGTGCCGAGATCGGCTCCCAGAAATTGCGTTAAGATTTCGCGGGCCATCACCCAATGTCCATTGCGGTCGGGATGCACACCGTCCGGTTGGAATTGGAAGGAGGGGTTGGTTTTTCGGATTTCGTCGAGTTCCCGTCGCATCGGTGAATGAATATCGACTACGGTCCAGCCGTCGGCGCGTTTCGAGACGAGCCATTGGCTGAAGGCGACGAGGTTTTCCTCGTGGGGGTCTGGCTTGTGCGGGGAATCGTGGATGGGTGGGGTGCACAAAACAACTTGCTTGGCGCCGGCTTGGAAAGCCGCATCGCGCAAGCGTGTGATTGCCTCGCTGTAGCGTTTCAGGCCTGCGGCATTGTTTGGCAGTCCGCTGGCATCGTTCATTCCATAGCAGGCCACGACCAAGTCCGGTTTCGTAGCCGCGAGGGTGCGGTCGAGTCGGGCGCTCACAGAGGGTCGTGGAAATCCATATTTTTTGAGATGGTCCGCATTTTCTTCGGGCAAAAGATCGGTGGCAGTTTCACTGGAAAGGCCGACGTCGATGACTTCGATTTGCTGGCCTTGAGAGAGGAGCCAACACTCGATGTCCGTAACGTAATCGCCGGCTTGGGTGATGCTGTCGCCAAGAAAAACGATTCGCTTAATACCAACGAGCGGGGCGGGAGCGGAGTTCGCCATTGAGGACATGGGAATACACTCGATAAGAGCAAGGCACAGGAAAAGGAACTTTTTATAGGAGGTCATCTCGAGGGATTCCATCGGCAAGGTCGCCGAGAATCTCTATGAAGAATGAAAAGTCGCTGCGGGTGGAGTTTTTTATTTCCATAGGCCGCATAGTGGTGTCCAGTTTGTGTCCAGCATGAGCACAAAACGATTTGAAAATCAGGTGGCGGTTGTGACGGGAGCGGGCCGGGGGATCGGCGAAGGCATTGCGAGGCATCTTGCCAGCGAGGGAGCGAAGATCGCCGTGGTGAGCCGCACGGAGTCGAACTCGATTCGCACAGCCGAAGCGATCAACGCGATGGCGCCGGATTCTGCGCGGCCTTATGCGGTGGACGTGGCCGATTTTGACGCGGTCCAAAAGGTGGGTGACCAGATTCTCGCGGACTTCGGGCGTTGCGACATCCTCGTGAACAATGCGGGCATCACGCGCGACACACTCGCGATGCGGATGTCGAGTGAAGATTGGGACGTCGTTCTCCAGACGAATCTGAAGGGGGCATTCAGCTTTACGCGCGCCATCCTGCGCGCAATGGTCAAGCAACGCTCCGGGCGCATCATCAATATCAGCTCTGTCAGTGGGCTTATGGGACTGGCGGGCCAAGCCAACTACGCCGCCAGCAAGGCTGGCCTCATCGGAATGAGCAAGAGCATCGCCCGCGAGATCGCGAGCCGGGGAATCACGGTCAATGTGGTTGCGCCTGGATTCATCGAAACGGATATGACCTCTGTGTTGAATGAAGAGGTGCGCAAGGGGGCGCTTTCGCAAATCCCGCTCACCCGATTCGGCGCGGTGGAAGACATCGCTTCGGCCGTCGCTTTTCTGGCGAGCAAAGAAGCGGCCTACATCACCGGCCAAGTGTTGGCTGTGGATGGTGGCATGAGCATGTAAGATGTCCGCCGTGTTCCCCCGCTGATGATTCTTTATTTCCTGAGGCATGCGGATGCGGAGGCCGGGTCCGGATCCGACTTTGATCGCAATCTCACTCCGAAAGGGTTGGAGCAAGCGGCGAAGGTGGGTCGTTTTTGCAAGGCCCATGGATTGGTGGCCGACAAAATTCTGACGAGTCCGCTGGTGCGTGCCCGACAAACCGCCGGGATCGTTGGCAAGGAATTGGGGATCGATCCGCTCGTGCAGGATTGGCTTGCGTGCGGCATGGGGATCCGAACACTCCTCAAACAAATGCAAGCTCAGGGCAAGGAAGGCTCCACTCTCCTCGTTGGGCACGAACCGGACTTTAGTACGGTGATTGGCGAACTGATCGGTGCGGCCGAGGGATACGGCGTATTGGTGACAAAGGCCTCGCTTACGGCGGTGGATTTACCTTGGATGGAAGTGGGGTCCGGCCAGCTTCAATTTTCAATTCCCGTGCGACTCATGTAATCCCGTCGAACTGCTAGGCATTTGATATTTAAAAACCATGAAAGCCCTGTTCCTTACCAATGAATACCCGCCCACGATCTACGGTGGCGCCGGGGTCCACGTCGAATACCTCAGCCGCGAACTCGCGCGCTTGATGGAGGTCGAAGTCCGTTGTTTCGGCAATCAAAACTTCGCCGATGGTCAGCTCGCCGCGCGCGGATTCGGGCTTTCCACCGCCGCCTACACGAATCCACCCAAGCTCAACTCCGTCTTCGGGGCGCTTCAACGTTGCCTCGACTTCAACACCACGAATATCGATGCGGACGTGGTTCATTGCCACACGTGGTATTCCCATTTCGGTGGGATCTTGGCGAAGCTCAACTACGGCATTCCGCTGGTCGTCACCGTGCATTCCCTCGAGCCGCTCCGCCCATGGAAGCGTGAGCAACTTGGGGGCGGATATGATTTCACGTGCTGGTTGGAAAAAACCGCTCTCGAAATGGCGGACGCCGTCGTCGCTGTTTCGGAAGGCACCCGCCAGGATGTGGCGGATTTGTTCCATGTCGATCCCGCCAAGATGCACATCATCTACAACGGCATCGACCCCGAGGAATACCAGCCCGTGGCGGCACATGGCGTCCTTGACCGCTTTGGCATTGATTCCTCCAAACCCTACGCCCTCTTCCTTGGTCGCATCACAAGACAAAAGGGAATCATTCACCTTGTGAATGCGATCAAGCACTTGGATCCTTCGTTCCAAGTTGTCCTGTGTGCCGGAGCTCCCGACACGCCGGAAATCGCGGAGGAGATGCGGTCCGCCGTCACCGCCGCGCAGTCAAAACGCGAGGGCGTGATTTGGATCAATGAAATGCTCGATAACAAAGCGAAAATCGAGCTCTACAGCCACGCGGGTGTCTTTGTTTGCCCTTCGATTTACGAGCCATTTGGAATCATCAATCTGGAAGCGATGGCCTGCGGACGTGCGGTGGTCGCCAGCGCGGTGGGCGGGATTCGCGAAGTCGTGCAGCACGGCGTCACCGGATACCTTGTGCCGCTGGAGCAGATGTCCTCCAGTCCGTTCGAGCCGATCAATCCCGATGCCTTTTCGCGGGATCTCGCTGCCCGCATCAATGAGGTGATGGCCGATCCCGCCAAGCAAGCGGCCTTCGGTGAAGCTGGTCGCCGTCGTGCTTTGGAGGTCTTTTCATGGGGTGCCATCGCCAAGCAAACCCAGGCCCTCTACGAATCTCTCGTTCCCGCTTCGAAGCGATCGGCTTGAGCCTGCACTCCACGATCGCTGTCATTGGGGGCGGGCCGACCGGACTTCGCGCCGCTGAAGTAGCAGCGCAAGCGGGTGCGGAAGTCACGCTGTTCGACTCCAAGCCCTCCGTGGGACGCAAGTTTCTCGTTGCGGGCAAGGGCGGTCTCAACCTCACGCACGGAGAGCCCATTGAGAGCTTCGCGATGCGCTATTCGGGCCCCGGAATGCCCGAAGCGGCTTGGCACGGATTGATCGCAGATTTCGATTCTCAAGCCCTCCGGCAGTGGGCAGACGGTCTGGGGGTCGAGACATTTCAGGCGAGCAGCGGGCGGGTTTATCCCAAGGATCTGACGGCGGCTCCCCTCCTGAGGCGTTGGACCGCACGACTGCGCTCGTTGGGGGTGCTTTTCCGGATGAACCATCGCTGCATCACCATCGAGCCCGGATCTCCAAACCGGATCAAGTTTGCGGATGGAGCGACCATCACGGCCGATGCCGTCATCCTCGCCTTGGGTGGAGGATCTTGGAAAAAAACTGGCTCCGACGGCGCGTGGCTTTCCATGATGGAAGGCCTCGGCATCGCGTGCCATCCGCTCGCTCCGGCCAACTGTGGATGGGAGCATCCTTGGACTCCCGATATTCTGGCTCAGGCGGAGGGAAAGCCGCTGAAAAATATCCGCGTTCGTGTCGGCAATGCCGCTGCGGTCGGTGAACTGCTTTTGACCCGCTACGGACTGGAAGGAGGCCCAATTTACCAACTCGGTGCGGCTCTGCGAGCCATGGACAAACCCGCCATCGCGATCGATTTGAAACCGGCTCATACCCACGAACAACTTGTGGCTAAGATGGAATCCGCCCGGCGGAATTTTCTGGAAGAGGCCCGCACGCGCTGGAAGCTTTGCGATGCCGCTGCGGCTGTCCTTTCGCGCAAGCCTTGGACGGACGCGGACTCCCTGGCCCGCGAAGCCAAAAATTGCGTGATTCCGCTCAGCCGCCCCCGCCCGATCGACGAGGCGATTTCGTCAGCCGGAGGTATTTGTTGGGAAGAGGTCGATGCCCTGCTCATGCTCAAAAAAATCCCCGGCATCTTTGTGGCGGGGGAGATGCTCGATTGGGAAGCGCCGACCGGCGGGTATCTGATGCAGGGTTGCTTTGCCACCGGAACCCGGGCCGGGAGGAGCGCCGTCGATTGGATCCAAAATCGCTCCAACCGGGATTTGGAACGGACGGTGTAAGAAAAAAAATTTCCTTGGGCTTCTCTTCCAAGAAGGGCATTTTAAAACCATGCCATTCCTTGTTTTTCTGATTACCTGCCTTGTCGGCATGGACCCGCTTTATTGTCAGGAACCGACAGCCGAGGAAATCGTGGC
>JALQZP010000389.1 GCA_023258235.1 Terrimicrobiaceae bacterium | reverse complement strand
TCACTTCGATGATTGAAACGCCACTCCGATTCTTTGAGGTGAGAGAAGAAGGCATGGGAGCGAATGCCGCGCAGCCTCGCCAATCGGGTTTTGGCGTAACTCCAAAACGATTCGATGCCGTTGATGTGGCGGCGTCCCCTGGCAAATTCATTTTGGCTATGATGGACACGGTAGTGTTTGTAGCCCTCAAGAACCAATCCATCATATCCACGCCAACCATCGGTGAAGATTGTGCTTTCGGAAGCTGGACTGACATGCCCCTTAATCATCTGCAGAAGGTCGCTTTTCGAGCAGTTGGGCAAGGGGGAACAGATGACTCTTCCTCCCCTTTTGAGAAGGCCGATAACTGGAACCTTCCGCGCCGCTCCGCGTCCTCGGATACCACGAACCCTGCGTGGTCCAAAGTAGCTTTCATCCACTTCCACACAACCGGCAAAGGGCGCTGCTTCGGCATGAGCCAATTCAACGACGCGCTTGCGAAGCAGCCCATAAATGCGGTGCGTGGTGTTCTTGTTGACACCCGTAATTCGACTCGCTTTGAGCGCTTCCACATCGGCGCAAAAGAGCTCCAAAATCGAACGAAATTCAT
>JALQZP010000388.1 GCA_023258235.1 Terrimicrobiaceae bacterium | reverse complement strand
GTGAGCAACCTCGACGAGTGCGTTCACTCCCTTCTCGGGTTCGAGTCCGGCGTGTGCAGCCCGACCCGACACGAGCACCTCGAAGGTGCCGGTTCCCTTGCGCGCGGTCTTCAGCGCACCACCGTCGGCACTCGGTTCGAGCACGAGTACCGAACCACAGGCGCGGGCCCGCTCGACGATGAGTTCGCGCGACTCCCCCGACCCGATCTCTTCGTCGGCCGAGATCAAGATCTCCACCCCGCTGCGGTCGGCGAGTGAAGCGACGCCGTGCACCGCTTGCACGATTCCAGCCTTCATGTCGAACACACCCGGGCCGGTCGCCCGACCGCCCTCCACGGTGAACGGACGTTGGGCGAGCGCGCCGAGCGGGAAAACGGTGTCGTGGTGACCGACGATCAACACTCGCGGCGCTCCACCCCCCGACCAGTGGACGTGCGGACCGTTGGCACTGGCCACGATCGTCGGCGCCGACCCGAGCCGCTCGGTGAGTATGGAGACCAATTCGTGCGCGCTGCGTTCGAGTGCGTCGAGATCACGGGACGGGGACTCGATGCACACGAGTCGGCGGACGTCGTCGATCATCGCGTCGAG
>JALQZP010000387.1:250-594 GCA_023258235.1 Terrimicrobiaceae bacterium | reverse complement strand
GAGCGGCGTTTCCTCAATGTGGTCGAGGAGATGTCCATCGCGTCGGGGGTTCCCATGCCGGAGGTGTTCGTGCTGGAGGGCGAAGCCGGGATCAACGCCTTCGCGGCCGGGCACACGACCAACGACTACGCCGTGGCCGTGTCGCGGGGATGCCTGGAACGATTGACCCGGGATGAATTGCAGGGCGTGGTGGCGCACGAGTTCAGCCACATCCTCAATGGCGACATGCTCCGGAACATCCGCCTGACCGGCTGGTTGTACGGCATCCTCGGGATCGCCGTGGCGGGGCGGATCCTCTTCGAGGCGACGGCCCGGGGCGACAACCGGCCGCGGCGGCGCGATGA
>JALQZP010000387.1:0-240 GCA_023258235.1 Terrimicrobiaceae bacterium | reverse complement strand
TTCACCCGCAATCCTGCCGGGATCGCCGGGGCCCTCAAGAAGATCGCCGGGCATTCCGGCCGCTCCGTCGTCAAGAACTCGAGGGCTGCGGCCTTCTCGCACATGTTCTTCGCCAGTGCCGTCGACAGCCTCTTCGCGACGCATCCGCCCATCGAGGAGCGGATCCGCCTGCTCGACCCGCAGTTCAACCCGGAGATCGCCTCCCTGGTGGGTCCGGACGGGGCGGGGGATGCGGTCGGT
>JALQZP010000386.1:285-598 GCA_023258235.1 Terrimicrobiaceae bacterium | reverse complement strand
ATCCTTATCATCGCCGGCATCCTCCACTACTAGTACCTCGCGAGGTAATCCATGGTCACATTGATCACTACCACCACTATCATTACTTCCACCATCCTTCCCAAACAGACCACTCATCGACGTCGATCTCAGGCAGCAGCAGCAGTAGTACCAACAGCAGCAATATCAAAATGAAGAAGGTTGTGAGCGTCACCAAAATGAATCACAGCAACAGCACCCAACATCTCAAAATGCGACGCAGTCAATCACAATTTCTATCCTCTACTTCTCCGTCAACGTCGGCGGGAGGGGGAGCTTGCTGCAACC
The DNA here is from genome assembly GCA_023258235.1 of Terrimicrobiaceae bacterium. Taxonomy (GTDB): domain Bacteria; phylum Verrucomicrobiota; class Verrucomicrobiia; order Chthoniobacterales; family Terrimicrobiaceae; genus UBA967. Next base: position 292 of record JALQZP010000386.1, on the reverse strand, counting down.
CGCAAGA
>JALQZP010000386.1:0-275 GCA_023258235.1 Terrimicrobiaceae bacterium | reverse complement strand
ACAATGCTGTCATCATCTTCCTCACAACAACAGCTCCTCGAGCTCGAGTCTGGATTTGACAGAGTACGATGTCGATGACAGTATCTTGATATCTGCTTCCAATACTACTTCTTCGTTTGATAAGAAGGATGATGATTACAATCATTCTACTACTAATAATAATAGCCAACGACGATCGGCGGAGTTCCTATTGTCGGATTTGAGCCCATTCAGTCGAAGAATAGTTCGCTTCGTCACACTGCCAATGTCATCATCATCCTCATTATCGGATCGAT
>JALQZP010000385.1 GCA_023258235.1 Terrimicrobiaceae bacterium | reverse complement strand
ATTGTCCCGTAAGAGCGATTCTCGTTCTACGGGAACGAAGGAAGCTCAGCGGTAAACCCATGTTATTTAGATTATTCACAAGTTATTCACATGCTGTCGGTTCTTGTTTCCGCCAGCGGCGTCAGACTAGAAATCGGTCGGATTTGTCACAAGAAAAAAGATGAATTTTCGGGCCAGAAAATTTTTCGTTTCGGGGGAAAAACTCTTGACCCTCGCGAAGGCTGATTTTTTCGGGATCGCGGGGGATTGAGGCATCGGAGGGGGCGGGAGTTCCGCTTGGGGAGTGCTCGGGAGGGGACTCGAACCCCTATGGATTGCTCCACCAGATCCTAAGTCTGGCGCGTCTGCCAATTTCGCCACCCGAGCGGTTGGTGGCCCGCGAAACGGCTTGGGGAGCGGCGTCGCAGGAGCCAAAAGATCGCCACAGGGCGGCGCGGGGGCAAGCGGAAAGTCCGGCGCTGGCTCAGATCGATGCGGTGGCGTAGGAGGCGAGGACTTCGCTTCGGGTCACGGCGCGGAAGAGAGCGGGGCTCGTGGGAGGGTGGTAAGGGAGGACATCCGAGTAGCCGGGAACGACCACCTGCACGACTGGAAAACC
>JALQZP010000384.1 GCA_023258235.1 Terrimicrobiaceae bacterium | reverse complement strand
GTTGTCGTTCATCAGAACAATGATCGTGTTTTTATCGAGCTTCCGCTTGGCTAGGAAATCCAGCAACCGACCGATGGAAACGCCGTCCGCGCAATGCGATAGCTCGAGCTCTCCGGACGACCCAGTCACGCCGTCAGGCGGACACTCGGCGCCGCATTGCGCCGATGACGACCTCCTCACCGCCCTCGTGGTGCCGCACGAACCGTCACCGCCGAAACGGCTGAAGGCCTCGGTGCAACCGACCTGCAAGGAACCTGTCGGCGGCCGCCACATCAATGGCACGATCGACTCTGGGTGCACCGGGCACGTGACGCCCAATCCCCATTGGCTCATCAACCATCGCCCGTGCGCCGACACATTCCGCGCGGCCGCCGGCACCAAGCACGTCGCAACCATCATCGGCGACATGCCAGTGATCGCGCGAGACAGACTCGGCGGATATCACCACAAGCTGATCACCAACGTGCGCTGCGTCGAGTCCTTCGCATACACGCTCTTCTCGGTCACTCAGCTGTGGGCCGAGCTCCACGTCGACTCGCTCTTCGCGGACTTCCGTTGCTGCCGCCTCGTGGACGGCACAGAGTGGCCCTACTTGCGC
>JALQZP010000383.1 GCA_023258235.1 Terrimicrobiaceae bacterium | reverse complement strand
CACCGTTTTGTCCAAAAGCGGCGGCGCCACGGCCAAAAAATATGACGAGATCGACGCAGCTCCTGAAGAAAAAGAGCGCGGCATCACGATCAACACCGCCCACGTCGAATACGAGACCGCCAATCGCCACTACGCCCACGTCGATTGCCCCGGCCACGCGGACTATGTGAAAAACATGATCACCGGCGCGGCTCAGATGGACGGCGCCATTCTCGTTTGCAGCGCGGCTGACGGCCCGATGCCTCAGACCCGTGAGCACATCCTTCTCGCCCGCCAAGTCGGCGTGCCTTCGATCGTTGTTTTCATGAACAAGGTCGACATGGTTGACGACAAAGATCTCCTCGAACTCGTCGAGATGGAAATCCGCGAGCTTTTGAGCAAATACGAATTCCCCGGCGACACCATCCCGATCGTCAAGGGTTCCGCCCTCAAGGCCCTCGAAGGCGACGCCACCTACGAAAAGGAAATCATCAACCTCATGGCCGCTGTGGATGAATACATCCCCACGCCCGAGCGTCCGAAGGATCAACCCTTCCTCATGCCCGTGGAAGACGTGTTCAACATCGAAGGTCGCGGCACGGTCGTGACCGGTCGTGTCG
>JALQZP010000382.1 GCA_023258235.1 Terrimicrobiaceae bacterium | reverse complement strand
GCTCATAAGAAGCGCTCCAGAAACCAATCCGCCGCCGCGCTGGCAAGAACAAACCCGCTGGGCGGTTGATTCCCGCGCGCCGCGAAAGTATCCTCCGCCCGACAACTACCGCCATGCAGCAATTCGAAAGTCTCCGCGCCTCGTCGCTCTATTGCAAAAAATGCCAGACCGCCATGCCGGTCCGCGAGAAGCTCCTGCTCGTCCTGCCCGACAAGGAAATCTACGACTACCTCTGCACCGGTTGTGCTTCCTCGCTCGGCCAGCGCGAGGTCACAGCGGGCGAGCTCATGATGACCCGCTCGGCGATGGCTCGCCAAGCTAGCGCTCGGAGGATGCTGTAGTCGATGCGAATTGTTTTTTGCGGCACGGGCGAGATCGGCGCTCCGGCGCTAAGGGCTCTTTTGGATTCAAAAAAACGTAGCGTCGTCGGCGTGATCACGCAGCCTGACAAGCCAGCCGGGCGAGATTTGAAGCCGAGAATGTCGGTGATCAAACAAATTGCCCTCGACCAAAATCTCCCCGTCCAACAACCCGAAAAACTCCGCTCGCCTGCCGCGCTAGATGATCTCCGCTCGCTCGCGCCGGACCTCATGGTCGTCGCCGCCT
>JALQZP010000381.1 GCA_023258235.1 Terrimicrobiaceae bacterium | reverse complement strand
ACTCTATAACGAAGTCATCAACACGGTGTTACCAGCATTGAGCTTCGACAATATTCATGAAGCGAAATACAAAGAGATCAAAGCTTCATTACCAAAACATAAAAGCAAATACGCTGCGGGCAAAAAAGTGGCCTGTACCTTTGAAAATAAAGTGGACCTAGAAACCGGTCGCAGCGAATTGCTGAATCACGGAATTCCAAGCGCACTTTTAGATGAGTGGGCACACCGCCCGATCAGCCGCGATGTCAGCTGGGGAATCCCGATGCCCACCGATGTGGACCCTGAAATGGCTGGAAAAACGCTTTATGTTTGGCCAGATTCCTTAATCGCACCGATTTCATTCACCAAGGTTGCCTTAAAGGAAAAAGGACGACCAGAATCGGAATACGAACAATTTTGGAAAAACCCAAAAGCACGCGTGACCCAATTCTTGGGCCAAGACAATGTTTACTTTTACGTGCTGATGCAAGGGGCGATGTGGATCGGATCACAAGAGGACCCGACTCACCTGCCGGGCGAACACGATCTGCAGATGACCGAGATCATGAGTTGCTTCCACCTGATGGTCGCAGGCGAGAAGATGAGCAAGTCGCGCGGCAACTTCTAT
>JALQZP010000380.1 GCA_023258235.1 Terrimicrobiaceae bacterium | reverse complement strand
ACTTTGTTTTCGACGATGAGGTCGGCTCGGAAGCTGCAGTCGAAGGTGAGGTTTTTGTAGCGGACGGGGATTTCTTTTTGGGTGGTGACGGAAAGGCCTCTATCAGCAAGTTCGAAGGCGAGGCACTTTTCATAGACCGACTCGAGTAGTCCCGGGCCAAGCTCCCGATGCACAGAGATAGCCGCGCCGATGATGGACTCCGTCAACTCGCGATGAAGTCCCTCCTCTGTGCTCTCTGTGTCCTCTGTGGTCAATTTTTCGGGAGGGCGGTGAGGACTTGTTGGGAGCCGGTGCGTTCGAAGGCGTCGGCGATGCCGAGGAGGCGGGTTTCGTCCATCGCTTTGCCGAGGAATTGCAGGCCGACGGGGAGTTTTTTTCCGTCCTCTTCCACGAGGCCGCAGGGAACGCTGATGCCGCAGATGCCGGCGAGGTTCGTGGCGATGGTGAAAATGTCGGCGAGATACATGCGGAGCGGGTCGTCCACGCGCTCGCCGATCTTGAAGGCGAGGTCGGGTGAGGTCGGGCAGATGATGGCGTCCACTTTTTCGAAGGCCTTCGTGAAATCCTGCCGGATGAGGGTTCGGACTTTTTGAGCGCGGAGGTAGTAGGCG
>JALQZP010000037.1:11119-18150 GCA_023258235.1 Terrimicrobiaceae bacterium | reverse complement strand
CCATTAGTAGGCTATAAAGACCACTCCACAATGAGTATTTACATTCCCCGACCTCGTTCCATACCGGGTCTCCATCGAGCAGCGTGCCGGTGACTTGGTGGAAATCGATGCGGGCGCGCTTGAAGGCGTTGGCGATTTCGGGCACCGGGCAGGCGGCGCACCAGGCGAGCCAGTCACCGGTCATCTTCGTGCGGTCGCCGAGTTTGTTGAACGCGGCGTAATCAATGGCCTCGCCGGGTTGGAGATTCATGATCACCACCGGCACCTTCGCGCGTTGCATCACGGGCAGGACGGTGGATGACAGCGCGTAGGTGGTGACGTGGAGGAATACGATGTCCACCTCCGAGCGGCGGAAGAAGCTCCCGGCCTCGACGGCGCGTTCCGGTGAGTCCACCAGACCGGCATTGCAGATTTCCACACCGTCCTTGGAGAGCCTTCCTTCCACTTGGGCGAGGTAGCCCTCGAGGCGTTCCTTGAGTCCGGTGAATTGCGGCCAGTAAGTGTCGAGGCCGATGCCGAATAGTCCAACACGAAGCGGACGCAAATGATGAGGGGCTTGCATGGTGGATGTGTTTATCGCCTTACATTGGGTCGAATGGCGTTTTGTATTACATAAAAATATTCCGGTTTCTATCAAAAATTGCCATGGAATCCTCTCCGGCGGAGGAGGCGTCATTTTCCGGATTCAGCCGAATCGACCGCAACCGAAAAGGCGGGGGCTTGGGTTGCGAGAAAAGCCACTCACAAAAAAAGCGCGGCCTTCCTTTCGGAAGACCGCGCCCGTTATCTGCGATTTAGAAGAATGCGCTTACTTTTTGCACTTGGCGCACTCGTCGCACTTGTCTTTGCAGCAAGTGTTGCAAGCTTTCTCCTTGCAGCATCCCGAGCAGGCAGCGCCTGCAGCGTTCAAGGATGCCACCGCGAACAAAGCCAATGCAATGGTAGTGAGAATGGATTTCATTATTTTCCTTTCATTTGGATTTTTAGATTGGGACGCCCAGCAAAGCCGGACACAACGTCAAATCAAGACTCGGCTCGAGGTGGTGGTGTGGGAGGTTGATCGAAAAAGGTTTTCCCTGATTGGTTCCCAAGGACCCATCGGAAATTTTGGCTTTGAGGCCGGGGAACGGAAGAACAGGCGTGCATCGCCAACACCGGGTGGTAAGGAACCGTCGCATTTGCGGAGCACTCGCACGTGGTCGATTTGTGCACGTGGTGGGAGGATTCGCAGCAGCACGATGGCTCTGGCAAACCGGAATGACCGGCATACGAGGTCTGCGGCCAGGAAAAGACCACCACCATCGTAACGGTTAAAACCCAAGCTGCCGATTGGAAGCAACGATTCACTGAGAGCGAATCTACGCGGAAAGCCCACCCCGTCAAGTGGCGGAAGTAAAAAGACGGTTAGGATGATGGATCGCTATCGTTTGACTGCGCCGCACCACATGCGGATCAGCCTTGGAAGGTGGAGGGGCCACTCGAGAAGCAGGCGAATGTGGGCCCTCAAAAGGAGGAGGTTGTCGCGAAGGTATCGAAAATGCGTGACGCCTCCCTCGCTTGCCGGCGGGTAGGTCACGCGAGCCGGAATATTGATACAGTCCAGGCCCGCCCATGTGAGTCGCACACCGAGTACGGTTTCAAAGTCGAATCTTCGGCCGGAACCGCCCATGGCGAGAATCCGGATGGACGGGGCGACGGGATAAACGCGAAATCCGAAGAGGGAATCCCGGGCGCCGCACCAAAGTGTCTCCAAACGCGAGAAAAAGTTTCCGACCCGTCGCCCTTTCACCCGTGCGGCCGGGGCATCCGGTCCGAACTGCGGAACCCCGCAAACAAAGGAGTCTGGATTTTTTCGCGATACTTCCATGAAGACTGGGATCATCTCCACCGGGTGTTGACCATCGGCGTCCATGACAAGCGCGTGGGTAAAGCCCTCCTCGCTCGCGAGGCGGAGCCCGTGCAAGACAGCGGCGCCCTTGCCGGAGTTCTGAGCCAGGCGCAGAATGCGCACTCCCTCCACCCCCTTGGACTCCAACTCAAGGTCGCTGCCGTCCGTGCTTCCATCAATGACAACCCAGACATCCCGCCAGATCGAACAGGTCTCGCGCAGCGTTTCTGCGAGGCGGTGGCCGCTGTTGTAGCTCGGAATGAGAACCAGCTGTTTCACCGCGCTCATTGTGTGATCCATAGGACGAGAAAAAGCGACACTGCGGAAAAAATCGTACTGAGAACGATGGCGCCGCTCGCGACCGATTCGTCCCCGTCCATCTGGCGTGCCATCACGAAGGCGGCCGATGCGGTCGGGGTGGCGGCAAAAACCAACGCGATCCGCATGGACACAGGATCCAGAAGCAGGAACCGGCCCAGCGCGTAGACCAACACGGGAAGGATGGCGATTTTCAGCAGGACCGAGGCCACCACGGGGGCGATGTTTTTTCCAATTCGGATAAAGGCGATCGAGCCTCCGATGCAGAGCAAGGACATGGGAACGGCCGCGCCACCAAGGGCCTCAAGCGAGTCGTTCAGAGTGCGAGGCAGTGTCAAATCCGCCGCATTCACAGCCAATCCGGCGAGGCAGGCGATGAGGAGGGGGTTCGTCAAAATCGAGCGGATACCCGGACGCAAGGACCGCCAAGTCACCTCGTGCCGGGAGGCTTGAAGGACAACGATGGCGAGAACGTTGTAGATCGATATGAGGCAACCCATCGCGAATGCCGCAGTGGCATAATGCTCCGAGCCCCCTGGTGTTCCCCGTAACGCATAGGATAGGACCGGCAGGCCGATGTAGGCCAAATTTCCACGAAAACCGGATTGCGAGACCGTTCCGTGACAGGCCTTGGGAAGCTTGAGACCCACCGAGACCAGCCATCCCAAGATGGCGATGAGGAAGGTGCCGCACAAGAGCGCGCTTAGAATGCCGGTCGTCTCCGGCCCCGAATCTCCGGAAATCGCCGCCGTCCGAAAAAGCGAGGCCGGAAGGGCGATCCAGAAAATGAAGCCATTCAACTCCCCCAAAAATTCCGGCCCTAAAAAGCGGAATCTCGCCAGTAAAACCCCGAGCAGGACAAGCCAAAGGATCGGAGCAATGATCTCAAGCGTCTGCATCGGCGTTCGGTGGATTGTTATATTGGAAGTGCAAAGCGCCCCGATATCCATGATTTCGGCGCACGGGTGTCAATCGCGTTTTAGCGGTTGCAGGGCGTGCGCAAAACCGCTACACGATGGAATCATGCTTCAAAACTACATGCCCGTGCTACTCCACATCATTGTCGGAGTGGGTTTCGCCACGATGGCCCTTTTCACGAACGTGCTTTTGGGCCGCGCAGGCAAGCGGAACGCCGACAAGGACATGGTCTACGAATGCGGCATGGTGCCGGAGACCGCCGGCCAACCCCGATTCAGCGTCAAATTCTACCTCGTGGCGATGCTCTTCATCCTTTTCGATATCGAGGTCGTCTTCATGTATCCTTGGGCGGTCATTTTCACCGACTTTGTGGCCCGCTTCGGAACCACCATTCTCTGGAGCATGCTCAGCTTCGTGACCATCCTTCTCTTCGGCTACGTCTACGCGATCAAAAAAGGCGCCCTCGACTGGTCCCGTTGATCTGTTGTCACAAGCAGGCGCTGCCGATCGCAGGCGATGGATTTTTTTGACAAGCAAGAACTGGCCCGCAAGCGCACGCGCTGGCTGGTGATTTACTTTTTTCTTGCGGTAGTCGGTATCATCCTTGCCCTGCATACGGCGTTTTGCATGGCTCTGGGCGAGCGCTGGGACGACTGGCCCTTGCTGGGCATGACGGCCGCCGGCGTGGTGGTTGCCGTTCTGATCGGGAGCTTGGTGAAAATCGCCGAACTTTCCCAAGGCGGAAAGGTCGTAGCCAAAATGCTGGGTGGCGTCCTCGTGGAGCCCGGATCGGCCGACAGCGAAGAGCGTCGCCTGCTCAATGTTGTCGAGGAAATGGCGCTGGCCTCGGGAGTTCCTGTGCCGGAGGTCTATGTTCTCGAGGAGGATGCCATCAACGCCTTCGCGGCCGGCTTTGGAACGAGCGATGCGGTGGTCGGAGTCACACGCGGATGCCTTCGCCAACTCACGCGCGACGAACTCCAAGGCGTGATCGGCCACGAGTTCAGCCACATCCTCAATGGCGACATGCGTCTCAATATCCGTCTCATGGGCCTGCTGAACGGGATTCTCTTTTTGGCGATCATGGGCGGGATTTTATTTCGCATCGCGGCCTCGCAGCCACGGAGCCGCTCGAATGACAACAAGAACGGCGGCTCGATCACCGCCGCGCTCTTCGTTGCCGGCATCGCGCTCTACATCGTCGGGTGGATCGGGGTCTTTTTCGGCAAGCTCATCAAGGCCGCCGTGAGCCGCCAGCGCGAGTATCTCGCCGACGCCTCGGCGGTTCAGTTCACACGCAACCCGGACGGGCTGGCGGGAGCGCTCCGAAAGATCGCCCAACTCACGTCGAAGCTGGAAAACCCGAGAGCCGAAGAGGCCAGCCATCTGTTTTTCGGGAACGGGCTCTCCGCGCCTTGGCTGAACCTTTTTGCAACGCACCCCCCGATCGCCGATCGCATCGCCCAGATCGCCCCCCATTTCGAGGCCTCTCTCGCAGAACCGACACCGCCCCCACTTCCTGTGACCGAGCCGGGAGAGCCTCACGTTGCCGCCGCTGTTTCCATGCTGGCGGGATTGCCGGATTTTTCCCGCAACGCCGCCCATGATGTCCATGGTGCCTGTGCGCTCGTCTATGCCTTGCTCGCGGACGAAACAAGCGACTCCCTCGACACCATTCAGGTCGATAACGCCATGCAGGCCTCGATCCGCGAGATCCTGTCCCGCCGCAGCGAGTTGGGTTCCGCTCAAAAATTCGCCTTGCTGGATATGGCGATCCCCTCGCTGCGCCGCCTCTCGACCGGCGAATACAGCACGTTCCGGGCGAATGTGAAAAAACTCATCGAGGCCGATGGGCAGGTCCACCTCTTCGAATACACTTTGCAAAAGATTCTTCTGCGACATCTCGACGCCGCCTTCTCGAAGCCGACACCAACGCGTGTGCACCACCGCAAAATTACTCCCCTCCTGCCGGATGTTTGCCGGATTTTTTCCGCTTTGGCCAATACCGACGATACTGACGCAAACGGGTGGGATACGGCCTTCCAAGCTGGAGTGGAAAAGTTGGGCGAGGATTCTGTGGCATATCCGTTTGCAAGGGAGGAGCAAGTCAACCTCAGCGAATTCGATGCCTCTCTCGACCGCTTGGCCGAAGCCTCGCCGGCCATCAAGCGATCCGTCCTGAACGCGTGTGCCGCATTGGTTTTGTCCGACGGGACCGTGAACGATCTGCAATTCGAACTTCTCCGCGCCATCGCGGAGACATGGGATTGCCCGATCCCGCCCTCGGTGTCATGTCCATGACGCATTGGATCACGGATGCCCTCCTGCATGATCTGCAGGCGAAGGGAACCACGGCCTGCCGGGTCGCCGTGGGTAGGGATTTTTGGATCGAACGCTTCGGATCCAGCGCGATCATTTCCAGCCGCACGGAAAATGCGAACCTCGTGGAAAACCTTGTCTCATGGGCCTCCGAAGCGGATTGGGAGTTGAAACGCATTTTCCTGCGCCGATTGGTCCGGGAACCCGGCCAACTTGATGTGCCGATGCAGATATTCGGTGAACCGCAGGCTTCCCCTCGCGAGGTGGTGAGTGAAAGCGGTCTTTTATACGAGGTTGATTTCAGCGCGAGTTATTCGCCCGGGCTTTTCCCCGACCAGCGCGCGAATCGGAATTTCCTTAGAGAACGCAGGCCCTTGCGAGTCTTGAACACCTTCTCCTACACCTGCGCTTTTTCGGTCGCCGCCGCGCACGCGGGCGCGGAGACCGTGAGTGTGGACGTCTCCAAATCCTCTCTCCAGCGCGGTCGCCGCAACTTCGAGTTGAACTCCATCGCCACAACCTCGCACCGGTTTGTTCCCGAGGATGTGCCCGCCTATCTTCGTCGCTTGGCGAAGCGCGGAGAAAAGTTCGACGCTGTGATTCTCGACCCGCCCACCTTCGGCCGCGCGGGTCCGGGAAAAACCTTTCGCGTCGAGCGGGATTTCGGCGCCCTCCTCGCCGTGACGAGGGATGTCGTCACTCCAGGCGCGGCCATTTTGCTTTCCACCAACTTCTCGGGATGGACAACGCGCCATCTCATCGAATCCGCCCAAGAACTCCTCCCGCCGGAAACGCGCTTCCACATTGTCCCCCCGCCTCCGGATTTTTTTGGAGAGACTCCCTCCGCCACCGTCTGGGCGCTTTTGCCTGCCCCTTGAAATCGGCGGGGAAGGCGTGATAGTGTTTGCGAATGAACTCGGCCGGGGAATCTTCGGACTTTGCGACGCGAGCGGAAATATTTCGCATCGCCCGGTTCTGCGCACCGCCATGGGATACGCTCGGGCAGGTGACCTTCACAGGCAATCCGGCTATTCGAGAACAACTTCACCAATGGAGGGACGCCATCCTCGTTGCCCACATCGCCCCCGCCATGCGAAGCGCCTATTGGGCCGCCAAGCGCGGGTTCCGCGAACTTTCCGCCGCCGATGAGAAACTCGACCTCGTCGGGCCGCTCGCCAAAAACAGCCGTGCCGCCGGTCGCCTCATCGCCCGCTCGACCCGCGCCCCTGCTGGAGAAACAACGCTGGAGCGCTATTTGTGCGCCGTCGATCGCGAAGAGTGTCCCGGACACATGGCGATTGTCTTTGCTGCGAGGGCGGCGGTTTTTCATCTGCCGGAACCCTTGGTGCTGGCCGCGATGGTTTTTATCGAACTCCGGTCGAGTATGATCGACGACCTTTGGCCCTGCGTTGAAGAGTGCGTTCAAGCGATCCCTCCCTCCCAATCCGGACTCTGTGCCGCCTAGACAAACGATGTCCTCCATCGCCACACCGGAATTCAAAACGAAGGAAAAACACGACCTCGGACCGGTATGGAATGTCGTCGTTCACAACGACCCGGTGAATCTGATGAGCTACGTCGCACTCGT
>JALQZP010000037.1:0-11109 GCA_023258235.1 Terrimicrobiaceae bacterium | reverse complement strand
GTATCGTTATCCTGGTAAACAAGTGGGATTTGATAGAAAAGGACCACGCGACGATGGCGCAAATGGAAAATGAAATTCGGGAGAGAATCGCACCGTTTACCGATGTGCCGATTGTGTTTACATCGAATTTGACCAAACAGCGCATGCTCAAGGCGTTTGAAGAGGCCATGACGGCTCGTTTTCCGACGGGTTCTTGGGTTTTCCCGCACACAGGCGGAAAGACACATGATGGAAGTTCACAACAGCGGGCGCTCCGTGGTCTGGACCGGCGAACGCGAAAAAGCCGAACTCTACGTCCAGCAACTGCACTCCCACCTTCTTCTGGCCACCTTGGAAAAAGCCCCCCAATCGTAATGGTGAACGTGCGGATTTTACACAATGGCGCGGTGAGCTTCGAGGGAGTCGAAGCTCCTCTCTTCCACATCCTGCAGCAAATCACAACAGCAGCCGATCTGTCCGACCCCGATGTGGAGTCCCGATTTTTCCCCATGCCAGCCGAGGAATCAGACGAAGTTTGCCAAGACTGGAAAGCCTACATCCAGCCCGAGCTTTATGCCGGTTTCCAAGCCTCCCGCGAGGCGGTCGACGCCGACCTCCGGCGCGGCAAAAAAAAAGACGACGGGACCGCCTCCTTTGTAATTCCCCCGCCACACATGGATCACTGGCTGAGCGCCCTCAATCAAGCCCGCCTCGGTCTCGCCGAGATGCACCATTTCACCGAGAAGGACATGGGGCGAGCCCCCGGTGATCCCGATGACCCCCGCGAATACGCCCTCATCCAACTCAATGTCTATTCCACCATGCAGGAATGGCTGATTGGCACGCTCGATTGATTCCAAGATTTCGAACAGAAAATTTGCAAAAAACGCCGGGAGATTTACCCTTCGTGCAATGAAATACGCATTTATCGGCGCTGGCAAAATGGCATCCGCCATCATTCACGGCATGTTGCGCGGCAAGGTCTGCGATGCCTCCGATATTTTTGTCTCCTGTCCCGAGCCTGATCTCCTGCAGAGCCTGAGCGATGCGACGGCAGTCCAAATCCTGACTTCGAATGCCGACGTGGCCGCCGCGGCTCCGGTGGTGATTCTCTGCGTGAAACCACAGGATGCCGCCAAAGCGCTTGCGCAAACCGAGGACAATCTTTCCGGCAAGCTCCTGATTTCCATCGCTGCCGGTTTGGACATCGACTCCCTTTGTAAGATGGCTCCCGGCTGCCGCGTGATCCGGGCCATGCCCAATACGGCCGCCATGGTCGGTCGATCCGCCACCGCATTCGCCTGCGACTCCAATGTCACAAACGAGGATCAGGCCCAGGCGACGGCGATTTTTTCAAGCATCGGCGAGGTCTATCCTGTCGCTGAAAAAAATCTGGATGCCGTGACCGGACTCAGTGGCAGCGGGCCTGCGTATATTTTTCTTGTGATGGAGGCCCTCTCGGACGGCGGGGTCGCGTGCGGACTTCCCCGCAAGCTCGCCCAGGCACTCGCTGTTCAAACCATCCTGGGTGCGGCCGAACTGGCGAGGGAAACCGCCGAGCATCCCGCAATTCTGCGTGAAATGGTGACCAGCCCCGCCGGCACAACGGCCGCCGCGCTCCTTGAGTTGGAGAACCGGGCTGTTCGCGCTGCATTCATCGAAGCCGTTATGGCCGCCGACCGCCGCTCCAAAGAATTGTCCGAGCAATGACCCCACGGTTCTTCCGTCATGCACTGGGACTTTCCTTGACGGGGATTTGGATTATGGGCGGTTTGCTCCACGCCGCCTCCCCGGCAAAGGATTTCGTTCCACAGGCCCTTTCCGATGCTGTCGCTGAAGGCAATGCCGCGTATGAACGAAAGGACTACGCCGTCGCACGCAAAGCCTATGAGCGTGTTTTGAAACTGGACTCATCGAATCTCATGGGCCTCGTGAACCTCGGCATGGTGGAATCCGCTCTGGGCAACAAAGCCAAGGCCGAGGAGACGCTTAAAAAGGCCATCTCCATTCGATTGGAAACCGCCCCGGCCTGGTTGGCGCTGGGCATGATGTATATGGACGAAGATCGATCCGACGCCGCTCTCGCGGCACTCTCACAGGCCGCGCTGTATGATCCGAAAAACGCCCGCACACACAACTTTCTTGGTGTCGTCATCGGTCGCCGGGGTTGGGTCGATGGAGCGCAGGCCGAGCTTCGCCGCGCCGTGGAACTCGATCCCTCTTACACCGACGCCCACTACAATCTCGCTGTTTTTTACCTCCAGGAAAAACCTCCCGCCATCGAGCTCGCCCGGCGCCATTATTTCAAAGCCCGTGAACTCGGTCTCGAGAAGGACGACGCCATGGAAAAAGTATTTAAATCCACAACACCCAAACCGTAATCTTCCTGCGCATGATCCTACGCCAGATTCATTCCACACTTGCCTTTCTCGCCCTGCTGACCGTTTCCAGCCTCCATGCCGCCGCGCCGCCCGAGATCAGTGCGAAGTCGGCTATCCTTCTTGATGCCAATTCCGGCGAGGTACTTTACAAAAAAAACGACACCGCCCAGCGCCCGGTTGCAAGCACCCAAAAACTCCTCACCGCCTTGATTGTCGCTGAAACCGGCAAGCTCTCCGAAAGCGTGCAAGTCGCTGAGGTGGATACGAACTGTGATCCCACGAAACTTTACCTCAAACCCGGACAGACCTACACGCGCATCCAACTACTTACGGCCCTGCTTGTCAAAAGCGCCAATGATGTCGCGCGAGTGCTCGCCCGCGACAATGCCGGGGACATCAGTTCCTTCGCCGAACGCATGACCCGCCGGATGAGGGAACTCGGCGGCACTTCCTCGAATTTTCTCAATCCGAACGGTCTTCCCGTCAGCGGGCAGTATTCGACAGCCCGTGACATGTCCCGCGTGGCCCGGGCCGCCTACCGCAATCCGACGCTTCGCGAAATCATGAAAACCCGGAACTACGATTTCCGCTACGCGACAGGCAAGGTCGTTCCCCTTCGCAACACCAACCGCGTTCTTCGCACCTACTCGTTCTGTAATGGAATGAAAACCGGTTACACGGATCTCGCTGGGCATTGCTTGATCTCAAGCGGATCCTACAAAGGTCGCGACGTGATCGCCGTTGTGCTCGGCTCAACCAAGGCGCGCATCGCCGAGGAATCCGCCCGCCTCCTTGCCTACGGACTGGGGCTGTCCAGTTCCCAAATGAAATCGATGAGGATGGCCTCGGAATAATCCGCGTGGCCCGGTCCTACACACTCCACACGCCCGCGCCGGCAAGCCGCATCGATTTTGCCGCCGCCCTCAACGAGCAACAACTCGCGGCGGTCCAGTCCCCCCCTGGTGCCTCGCTGGTCATTGCAGGAGCGGGGAGCGGAAAAACCCGCACACTCACCTACCGCGTGGCCTGGTTGCTCGAGCAAGGGGTTCCGCCGAGTTCGATTCTGCTTCTCACTTTCACAAACAAGGCGGCGAAGGAAATGATCGAGCGGGTCCGCGATCTTCTACCCGGTGGCGGCGACGGGATCTGGAACGGAACCTTCCACTCCATCGGCAACCGCATCCTGCGCAGGCATCCGGAAGGTGTCGGATTCCGCGAAGGATTTTCGATTATGGATCGCGAGGATTCGGAAGACATGATCGCTTCCGTGCTCGCGAAGGATGGGGTCGTTACGACGAACAAGCGCTTTCCGAAGGCCGGCGTCCTCTCCGACATCTTCAGTTATTCGATCAACACCGGATCCCCGATCTCGAAAGTTCTGGCTGAGAAATACCGCTACTTCATCCCGCTCGCAGCCGACATCGAGCGGGTTCAGGGCCAATACGAAGCCCGGAAAAAGGAAGCCAACTCGATGGACTTCGATGATCTGCTTTCCAAAACGCTGGAACTTTTCCTCACCAATCCTGAAATCGCCGTGCGCTATCAGGAGCAGTTCCGCCACATTCTGGTGGACGAGTATCAGGATACGAATGTCCTGCAGAGCAGCCTCGTCGACTGCCTCGCCTCGAGACACGGCAACGTGATGGTCGTCGGCGACGATGCCCAGAGCATCTACTCGTGGAGAGGAGCGAATTTTGAAAACATCCTCCGCTTTCCCGAGACGCATCCGGGCGCGAAAGTTTATAAAATCGAGACTAATTACCGTAGCGTTCCCGAGGTTCTGAACCTCGCCAACGCATCGATTCTCGGCAACGAAAAGCAATTCCCGAAAAATCTCGCCCCCGTCAGGAAGACCCATCCCGTGAAGCCCGCCCTGGTCGCTCTTCCCACGAATACCCAGCAGGCGGCTTTTGTCGCGCAGCGCGTGATGGAGCTTCTGGATGAAGGCATCGCCCTTGAGGAGATGGCTGTGCTCTATCGCGCCCATTACCACTCGATGGAAGTGCAATTGGAATTCACCAAACGCGGAATCCCGTTTTCCATCACGAGCGGATTGCGTTTCTTCGAGCAGGCGCACATCAAGGATGTCGCCGCTTTTCTCAAGCTCACAATCAATCCCCGTGACGAAACCGCCTTCAAACGCATGGTGCGACTTCTGCCCGGCATCGGTGGAAAAACAGCGGAGAGCCTCTGGCAGAGAACCTCGGACGCGCTCGCCGGAACCACCAATTTCTCCGCGCTTCGGGGATTGAAGGTTCCTTCGAAATCCCAGAAAGCCTGGGACCAGCTCCTATGCACGCTCTGCGAACTCATTCCGGAAGACGGACCCCTCAAGCCCTCGAACATGATCGAGTGCGTGCTTTTCGCGGTTTACGAGGATTTCATGAAAGAGAACTTCGCCAACTTCGAAGCACGGCGGCAGGATCTCGAAACACTTCAGAATTTTGCCCAGCAGTTTGAAACGACTGAGGAATTTCTCTCCCAACTTTCGCTGCTGAGCGGGTTGGAAACCTCCGAAGCCTTTCATGGCGCGGCGGAGCAGGAAAAAATCACGTTCTCGACCTTGCATCAAGCCAAGGGTCTGGAATGGAAGGTGGTCTTTTTAATCTGGCTCGCGGACGGAATGTTCCCCAGCAGCCGAAGCCTCGAGGAGCCGGCGGGGATCGAGGAGGAACGCCGGCTTTTCTATGTCGGCATCACCCGCTGTATGGACGAACTCTATGTCACCTACCCCGAGATGCGGCTGGGGGCTGGCTACGGCGAGGTCTTCCAGCGTCCGTCCAGGTTTCTTACTGAAGTGCCGGAAGTGCTTTTCGAGCAGTGGGACGTCACCTCGGCCGCCAGTCCGAAGGACGACCCTTTTTGATCGCACGGGACGTAAAACAGAGCCCTACCAAGTCCGCGGATCTACAAAATCAGGGCAATGAAAGGGTTCTCTCAGCCCCAATTTAGTTGGCGCTGTTGATGATCCAAACGAGGTAACCCCTTCCATAGGCCCCGTGAGCTACACCCGTAGAGGACATGCTGCCAAAATCATATGCCGACGGACTATCAAAAATGAGGCGCCCTTTGTTTTTATAAATCATCTGATATCGGCTACTTCCACTGCCAGTGAAGTTGAATGGGTTGAATGCTTGCCCAGTAATATAGCTTCCCTGCTCTGAAGGAGTTCCAAGGATGTTAGCTACCTGTGCTACCGTCATTCCGATCTGTAGTTTTGAGAACCCGCTTCCCGAGACGGGAGTACCAAGAATTTCTCCTGAATAACCATTGATGCCCTTAACTTTTTTACCATGGCCCTCGGAAACCTGACTGGAGTCGATCACTTCACCTGCTGCATTCATGCCAGCTGGCACCTGCGTAGATGATGCTGCCTTACCTGTGGAGGTGCTGTTGGATGCACATCCAACAAAAAACAACGCCAAAACACAGGCCATACATGAAAGGGTGGGATAAATTTTCATGTATGACTTTTAGCAAGAAGGTTCATGGCTTTCAACTTTAAAAAAGCGTTTTTTACCGCCCCCATTGCCCTTTTTGATCGCCCGGGACGTAGCGTCTTATTTGGCGACGATATTCACGAGCTTCCCGGGAACCACGATCACTTTCACTATCTCCATGCCAATCGTTGCTTCGAGAACCTTCGTACTCGCACGCGCGGCCTGTTCAATTTCCCCTGTCGTAGCCTGCTTTGAAACAGTGAGGCGTTCACGCACTTTTCCATTCACCTGAACGACCAACTCGATTTCGTTTTCCACCAGGCAGGCGTCGTCATGGACAGGCCATGGTTGAGTGGATGCTTGGCCGGAGAAACCGAGTCGTTGCCAGAGTTCTTCCGCGATGTGCGGTGCGAAGGGACTCAGCAGCGGGAGCAAAATGCGCAAAGCTTCGATTGGGCGAGGCTTCGCGTTCACAAACTCGTTCGTGAAAACCATCATCTGCGAGATGGCCGTGTTGAATGCGAGATCGCGGATATCCGATGTCACTTTTTTAATCGTGGCATGCGCGACGCGGAGTTGTGCGGAGGTCAGCGGGATCTCGGCGAGATCGGTCGAGACAACCCATGTGCCTTCCTGATTTTCCTCCATGGCCATGCGCCAGACGCGGCCAAGGAAGCGATAGACGCCCTCGACGCCCTTCATGCTCCATGGCTTCATCTGCTCAAGCGGCCCCATGAACATTTCATAGAGGCGGAGGGAATCGGCACCATATTCGGAAATAACGCTGTCCGGGGTCACCACATTGCCTCGGCTCTTGGACATTTTCTGCCCGTCCGGACCAAGGATCATGCCCTGATTGACGAGGCGCTGGAACGGCTCGGGGGTCGCGAGGTGACCAAGATCAAAGAGAACCTTGTGCCAGAATCGGGCATAGAGGAGATGCAAGACCGCATGCTCCGTGCCGCCGACATAGAGATCGACGCCGCCCGGCTTCCCTCCCTTGCCCATCCAGTATTGGTCGGCACCTTCCGCAAGAAAGCGGTTGGCATTTTTAGGGTCGCAGAAACGGAGGTAATACCAGCAGGATCCGGCCCACTGGGGCATGGTATTCGTCTCGCGACGGGCGGTCTCGGAATAGCGCACCCAATCCGTCGCCTTGCTCAGCGGCGGCTCGGGAGTGCCTGTCGGCTTGAAATCGTCCATGTCCGGCTGGATGACCGGCAAGTCGGTGTCGCTGAGGGGGCGGTGTTTGCCGTCTTCCCACACAATCGGGAAGGGTTCGCCCCAGTAGCGCTGACGGGAAAAGAGCCAGTCGCGAAGTTTGAAATTCACTGTGCCACGACCGAATCCCTTTTCCTCGAGCCAGGCGATGATCTTTTGCTTGGCCTGCGCCGTGCCCATGCCATCGAGGAAACCGGAATTCACAGCCACACCTTCGCCGGAAAAGCAGGGGGATATATCACCCTGTTTTTTCTGCACAACCTCGCGAATGGGCAGTTGGAATTTTGTGGCAAACTCGAAGTCCCGCTCGTCATGGGCGGGAACGGCCATGATCGCTCCGGTGCCGTAGCCCATGAGAACGTAGTCCGCGATCCAGATGGGAATCTTCTCTCCGTTGACGGGGTTGATGGCGAGCGCGCCCGTGAAAACTCCGCTTTTGTCTTTAGCAAGATCCGTGCGGTCGAGGTCGCTCTTGCAAGCCACAGCGGTGCGATACTTTTCGACGGTCCCCTTGCAATCCGGCTTTGTGATGCTGGAAACAAGGGGATGCTCGGGAGCAAGGATCATGTAGGTCGCGCCGAAAAGTGTGTCCGGGCGCGTGGTGAACACCGTGATCGTCTCCTCGCGATCCGCGATGCGGAAAGCGACTTCCGCGCCTTCGCTCCGGCCGATCCAGTTTCTTTGCAAAAGCTTGATGCCCTCAGGCCAATCGAGTCCGTCCAAGCCCTCGATCAAGCGGTCGGCAAAGGCCGTGATGCGCAACATCCACTGACGGAGTGGACGCCGCTCGACAGGGAATCCCCCAACCTCGCTCTTGCCATCCACGACTTCTTCGTTTGCCAGAACGGTACCGAGTTCCGAACACCAGTTGACCGGCATTTCGGCGACATAGGCGAGACGAACGGAATCCACATCGTCGCCGGTGTAGGTGGAAACGGGTTCCGCACGTTTCGTGGCCGGATTGAACCAGGCATTGTAGAGTTGAAGGAAAATCCACTGGGTCCACTGGAAATAGCCCGGATCGGTTGTGCTGACTTCACGATCCCAGTCGTAGCTGAAGCCGACCGCTTGGAGCTGGCGGCGGAAGTTATCGATATTGCGGGCCGTGGTCACTCGCGGATGCTGGCCGGTTTTGATGGCGTATTGCTCGGCTGGCAGACCAAACGCATCCCAACCCATCGGATGAAGCACGTTGTACCCCTGCATCCGGTGGAAGCGGGCAAGGATGTCCGTCGCCGTGTAACCCTCCACATGGCCGACATGGAGTCCATCGCCGCTGGGATACGGAAACATGTCGAGGATGTAGTATTTCGGACGCGCGGCGTCGAAGCCGGGCGAGCCGGGGTTTTCGGCCCGGAAGGCACCGGTGTTCAGCCAATGCTGCTGCCAGCGGGGCTCGAACTCGGAAAAGGGAAATTGCTTGCGCTGCGTGGACATCGTCATAACGGCAGGGTCCCGGGAACGCCTAGGCGCCGAGTTGTTTTTGGACTTCCGCGCTGAGCGTGCGGCCATCGACGCGGCCATCGGCTTTCGCGTTGACGATCTTCATCACGGCACCCATGTCCTTGCGACTCGTGGCACCGGCTTCCGCAATGGCGGCCTGAACGAGCGCGGCGAGTTCTTCGGCGGAAAGGGGCTGTGGGAGATAGGTGTTGAGAATCGTGATCTCGTCCTTCTCTGTTGCCGCCATTTCGGGACGCCCACCTTTTTCAAAAGCCTCCACGGAATCCTGGCGTTTTTTGACTTCCTTGCGAACAATCGCGAGCGCATCGGCCTCGTCAAGCACGCCACCGGCACCGTGTTTCTCGATGGCGGAATTCATCAGTGCCGTCTTGAGCATTCGGAGAACGGCGAGTTTGGCCGCCTCGCGGGCGAGCATGGCGGCTTTGATGTCCTGGTTGATGCGGTCTTGAAAAGTCATGTCTTTTAAAAATGGAGTCAAATCAGTTGCGGCGAAGCTTCATTTGCTTCGCATAGGAATTGTCGATGATATCGAAAATACGCTGGGCTGGAACAACCCGGTTGCTGGAGTAGTCGAGGTTGCCATCCTGTCCGATGATGGCGATGGCGAATCCGGTCGGGGCGCCATAGGCCGCCGCAGTGACCGCGCCCTTGGCAACGGTGAGGAACGGGATATTGGAACGAATGACGCCGGGCTCTGAAGAAAAGGCCGCGATACAGAGGGTTTCTTCCGCCGCGAAGCGCTCATAGATTTTTTGCAACTGGCCGACCTGGGCCCGGAACGTCCTGTCCATTGGCGATGGGGCGACAAGAAGGACGAGCGGATGACCGCGAAGGTCTTTGGATTTTTTGGCCGATCCGGTGGAATCCACCCATTCGAAGTCCGGCGAGGGCCGTGGGACCTCGGCGCGGAGCGGGATGGCAAGCAGGAGGCCAAGGGCGGCAAGAATAAGAAAATGTTTCATACTTTCATCAACTCCGCTTCCTTCACTCCGACGACTTTTTCGATCTCGGCGACGGCTTTATCTGTGAGTTTCTGGACCTCGTCTTCGGAGTCGCGAAGCTCATCTTCGGAAATTTTGGCATCCTTCTCAAGCTTCTTGGCATTGTCGATCGCGGTCCGTCGGCAGGCACGCACGCGGACCCGGGCGTCTTCAGCGATGCCCTTTACCGTGCGGGTCAATTCGCGGCGGCGTTCTTCGGACAGCTCGGGAATCGGCAGGCGGATCATCTTGCCGTCCACAGCCGGAGTGATGCCGATGCGGGACTCGTTGATCGCGCGTTCAATATCGCGCGTGGTCGAGGCGTCGAAGGGCTGGATGACGAGTAGGCGCGGCTCCGGCGAGGTGATGAGCGCGAGCTGCTTGAGTTTCATCGAACTGCCGTAACTCTGAACTTGAACGTCCAGATTTTCCACAAGGGCTGGAGAGGCTTTTCCTGTACGGATCGAAAGGAATTCATGGGCCATGAACTCCACGGCTTTTTCCATGCTTTCCTCGGCTTCAAAAAGGATTTCTTCGAGTGTCATAAAGAGGATTCGGGTTTTTCGGAGACGAGGGTGCCCACGGTCTCACCGGTGATGGCAAGGCGAATGTTGTCCGGCTTGTTCATGTCAAAAACAATGATGGGCATTTTGTTGTCCATGCAAAGGCTGAACGCGGTGGAGTCCATCACCGCAAGGCGGCGGGAGAGCGCCTCGGTGTAGGTGATGTGGGAAAATCGCTTGGCGTCCGGATTTTTAACGGGATCGGAATCGTAGATACCATCGACCTTGGTCGCTTTGAGGATCACTTGAGCCCCGATCTCGGCGGCCCGGAGAGCGGCGGTCGTGTCGGTCGAGAAAAACGGGTTGCCTGTTCCCGCCACGAAAATGACCACTCGGCCGAGTTCCAAATGGCGGGTGGCGCGACGGAGAATGAATGGCTCGGCGACATTCTGCATCTCGATGGCTGTCTGAACGCGAACGGGAACACCTTGCGCCTCGAGCGCGCTCATGAGGGCGAGACCGTTGATCACCGTGGCCAGCATGCCCATGTAGTCCGCCGTGGTGCGATCCATCCCGCGATGGCTGGCGGCGAGGCCGCGCCAGATGTTGCCGCCGCCGATCACGATCGCCAACTCGACCCCGAGCTTCTGGGCCTCGGCGACCTGGGTGGCGATGCGCGCAACGATTTCGGGATGGATACTGTCGCGGCTGCCCGGCTCACGAAGAACCTCGCCGCTGAGTTTGAGAACGACCCGTTTGTAGCGAACTGGAGTTGGTTGAGACATGCGAAATTGCCAGCTATCAAACCGCATCAGGCGGCTGGAGGAAAGGACAAATCAAACGATGTTCCCACGGGCATCGGAAATCCCCGCAGGAGTTCGCCCGCATTCACCCGCTTGCGACCCTCAAGTTGAACCGCGATCAATCTCAGCGACCCCGTCCCGGCGGCCACGAGAAGCCCTTCATTGCCGGATTCCAGAATCTCCCCCGCCGGACCGCCGGCTTCGCAGGCGGCGGCCTCGTGGATTTTAAGGAGGTGTCCACCCCATCGCGCATAGGCTCCCGGCCACGGGGACATCGCACGAACACGCAAGGCGAGCTTAGCGGAGGGTTGCCGCCAGTCGAGCCAGCCATCGGTTTT
>JALQZP010000379.1 GCA_023258235.1 Terrimicrobiaceae bacterium | reverse complement strand
AAATAATTGCCACCTTTTACGCGTTTATCAAAACCGTAGCTTCCCGTATCCCAGCACCATTCTTCGATATTTCCTGACATGTCATAGAGACCCAGCTCATTTGATTTTTTCAAACCAACTGCTGCAGCTGTTGAGTTGGAATTACCTAAATACCATGAAACTTCATCGATATTATTGGAACCGCTGTAGGTGTAATTGTTGGATTGCACGCCGCCTCTCGCAGCAAATTCCCACTCTTTTTCGTCAGGCAAACGATAGCCATTTGCGCTTGAATCAATTGACGGAGAATTTTGGCCCGTTTTGTAAATCCC
Organism: Terrimicrobiaceae bacterium; assembly: GCA_023258235.1. Lineage (GTDB taxonomy): Bacteria > Verrucomicrobiota > Verrucomicrobiia > Chthoniobacterales > Terrimicrobiaceae > UBA967. The sequence goes on along the minus strand of JALQZP010000379.1, from coordinate 301 downwards.
CGAGTTAACATTGTAGATGGGCGTTAGACCCTCCATTTCGCTCTTCGCATTGCACCACTTCACCACATCATACCAACTGACATTCGCAACTGGATGAGCGTCTGTTAATCCTGTTCCATTATTATCAAATAAATACCCATTAGTTACAGCCCAATCACGCACTTCTTTCCATTCGGCCCAAGTGGTTTCGAAGCGAGCGATGTGGAATGCAGAGACGGTTTGGTTGGCGAGCACTGATCCCGAAGGCAGGGTGCCACCCTGGACGAGGACCATGTTCGGTTCGCCGGATTCCTCGGAGTAA
>JALQZP010000378.1 GCA_023258235.1 Terrimicrobiaceae bacterium | reverse complement strand
GGGATGGATTGCCTCGGCATCAGTGACTTCGGCCGCGCTGATGATTGCCGGGATATTGAGATAACTCTCTCGCGAAGGCGGCGGCCCGATGCACACTGATTCATCGGCGAGCTTCACATATTTCGCTTCAGTATCGGCCTGTGAATGCACGACGACCGTCTTGATGCCCAGTTCGCGGCAGGCGCGCTGCACCCGAAGTGCGATCTCGCCGCGATTGGCGATCAGGATCTTCTCGAACATTCGAGGCTCCGGCCGGCCGGCTTCAGGGTTCGATGACGAAAAGCGGCTGGCCGAACTCGACCGGCGAGCCGTTTTCAACCAGGACCGCCTTCACGGTGCCGTCGCAATCGGCCTCGATCTCGTTCATGAGCTTCATCGCCTCGATGATGCAGATCGTATCGCCCTGGCGGACCTTGCTGCCCACCGACACAAACGCCTCGGAGCCAGGCTGCGCAGAGCGATAAAACGTGCCCACCATCGGCGACTTGACCACATGACCGGTGGGCGCCTTCGCGGGTTCCTCGGCCGAGACCGGTGAGGGCGGGGCCGCTGCGGCCGCCAAGCCCTCCGCTGCCATGACCGGTGCAACTGCAATCGGCGCCGGCATCATGGCT
>JALQZP010000377.1 GCA_023258235.1 Terrimicrobiaceae bacterium | reverse complement strand
GAGGTTCGGGGACTCTTGAAGGCATCAAGGGAATTGGGGTGCGAGGATTTGTTGCTCCTTACGGAATCGGACGAGGGCGTGGAAGAGGTCAGCTGGCATGGGATGAATGGTGTGATTCGGCGCATGCCCATCGCGGATTGGTTGCTTGAGAGTCCATCCGAAAGTGGAGCGCCTTTAAGCACATCCAAACAAACCCTGAATTGATCTTGCCCTGAAAAGGCCTGGAGGGGCTTTTTGTGCCAGAAGACGGAAAAATAAAATGCGGGCCGCTTAAAGCAAAAAATGGGGAAGTTTCTTTTTATTACTACAAAAGGTGAATGGGGGGGGAGCGAGCCTCTTTGGTGCGAGGCTGCGCAGAAGGCTTTAAGGGAGGGGTGCGATGTCACTGTTGTCTTGCCTCAAGTTGCTCGATTGGCGCGCCCGATCGAGGAATTGGCTACAAAGGGAGCAAAGGTGGTGATGCGCCCGTCGAGGGCGAGGCCTACATGGCCGAAGCGGCTGGAGTGGAAAGCGAAGGGAATCCGTGAGCCAGAGACGCAGTGGTGGAGGAGTCGCTTTCCGGAGCCTTTCGATGTGATTTGTGTGAGCCAAGGGGGAGCTTATTGCGTGATGAACATGCC
>JALQZP010000376.1 GCA_023258235.1 Terrimicrobiaceae bacterium | reverse complement strand
TGGGCATGGAGTTGAACTTGCGTAGCGCGTCCTTGCGGAACTCGCGGATCCAGTCCGGGTCGTGCTTCACATCGCAAATGTAGTCGATGGTCTTTTCAGTAAGGCCCGTGCCGGCGTCGAACTCGTAATCCACATCGTAGTGGAAGTCGCCGATCGAGCGGTCGATGTTGATATCGGGTTTAGTTTCCATGGTTTTTACTCCGAAAAATTCTGATCAGGCGTTGGCGAGTATTTCCTTTTCGACCCAGTCGTAGCCCTCCGCTTCGAGTTTGTGGGCGAGGTTTTTGTCGCCGCTCATGACGATGCGACCGTCCACCATCACATGGACAACATCGGGGACGATGTAGTCGAGCAGGCGCTGGTAGTGAGTGATGACCAGGAAGCCTCGCTCCGCGCTGCGCATGGCATTGACACCGTCAGAAACGATCCGCAGGGCGTCGATGTCGAGGCCGGAGTCGGTCTCATCGAGCACGGCGTAGACGGGGTTGAGCATGGCCATCTGGAGAACCTCGCAGCGTTTCTTCTCACCGCCGGAGAATCCCTCGTTCACCGCGCGGGAGGTGAATTTGCGGTCGATTTTGAGCGAATCCATTTTCTTGTAGAGATGCTCGTAGTATTCGACG
>JALQZP010000375.1 GCA_023258235.1 Terrimicrobiaceae bacterium | reverse complement strand
AACGAGCCAGGGCGGTTTCTTCATCAGCTACGACGACCGCCAGTCGATCGGTGCGAAATGCGATTACATCAACGCGCAGAAATTCCGTGGCGCAATGATCTGGGAACTCTCCGGCGACCTCACCGACGGCACCGGCCTGCTTCCGGTCGTGAAGGAAAAAATCAAATAGACTTTATTGACCACAGAGAGCACAGAGGAGGAGCTGGCAAGGACCCGCTGGAATGAATCGCGGTCGTCTCTCTTGCGAGAGCATGTCGTTTGAGGGCAGTTAAAAAGCAATCGCACCCCTAAAAAACTCCCCCTCCGTGTTCTCTGTGTCCTCTGTGGTCAATCCGCTCAGAAAACCAGGTTGCCGATGAGTGATATCGATGTATGATATCGCCTATGCGAACCATCGTAGATATCCCTGACCAGTTCATTGAATCCCTGGACCGGCTCGGAACCACCAACCACCAATCTCGAGCAGCCCTTATCCGCGAGGCGATTGCAGATTTTTTAAAGGTGAAATCCCTCCCGCCCTCGGAGGCTGCTTTCGGGATTTGGAAAAGTAGAAAAATGGATGGAGTCGATTATCAGAACGAGCTGCGCGAGGAATGGGAGAGCCGATGAAGGCCGTTTTCGATACC
>JALQZP010000374.1 GCA_023258235.1 Terrimicrobiaceae bacterium | reverse complement strand
GGCCGATCGAGCTGAGGATTTGGACGGCGGCGGCGGGCTGGAGTCCGGCCAGAACCCCGATCGTGGTTCGTGTGACGCGGAGAAGCTCGCAATCCTCAAGCGCCAAGACATCCGCCGAGCGCGGACCTTCATCCACGAGAGAAATCTCGCCGAAAAAGTCGCCGACTTTGAGTTTGGCGAGTTCGACATTTCCATCCGGAGGCGGGGCGTGAACCACAGCCGTGCCAGAGAGCAGGAGATAGAGACAATGCCCCTCCTCGCCGGCTTGGATGATCTTGGTGCCTTTCTTGAAAGACGCGATGTCTGTCAGGCGAACCAAGGCGGACAACTCCTCGTGGCCAAGGCCGGAAAAAAGAGCAAATTGCTGGAGTCTAGGATCTTCAGGTTTAATGAGTGATGACATGCTTGGAGAGGATGGTTCCGTCGATCATTTGGATGCGCACCGGAGCCAGTGCGGCGACCGAATCGCTGTGTGTGACAATAATCAGCGTGGCAATTTTTTGGGAAGCAATCTTTGAGAAAGTTTCGCTAACCAAGGCGGCGTTGGCTGAGTCGAGGTTGCCGGTTGGTTCATCGGCGAGAAGCAGGGCAGGACGACCGGCGAGTGCGCGGGCGATGGCGACGCG
>JALQZP010000373.1 GCA_023258235.1 Terrimicrobiaceae bacterium | reverse complement strand
CGGGGTAAGAGCCCACCGCCCCGAGCGCAAGCGAGGGGGCACGAAAAACCCCATGCGGTGCAAGACAGAACAGGAGGGAGCGGGCCGCCTGCCCGATCTCCGCGCAAGCGGGGAACCTTCCGGGTATTGGTCGCCGTTCCGCAAGGAACCGGCGTCGGCGCGTGAGCCCCGGCGACGAGACAAATGACCGTCCAGACCCTCGGCGCGAGCCGGGTGTTGGACAGAATCCGGCTTACAGCCATCACTCAGCGGGGGCGCTTCGGCAACGGGGCGCCCCCGGCCTTTTTCGTGACTTGTGAGTTTTAAAAAGCGGGATAATTTTTTCCAAACCTGCGCTTGATTTCGTGACACACGACAAGCCAGCATCCCTCGAAAATTCCACCCATTGAAAATTAGAACATCACGCCTTTCGATCACCTCGGAGACCGGCGGCAAAAACGCCGAGCGCGCTTCGATTTTTTCGCGGAGGATCGAGTCATGAGCACTGAGGCTGAACGCCAATTCGTCGGTAACGGCCGATACGCTCTGGACCAAATGCTCGGAAAAGGCGGCGCCGGCGAGGTGTTCCTTGCCTACGACACCTCGTTGAATCGCTGGGTGGCGATCAAGCGTCTCGCCGTGACAGATT
>JALQZP010000372.1 GCA_023258235.1 Terrimicrobiaceae bacterium | reverse complement strand
AATGGTTCGCGGGGCGAGGTTTCCTTTTTTGCCCATTTCCATTTTGCGGGCTACCACAAGTTCCCTGAAAAAATCTTCCCTGTCTTCCAGCGCGCCGTCTTGAATCCGCTCGCATTATTTCTCGCTGAGTCACCGCATCGACCAACTGGTCGCTATGGTTTCGGTGGCGATTATGTGATCGCTTTTAAAGGTGTCCGCTCCGCGCTTGAGACTGCCTCAGGAGCATTGGAGGCGGTGATGCGCTCTCTCCATGGATTAGAAAATGAAATTGCTCCCCCGAGCGTCTGTCTAAACGTCGGGCCCGTGCAATTGATGGTGAACCCGCTTTTAAATCAATATTGCCACGAAGGTGGCGCCCTTCTCCGCGCCGCACGGATCGTCCGTCAAATCCCTCCGGGAAAACTTTTCTGCACGGAACCTTTCGCCGCCCTGTCCTCTTTGGAGGCTGTTCATCACTATTGTTTCGTCCCTCAGGGAGAGTTGTCAGATGCCGAATCGGGCACAACTGATCGCCTGTTCACCGTCCTCCACAAAGAGATCTTCCGTCGTCGTCCAGCGACAATAGAGTCGGCTATCGTATCTTAGTAGATAGAGTCGGCACCAACTACTATTGAACCATGACGGACGCC
>JALQZP010000371.1 GCA_023258235.1 Terrimicrobiaceae bacterium | reverse complement strand
GGAAGAGGGGCGCCGCCGGGCTGATCACTTTTTTGAAAAAAAAGGTTGCACGCATTCGGGGATCAGCTAATTTGTTCTCGTTCTTTTGAACTTAGTTCGACTGAGCGACGCAAGAAACAAAACCTTGACGTCTCTCCGTTGAAGAGTAAAAAAGCAAAAGTAAAACGAAGCTGAGATGCCGAGTTAAAACAGGCTCTCAGGTTTTTTTTCCCCCTGATCGGGGTTTTGGTGTGGCGATTACGATCGCTGTGCTCATTGAAAATTAAATTGTGCGACAAATGAGAGCCCTTTGAAAGATTGGCTGTTAAAAGCCTTCTTTGAGTAAACAAATCATAAGAATGACATTGTCGGGCTATGCCCGACATAATCAAGCTTACGTTTTTAACGGAGAGTTTGATTCTGGCTCAGAACGAACGCTGGCGGCGTGGATAAGACATGCAAGTCGAGCGGGACATTTCGGGTAGCAATATTCGGAGTGTTCAGCGGCGCAAGGGTGCGTAACACGTGGGTAATCTTCCCTGAAGCTTGGGATAACTCCGAGAAATCGGAGCTAATACCGAATGTGACTACTGGAAGGCATCTTCTGGTTTTCAAAGTTGGGGACCGTAAGGCCTGACACTTTAGGATTAG
>JALQZP010000370.1 GCA_023258235.1 Terrimicrobiaceae bacterium | reverse complement strand
ATTCTGCCTTGGCTATCGTCCTTCACCTACTACCCCAAACTCCGTGAAGCCGGCGTCAAAATCTGGCGCTACCAACCGGGATTCATGCACCAGAAAGTCCTCCTCGCCGACGACGACATCTCCATCGTCGGCTCAATCAATCTGGACTACCGCTCGTTCATGTTGAACTTCGAATTGTCTGCCGCCGTTCAGGACAAAAATTTCGCCGACCGGATCGAGTCGATGTTTCTTGCCGACTTCGATAGAAGCGCCCCGGAAGATCTGAGAAAATTCGAAGACGGCTCGATTTTCTTCCGCCTCCAATGCCGCAGCGCTGCGCTCATGAGCCCCGAGCAATAAGAAAAAACTCGATTTCAGTATTGCATCGCATCCAGCAGTCACTAAATTTTCGCGCCTCTGACGGGTTGGTAGCTCAATGGTAGAGCAGCGCCCTTTTAAGGCGTTGGTTCTGGGTTCGAGTCCCAGCCAACCCATTCCCAATCAAATCTAGCAAACCCGCATGATTACTTGATCTGCGGGCTTTTTTATTAGAACGCACGACATACTCTTTTCGGAAAATAACCCGAAAGCGCTGGGTTCGTCTTGTGATGGAGAGAATGAATGCTAAATTCTCCGCACAAAAAATGTCTGG
>JALQZP010000036.1 GCA_023258235.1 Terrimicrobiaceae bacterium | reverse complement strand
TTCCCTGCGACATCGATTGTTTCAAAGGGCGGGTAGGAAAGATCCATGCCGACCACGAACTCGTTCGCGTTCCGCTTGGCCGAACAGGCCCCTAGAAAAAAGACCAAAGCGGAAATGAGACTATTCCGGATGACTCCGGTGAAACTCACGGATTTGCGCTCGTCTCCAACTTTTTACCGACCGTGGTGATACCTTCGCCAACTTTATAGACCGCATGATCGACCGCAGCTCCGGCTCTCTGACCAGGTCCGCCGGGACCCGAACAACCGACGAAAACAAAAGGAACGATTAAAATAAGGAGATATTTCACGATTGATATTTATTCACTTCGCATCAACGGGGTTCAAGTTTTTATCTCTTTGGCAGATCCCGATTGAATCGCAGTCAAATCCTTGCAGAATACGCCGCGTCATGTCCGAACTTTCAAAAGCCTACGAACCCCAACTGGTCGAAGATAAATGGTATGCTTGGTGGCTGGAGCAAGGCCTCTTTCAGGCAGATCCCGCTTCAGCCAAACCCGCTTTCTCCATCGTCATTCCCCCGCCCAATGTGACGGGCGTCCTGACCCTCGGGCATGTTCTCAACAACACATTGCAGGACATACTTGCCCGCCGTGCGCGGCAGACCGGGCATGAGGTTCTTTGGCTTCCAGGAACGGACCATGCCGGGATTGCCACACAGACCGTCGTCGAACGCCGACTCCGCAAGGAGGAAAAAAAGACCCGCCATGATCTCGGCCGTGAGGAATTTCTGAAGCGCGTCTGGGATTGGAAGGAGAAGCACGGCGGCATCATTATTAACCAACTCAAAAAGCTCGGCTGTTCCTGCGATTGGGGACGGGAGAGATTTACGATGGATGATGCCTATGCGCGACGCGTGCAGGAGGTTTTTGTGGACCTTCACCAAAAGGGGCTCATCTACCGCGGCAAGCGCATGGTGAACTGGTGCCCGGTATCCCTCACGGCACTCAGCGATGAGGAAGTGATTCCAAAAACCCAAAAGAGCTTTTTCTATCACTATCAAGTCGAAGTCGTGGAAAAACCCGGGACATTTCTCGAAATCGCCACCACGCGGCCGGAAACGATCATGGCCGATGCCGCTGTGGCCGTGAACCCCGCCGACCCGCGCTACGCGGCACTCATCGGGCTCCATGTTCGTCGCCCCCTTCCAACTGGCGTTGAAGCCCTACTTCCGATCATCGGCGACGAGGCAGTGGACTTCGAATTTGGCACGGGTGTTCTCAAGGTCACGCCTGCACATGATAAAACCGATTACGAGATCGGACTCCGACACCATCTTCCCGTGGTCGATATCATGAATCCCGACGGGACGCTCAACGATCTCGCTGGAGACGAATTTGCGGGACTCGATCGCTTCGCCGCCCGCACCGAAGCTGTTGAAAAACTCCGCTTACTCGGGCTTTTGGTCAAAGAAGAACCCCACGAGAACAATGTGGGATTCAGCGAGCGCGCCGATGTGCCGATCGAGCCGCGCCTCTCGGAACAATGGTTTCTGAAATACCCCAAGACGCTCGAAGCCCGTGATGCTGTTCGCAACCACCTCATCCGCTTCTTCCCAGACCGCTGGGAGAAAGTTTACGATCATTGGCTCGAAAACATTCAAGACTGGTGCATCTCGCGCCAACTTTGGTGGGGCCATCGTATCCCCGTCTGGTATCCAGCCGACAACGCATTGGGCGACGCCACGAATGCCAAATGCCAGATCGAATCCCCCGGCGAAGGCTGGGTTCAGGATCCCGATGTGCTCGACACCTGGTTCTCCTCATGGCTCTGGGCCCATGAAACAATGGATGCCCCCACGTTGGCCAAGTTCTATCCCACCAGCGTGCTCGTCACCGGACCGGATATCATTTTCTTCTGGGTCGCCCGCATGATCATGGCCGGTCTCGAATACACGGGCGAGGTGCCATTCAAAAATGTCTATTTCACCGGCATCATCCGCGACAAGCAGGGCCGGAAAATGTCGAAGAGCCTCGGCAACTCACCGGATCCCCTTGATTTGATTGCGAAATTCGGTGCGGACGGAATTCGTTTTGGCCTTCTTCGCATCGCCCCACAAGGGCAGGACATCAAGTTCGACGAACAGCAAATCGTGGAAGGGCGCAATTTCTGCAACAAGCTTTGGAATGCCTGCCGCTTCCGGCAGATTCAAGGCCCGATCGATCCGAATGCCGATCCCTCGAAGTACGATCTATCCCTCTTCGCCCGCGACCTCCTCGCCCGCCTTGACGCAACTATTCAACGCGTCAACGAAGGGTATGAGGCCTTCCGTTTCAGCGATATCGCCCAAGCCCTTTATGATTTTGTTTGGGGAGATTTCTGCGACCGCTTTATCGAAGTGGCAAAAGCGGACTTCGCCACGGATACCCCTCGACGCGCAGGAACGCTGGCCACGCTCGACTACACCATCAAGCAAATCCTTCGCCTTCTCCATCCTTATGCTCCTTTCATCACCGAGGAACTTTGGAGCGGCTTGGGCTTGGGAGCGGAAAGCCTGATGCAAAGCGGTTGGCCAACAACCGGCGGATTCGAGTCGGATCCCCGCGCCGCCCTCATCTATGAGACGGTTTCAAAAACACGCAACCTCAGGGCCACCTATGGCATTCCCGGCAACAAACGCCTCCCGTGGCAGATCAACCCCTCGGCCGACTGGCTCGCCGGCGAGCATGCGGTTCTCGCCATCCTTCTGCATGCCGAATCGATCACCTTCTGCGAGTCCGCGCCCCAAGGTCATGCCGCCTGTCCGACCGACATCGGTATCATTTATCTTCCGCTCGAAGGCATCATTGATGCTGCAACCGAGAAGAAAAGGCTCCGCAGCGAAATCCTCAAGGTGGAAGCCGAAATCGAAAAAGTCGCCCGCAAGCTTTCCAGTGAATCCTTTGTTCAAAATGCCCCTGCCGACGTGGTCGCCGAACACCGTCAGCGCCAGCAGGACTGGATCACGCGCCTTGGGGAGTTGCAACACGCCCACGACGGTCTCGAGGGATAAGCGATATTTTGCGCCTTGATCGAAATGCCCTCGACGCCCTTCCCATTTCTCGCCAAAGACAGCGTTAGGCCGGTAGATTGCTTGCGATGAGCGAGTCGATTCATGAGGAACTGAGGTCTCTCCTTTGCGAGTTGGGCATTGCCATCCGCGATGCGGTGCTATCGCAACGCTGCGGACTGGACGCCTTGGCGCTATCCAGCGTTGTCGGACACGCCGGCGGCGACACCATTTTCGCCATCGACAAGTTTGGCGAAGAGGCGATTTTGCAGTGGTTTCGCTCCCGCTGGCCGAATCGGATTCCTGTTCAGATTGTGATGGAGGGCATCGAGGGCGAATTATGTTTCCCGGAGGGTACAACTGCGGGCTCAACCGACTGGAAGTGCATTATCGATCCGATCGATGGAACCCGCGGAATCATGTATGACAAGCGGAGTGCTTGGGCTCTGGCGGCCATCGCTCCGCAATCCGGTGAAGAAACAAGGCTTTCGCATATCATCGCCGCAGCCATGACCGAAATTCCGACATCGCGGCATTGGAGGGCGGACCAGTTCAGCGCGACACGGTCGGGCAGTTTAATTGCAAAGGCCTGGGATGTTCGTGCGGGAATGACCGTCGATTGCGCCGCACCCACTCCATCGACCGCCACCGATTTCAAACAAGGGTTTTCCTCCCTGGTGAAGTTTTTTCCAGAGGGACGGACGCTCACCGCGCAAATCGAGGAACGGCTTTGGGATGAACTTGTCGGCCTGAATCGATCAACTTCGCCAGTGATATTTGATGACCAATACATCTGCACCGGCGGCCAGTTCCATGAAATGATGTCCGGCCGGGATCGACTGATAGGCGACTTGCGACCGCTGGTCTACCGCACCCTCGATATCGAATCCTCGCTGCTTTGCCACCCCTACGACTGCTGTACGGCGATGCTGCTCGAGAAGGCTGGGGTTGTTTACGAGCATCCGCTCGGCGGCTTTCCAGACGCCCCATTGGATACAGAGTCGGGAGTTCCCTGGATCGCCTATGCGAATGCAAACCTGGCCTCGCAGGCCCGCCCTGTATTGAACAAAATCCTCAAGCAATTCCTTGTATGAACCGAGAGCGCATACTCGCCCTGCTGGGTGCCACGATCCTCAAGTCCCTTTTTATGACCCTGCGGATTCGCGTTGTCGATGAATCGGGCTTTCACAAGGATCCCTCCACCGAACCGGTGTTGTTTTGCTTTTGGCACAATCGCATTTTGGGCATCACCTATGCGTTCCAACGCATATATCCAAAACATCGTGGCGGAGTCACCGTTCTTACGAGCGCGAGTAAAGACGGCGAAATACTCGCCCGTCTCGTCGGTGCTTTCAAAATGGGATCCGTACGCGGATCCAGCTCGCGAGGCGGTTCGAGAGCCTTGCTGGAACTTATCAGGCTGGTTCAGGCCGGGAGGGATATCGCCATCACCCCCGACGGCCCACGCGGCCCCCGATATCGACTCGGCCCCGGCGTCATCCAGCTCGCCCAGTCCACCGGCGCCACTATCCTGCCCCTTCACGCTCAATTCTCGCGCTGCTTTCGGATGAAAACCTGGGACGGCTTCATCATCCCGTTGCCATTTTCGGTCGTGTCGATCAATGTGGGCAGCCCGATACGTATTCCAGCGGAAGCCACTAATGCGGAATTCGAATTTGAACGAAACCAACTGGAGGAAATTTTAAAACATGGTGCGGATTGATGGAAACGCCGTTGCGGCGAAGGTGATGGAGGAAACGCGACTCAGGATTGCGGCGCTCGCGCAGCGTGGCATCACTCCTGGATTGGCTGTGGTGCTTGTCGGGGATGATCCCGCTTCCCGCGCCTACGTTCGTTCGAAAGACCGCAAAGCCGCCGAACTGGGCCTGCATTCTGTCAAAAAAGAACTCCGGGCGGACACAACCCAAGCCGAACTTTTGGCCGTGGTCGCCGAGCTGAATGCCGACCCGTCCATACACGGCATTCTCGTGCAATCGCCGCCACCGCCCCACATTGACGAGGCTGAAATCGTGAAGGCCATCGACCCCCGCAAAGATGTGGACGGTTTCCACCCTGTGAATGTTGCGAAGCTGGCCATGGAGGATCCCACGGGCTTTGTGCCGTGCACGCCGCTGGGCTGCATACGCCTTTTGATGGAGGCCGGGATTGAGACCGCCGGCCGAAGAGCGGTCGTCGTCGGACGCAGCATGATCGTCGGAAAACCCATGGCCCTGCTTTTGATGAAGCGCGGACCGGGCGGCGATGCCACGGTGACGGTCGCTCATTCCCGCACCCGCGACTTGGCCGCTGTGACACGTGAGGCGGACATTGTTATCGCTGCGATCGGGCGTCCCCATTTTCTCGGAGCCGACCACATCCGCGAAGGAGCCGTCGTCATCGATGTTGGCATCAATCGCATTGAGGATCCTTCGGCCCCCAAGGGCTACCGCCTTGTCGGGGACGTGGATTACGACGCCGTAGCGGAAAAGTGCGCGGCAATCACTCCCGTTCCCGGCGGGGTGGGCCCCATGACAATCGCGATGCTGATGTCGAACTGCGTGACCGCCGCCGAACGGTTTGCGGACTGATCGCTCGAATTACGAGCCCATATTTTCTGTTACGGAAAACTAAAAAAGCTCGGTGACCGGCTTGATCTCATCCGCAGCAATAACCTTGTCGATATCAAGAAGGCTTTTCACCGCGCCTTTGACCTTGGCCATTCCGAGGATGTATTCAATCTGGATCGATCCACCGAAATCCGGAGCGGGCTCGATATCCTCCGCCGCGACGTTGGCGACCTCCTCCACCGCATCCACAATGAGTCCGATGTGTTTCACCTCTCCGGCGGGCATGGAGATCTGAACAACAACGATGCAATTGCTATCCGTGATTTCCGCACAAGGAAGACCCAGTTTGCTGCGAAGATCAATGACAGGTATGACCTTGCCGCGCAGATTGATGACCCCTTTGACATAAGGCGGCATCTGCGGAACCATCGTGATGTGAAGCATCGTGATGATTTCGCGGACCTTGAGAACAGGAACGCCATAAGCCTCGTTCGCCAGTGCGAAGGTCAAGTATTTCCCGGCCAAATTCGATCGGAATGAAGTGGATTCGGATGGTGAGGCTGCGACTTTTTCCATGTCCGCAGACTACTGCGGCAGAATCCATTTTCTAGCAAAATGTCGAACTATTTGAGCTCCATACCAGTTCGCTTTCTTTATAAACCCGCTAGGCTGCATACGAAAGAAGGCTTCCACTGGCCAAACTGATCTTCATTTCCATACCCCCTCCGGCTCAATGAAAAAGGCGTTGGACTCTAAAAAAGAACGTGCGGCAGGGGATGCTTTTGGTTCAATGATGCGAGTGCTTGGGTTGGCATGGCAGATTTTTACGCCGCCTGTCCCCCCTGCGAACCACCGAGCCATTTATTTTAACCAACTATGTCAACTCCGGATCTTTCTAAAATCGACCTTTGGATCGAACAGGCCACGAAGGAAATCATTCTCTCGGAGCCAGGCACTGATCGCTCACAGTTTCCGCTTCGTGACTTGCTGTCGAGTCTGGCCGATAAGTCGGCCACGCTTTCAGGTATGGAGGAGTTTCATCGCGCGGCGACTTTTTCCACTACATTCATCGAAGAGCTTCTTTTTTCGGGCCAAAACTACACTCAGGAGCAATTGGATGTTCTTAACGATCTCGCTGGCCAGTTGCGGCTTTTGCGCATGGATCCAAGCAGCAAATTTGTGGCTCCCGATTTGAATGGAGCCGGTGTTGAGGAGAAAGTTTCACCTCCCGCTCAAGCTGCTCCAAAGGTTGTTCCGGTTTCCGATGAGCTTGATGAATACACCTCGGTGAATCTGGAAAGCGATGGCGATATTCTGCGCGAGTTTGTCAATGAGTCCCGCGAGCATCTTGAAAATATCGAGCAAGGAATCCTCATTTTGGAGGAGCAGCCTGATGACACCGAAATGTTGGGGTCTATTTTTCGGGCGTTTCATACCTTCAAAGGCGCATCGGGATTCCTTCGGCTCATGCCGGTCAACCGCCTTTCACATGAACTGGAAAGCCTTTTGGATTCAGCCCGTTCAGGTCGCCTACTCCTCAATCCGAAAATCATCGATATCATTCTAGCCGGAAAAGACATCCTGAAGGATTTCATCGACGAATTGCAGCTCCAGATCGACCAGCACAAGCCAGTCGAACCGATTCATGTTCCCGGAAACGATCTCGCCATGAGGGTGCGTCACATTCTAGCGAATCCCCAGTCGGCTCAAGATCAGCATTCTGACGAGGTGGTCGACGGCGCGGAGGTCTCTTCGGAAGCCGCCCCTCCTTCCCCCAATGGCAGTGGTGAGGTGAGGAAAAAGTCCACCTCGCAGATGATGAAGGTGGATACCCGCAAGTTTGACAGCTTGGTCGAACTTGTGGGCGAGTTGGTGATTGCGCAGACCCAAGTTTCGCAGCATCCGGATTTAGTGAGTCTCCGAAGCCAGCAACTCAGTCGAAATCTTCTGCAGTTGAGCCAGATTGCATTGGAACTTCAAAAAATTGCCATGTCCCTCCGGATGGTCGCCATCAAGGCCACCTTCCAAAAAATGAATCGTCTCGTGCGCGATCTCACAGCCAGCATCCAAAAGCAGGTCGAACTTGTCATTTCCGGGGAGGACACGGAGATGGATCGAACGATCGTCGAGGAACTCGGCGATCCCCTCATGCATATGATTCGCAACTCCGTGGATCATGGAGTCGAAATGCCCGCCGACCGCATTGCAAAAGGAAAGCCCGCCAAGGGAACCGTTCGCCTCTCGGCCTACCATCAGGGGGGTAACATGGTGATTGAGATCGCCGATGACGGTGCCGGTCTCAACAAACAGCGCATTCTCTCCAAGGCCATCGAGAGAGGCATTGTTGCTCCTGACGCCGAACTTGAAGACCGGCAGATCTTTGATTTAATTTTCGCTCCCGGATTTTCCACAGCGGAGAAAATCACTGACATCTCGGGGCGGGGAGTTGGCATGGATGTGGTGAAGCAAAATATCGCTAAACTGCGGGGCAAAATCGAAATTGACTCGACGCCTGGCGAAGGCACCACATTCCGGATTTTTCTGCCTCTCACTCTGGCGATCATCGATGGCTTGATTGCCAGGGTCGGTGATCAACGTTACATCTTCCCGACCCTCTCCGTTTGCGAATCCTTCCGTCCGACAGCAGACATGATTTCCACCGTCTATGGCAAAGGCGAGGTGGTGAAGGTGCGCGGCAAGTTGCGTCCGATGCTTCGGCTCCACGAATACTTCGACATTGTCCCGCGCACCACAGATCCCACACAAGCCCTCATCATTGTGGTGGAATCCGCCAGCCAACAGCGTTGCATCCTTGTCGACGAACTCATCGGCAAGCAAGAGGTCGTCATCAAGAGTCTGGATGAGCGATTCAAGCAAAACAAAGCTCTCGCGGGAGCAGCCATTCTTGGTGACGGCAAAGTCGGGCTGATTCTCGACCCCCGTACGTTGGTGCAGGTGAGTATCCCGGCGGACGTCAACCGAACAGAGACAACTCAGGCGACTTTTGAAGCGGCTGCGAGTCCCGCTGCCTTCACGATGTAGGCGGCAATGCCGTGAAGGGGGACGGACCTCTCTGCCGCACCGGTTTCCATGGCGACCTTCGGCATTCCGTAAACAATGCTGGTCTTTTCATCTTGGGCGAATGTGATTGCGCCCGCCGTTCGGAGTGCGAGAAGGCCTTCCGCCCCGTCGCGGCCCATGCCCGTAAAAATCCCTGCCACCGCGCGGGAGCCCGCGATCGGTGCGGCAGATTGAAAAAGAAGATCCACCGAGGGACGATGGTGCATGATCTTCGGAGCTTGCTTGATACTCACAGAGTAGCCTTCGGGGCCGCGTTTTTGAAGCAGCATATGGTAGTCCCCAGGAGCCACCAGAGCGAGTCCCGGCCTCAATATGTCGCCGTCTTTAGCCTCTCTGACCTCTATGGCGGAGACGGAATTCAGTCGCTCTGCAAAGGGACCGCTAAAGGTGGCTGGAATGTGTTGAACAATACAGATGCCGGGGAGATCGCCTGGCAACTGGCTGAAAACCTCGCGCAATGCTTCCGTGCCCCCCGTCGAGGCACCGAGTAAAATCAACTGACGTGGATTATAGCGGGTCGTACCTGTCGCAATCCTGTTCGCAGGGGGCGCGGTCAAAGGGGCCTTGGTTCTGCGCATGGAGCTTGCAGCCGCTTTGATCTTGAAAATCAATTCGGCTCCCAAATCGGTCATAAAACGATCGCTGGACGGCTTCGCCAGAACATCCACGGCACCGGCTTCCAGCGCCTCAAGGGCAATGTGGGAGCCTGCGAGACTAAGGGAACTCATGATGATCACCGGCATCGGATGATGTTTCATCAGGATTTTGAGGAAGGTGAGCCCATCCATCTTGGGCATTTCAATATCCAGAGTGATCACGTCCGGTTTGAGCTCCAGGATTTTGTCGCGAGCGATATAGGGGTCCCCCGCTGTGCCGACCACTTCGAGTTCCGGATCGGCACGAAGGACATCGCTTACCACTTTTCTCACCACCATCGAGTCATCCACGATGAGAACTTTGATTTTCTTTGGGTTCAAACTCATTTGGGTGCTTTTCTATAAACGGCGGGCATGACGGTTTGAAGATTATGAGTGATGCCGGAAAGGCTTTCGGAGTGGCCGACCTTGAGATACCCGCCAGGCAAAAGCATTTTCGCCATCCGGTTGACGAGCCATTCCTGCGAGGGGCGGTCGAAATAAATCATCACATTCCTACAAAAGATAACCTGGAATTTATGATCGAAAGGATAGGAATCCTGAAACAGATTCATGAGGTGCCAGCGCATACTGGAGCGCAGATCGGACTTCACTCGTAGTCGACCGACCTGCGAGCCCACTCCTCTTTGAAAGTAGCGACGCTTGATGTCCATCGGCATCTCATCCAGTCGCGATTCGATGTAGATGCCCGCTTGGGCTGTGGCTAGTGCTGTGGTGCTGATATCCGAACATTCCATCAACCATCGAAAGCCCGGATTTTTTTCGGCATGGCGAGCCAAAGTGATAGCGATGGAGTAGGGTTCCTCTCCCGTGGACGCGGCTGCGCTCCAACAGCGAAAGCATCCATCACCGCGAAAGGCGGGGTCTTTTTTGAAATCACTGAAAACCGTCGATTCCAAAAACTCGAAGTGTTTTTTTTCGCGGAAGAAAAACGTGTGGTTGGTCGAAATCGCATCAACGAGGTGGTTGATTTCATCGACCCCATGTCTCCCGTGAAGAAGCTCACAATATTCGGCATAGCTATCGCAACCATGCTCGCGCAGTCGCTTCCCCAAACGCGATGAGACCAACTCCATCTTGCTGTCCCCCAAATAAATTCGACTGTGCTGGTACACCAGTTGGGCGATTTTACTGTAGTCGGCTTTCGTGAGTTTGGGTTGAACCATGCGTTTAGTCCATCAAGCACAAAAATACAGAGAGTTGCGAGCATATCTTTCGCCTCGGCCCTCGGCGCGCCCGAAAGAGTTTTTAACTCACGCTCTCCTCCACCGCACTCTTGCTGAAACGCTTTTCAAATAAAGTGGATCTGCGGCGGAATGGACGCCTCAAACGAGATCCGCTGGCGACTGATCGGATGAGTGAAAGCGAGCTTCCAAGCGTGCAAACACAGGGGAGGATCATCAACCGAGAGCGTTTGCCGCGTTGTTAGCTTATGGTCGGCCTGATAAAGGGGATCCCCAACGACAGGCATCCCCATGTGCCAGAGGTGGACCCTGATTTGATTCGTTCGACCCGTTATGGGTACCGCCTCTAGGAGCGTGGTGCCATCCGAGAGACGTTCCCTGACCCGAAATTCCGTACGGGAGGGCAGGCCATGAAGGGGATCTACTATCCTTCCGCCCGCCTCCACCGGGGAACTGCCAATGGGGGCATCACAAAAGAAATGCGTTTCCGCAGGGCTCCCCAGCACACGGACAAGGTATGTTTTTTCCACTTCGCCACGCTCGAATTGGGGTTGGAGGAATTTTGCAAAATGTCGTGTTCGCGAAAAAACGACGATCCCCGTCGTGTTGGAATCCAATCGGTGCGCCGGACGCGGCTTTTGTGGGAAGTAAACCTTTTGGAGAAGGGATTGAAGCGTATTGAGATTGAATCGACCGCAGGGATGAACGGGAAGCGGGGCTGGCTTATTCACGACGATAATAGCCTCATCCTCGTACAGGACGCGAATATCGGGATTCACCTCGGGTTCGATGGTGGATGGAAGTTTGCGAAAGTAGCGCTCACCGGAGCGTACTCTTTGCTCTGGATCCACGGGTTTTTTATCACTTCCAAGCAGGTGCTTGTTTTGAAAAACCTCAGCCCATTCGGCAGTTTCCGTTTGCGGAAAGATCGCACCCAAGGCCTTCAGAATGCTCTGACCATCTTGATCCAGTGGAATGGTGAGTGGGCGAAAATTATCATAGGCGACACTTCCCGGAAGAGGTGTTGCGGCTAGACGTATAGCTGCTTCCCGGCTCGCAATGCGTTCAGCCATTTGCTCCGCGCGCGTCTGAAAACAGTAGGGACACGATTTTCCGGGCACATAGCGCTCATCCCTCTGGTCGGTCTCCGAAAGCGGACTGAGGCATTTGAAGCACTGCATCGTTTCCGTCTCGCGGAGGGCGGGGTCGACTCCCACACGTTGGTCAAAAACAAAGCACTCGCCATCGTAATGAGCGCCTCCGCATTCCTCGAAATACTTCAAGATGCCGCCATCAAGTTGGTAGATCTGGCGGAATCCCTCCCTCTCCATATAGGGCCCGGCCTTTTCGCAGCGGATGCCGCCGGTACAGAACATCACAACCGGCTCGTCCTTCAGAGATTCCGGAAGGCGTTCCACCGCTTGGGGAAAATCTCGAAAATGATCGATGCCGGCCGGGAGCGCACCCCGGAAGGTTCCCAGCTTGATCTCATAGTCGTTGCGCGTATCCAGCAGGGTGATACGACGACCCTCATCGAGCCATTGCTTAAGCGTGGCGGCAGGAAGTTTCGGCGATGTGCGCAGGGCCGGATTGATCCCGTCCACCCCGAAGGCGATGATTTCTTTTTTGATCCTCACGAGCATTCGCGAGAAGGGCTGGCGGTCGCTTTCACTCGTTTTGACGGCGAGGCCCTCCAATCCCGAAATGCTCCTCAATTCAGCTAGAAGCAGGTCGATTTCACCTGAGCCTCCCGCAACAAACAGATTAATTCCCTCCGTACTGATAAGAATGGTGCCCTTGAGCCCCCACCCCCTGCAGAGGCTTAGAAGACGCTGGCGGAGGGGCTTGAGATCCGTCAACTCCGCGAAGCGATAAGCCGCGATGTTCGTGATTGGAGTTTGTATGGTCCCGCACATGGCAAATCACACTCCGCCAAAACGGCGTGAACGCGATTGAAAATCCTCCAGAGCCGCGAGGAAATCCGCCTTCTCGAATTCAGGCCAGAATTTTTTGGTCACATGAATCTCCGTATAGCTGAGCTGCCAGAGGAGAAAATTGGAAATCCGCATTTCACCGGAGGTTCGGATTAGGAGATCGGGATCAGGAATGCCGGCGGTATCCAAGCGGGCGTCGAAAATCTCGGGTGTGATATCATCCTCACGAAGCAAACCGGCAGCCACATCGCGGGAGATGGATTTGACAGCATCGATGATCTCCGTGCGGCCACTGTAGTTGATCGCGAGAACGAGGTGAAGTCGGGTATTCGAGGCCGTGGCAGCCATGACTTCCTCCAACTTGCGTTGACAGACAGCGGGTAACTCCTTGCGACGCCCGATGTGATGAAGTCGAATGCCTTCCCTCACCATTTCGTCCCGCTTTTGATTAAGAAATTTTTCCAGTAAAAGCATGAGCCCATTAACCTCGAGAGCCGGACGCTTCCAGTTCTCCGACGAGAAAGCGTAGAGCGTGAGGTATTCCACGCCCGTATCGAGGCAGGCTTGAACGCAGCGCTCGATCGCCTTCGCACCGGCCTCGTGGCCCGCCAGACGCGGCAGTCCGCGCTGCTGCGCCCAGCGTCCATTGCCATCCATGATGACAGCCACGTGTTTGGGGGTTTCGCTCACAATCAAAGTCGGATCGTTTGAGCCCGGCCTGGCCCGATGCTCACGATCGAAAGTTTCGCGCCCGTGAGTTCCGATATTTTTTTAACATAGGTGCGGGCTTTGGGTGGAAGCTCCGAGAATTTGCGGGCTTTTTCCGTTCCCTTCAACCACCCCGGCATCTCAATGTAAACAGGCTCGCAGCGTTCGAGGTCGTCACTATCGGTCGGCGGAAAATCAATGACCTTGCCATCGAGTCGGTAAGCCACACAGATGCGAATGGTTTCCACTCCATCAAGTCCGTCGAGGTTTGTGATGGCGATCTTGTCGATGCCATTCACCATCGCCGAGTAACGTGTCGATACCGCGTCGAACCAACCACAACGGCGAGCGCGTCCCGTGGTGGCTCCGTATTCACGGCCCATCGCGTGAAGCCTGTCGCTGAGGCCTTCATCCTCCGTGGCGAAGGGCCCTTCACCCACGCGAGTGGTATAGGCCTTCATCACCCCGAGGACGGAGTCGATGCGGTGAGGTGGAACACCACTGCCAGTGGAGGCTCCTCCTGCCGTCGTGTTCGAACTCGTCACGAAAGGATATGTGCCGTGGTCGATGTCGAGGAAGGTTCCCTGCGCTCCCTCGAAAAGCATGCTTTGCTTCAGCTCCAAAGCACGATGGAGGAATATGACGGTATTGGTGACAAAAGGGCGTAGCTTCTCACCGGCGGCGAGGTAATCTTGGAGGATTTTTTTGCCATTCAACGGTGCGAGGCCATGGCTTTTGAGAATTGCATTGTTCTCCTTGATGCGCTGCGTGAGTTTTGTGGTGAAAATGTCCGGGCGCATGAGGTCACCCACGCGAAGACCGGTGCGCGAAGCCTTGTCCGCGTAGGCAGGACCGATTCCGCGCTTGGTGGTGCCAATTTTTTTGTTTCCTTTTTGAACCTCGCGCAACTCATCAAGCGAGCGGTGGTAAGGCAAAACAAGATGGGCCGCATCGCTGATGAGAAGATTCTTCCCGACCTTGACACCGCGTGCCACGAGGCCTTCGATTTCACCGACAAGAGACACGGGATCGATCACGACACCATTGCCAATGACACACGTTTTCGACCGACGGAGGATGCCGGAGGGGATGAGATGGAGGACGTATTTCTCCCCCCCAATAACGATCGTGTGTCCGGCATTATTCCCTCCCTGGCTGCGAACGACAATGTCGGCCTCATCCGTGAGAAAATCGATAATCTTTCCTTTTCCTTCGTCGCCCCACTGGGCACCGACAAGTATTGTGTTTGGCATAAAAAATGAACGTGTAGCTTTGAGTTTGCGATGGTGACTGACAAGTGAATTTTAACCGCTTAATCAGAGGTTCGAGTGTCATGGCCGCTTTGCCGAAGAAGCTGAATCCTACCTTCCCGGCATGGCGTCGAGAATGAGGCCCTTGAGGTATTCGGTTTCGGGAAGTCCCAAGACGACCGGATGGTCGGCGGGTTGGGCCAGGCGGCGAGTGAGTCGCATGTTGCGGCGCGCATCGTAAAGACCCTCGGAAATTGCATTTTCAAACTCATGCCCTGCGACATGGTGCGAGCAGGAGAAGGTGACCAGCGTGCCATTTTTGGAAAGCAACTTGGCCGCACGCGCATGCAAATCACGGTAACCCCGTAGCGCGTCACCGACTTTTCCACGCGCTTTGGTAAAGGACGGCGGGTCGAGAATGATGATGTCGTATTCCGAACGGTCGGGATTACGTAAAAAATCGAACACATCGGAGGCACGGACATTCACATCCACTTCGTTGCGGGTGACATTTTCGCGAAGACGCGCGACGCTTTCGGCCCCCGATTCCACGGCCGTCACGGCGGACGCTCCCGCTTTGGCACAAGCCAGAGCAAACCCACCTTGGTTTGAAAAACAATCCAGCACAGAGCGACCATTCGCAAGCGCAGCCACGATCCCGTAGGATTCCACTTGGTCGAGATAAAGCCCGGTCTTGTGTCCCGCGAGGGCATCCACAAGGAAGCGAACTCCCGCCGTCTCCACCTCAATGGGGCCTGGCTTTTCCCCGAACAAAACTCCCGTGGTTAATGGCAACCCTTCGGCGACACGGACCGGCGCATCGTTGCGCTCGATCACACAGGTGGCTCCCGTGGCAGCAGCGAGCAAGGAAGCGATCAGGCTCTTGTGGAGATCCATCGCCAGAGTGAGAGTCTGTAGCACCAACACGCTGCAATAGCGGTCGGCAATCACGCCGGGCAACCCATCGCTTTCACTCCATATTATACGACCAAGGTCGCTCCGGCAACCCGCGCGCTGTCTGTATTCGAGGGCCTGGGCGATGCGGCGATTGAAAAAATCCTCATCCAGTTCCTGACGATGACGCGAGATTCGACGTACAACAATCTGCGAGCGGGAATTATAAATACCCACGCCCAAAAGGTGATCCCGCCCGTCCTTAATGGAAACAAGATCGCCATCAACGGGCGACCCGAATGTTTTTAATATTTCGGTCGCATAGACCCAATCATGCCCATGCAAAATGCGGGCGCGCGGACGAACAATAATTCCAGCCATGTGGGAGTGAGACTAGCTGCCTGTGATCCACGTGTCGATTTGGATCTCCGCAGCAAAAGATCCACACCGCTCGAGTACAATCATTTTGGGTGAGACAAACCCGTTGGCTCAAAAGCCCATGACACCGGAGCAGATCCGGGAAGGCGATCAGCCTACCTGAGCCGTTATTTCCCTGACGCCGAACTTAACAAATGAGCGGTATGGCTGCCTAGCCATACGGCGGCGAGACCGAGGGTGATGCTGAGAAGAACATTAAGCCAAGCCTCCAGCCAAGCATTGCTGCGCACCAGATCGAGTGTTTGAAGACTGAATGCGGAGAAGGTCGTGAAACCTCCAACGAATCCAGCCATTATGAGTGTACGAATACTGGGCGGCGCGCTGAGAAGGCCTTCGTCGCTTAGAATGGCCGCCAGCAGACCGATACCGAAGGATCCCGAGACGTTCACAAAAAGCGTCGCGTAGGGGAAGTCCGCCGCCCAGCGGAAGTTCGCAAGAACTGCATACACAAACCATCTTGCCAAGCTTCCAACCGCCCCACCAGCCATGACAGCTAGCGCGTCTTTCACTACCGTGGAATCGTGATTCCGCGTTGGTGCATGTATTTTCCGGCCCGATCCGCGTAACTGGTCTCGCAGACCTCGGAGGCGAGGAAAAAGACGACTTGGGCGAGACCTTCGTTCGCGTAGATTCTGGCGGGCAGTGGCGTTGTGTTGGAAATCTCCAGAGTCACATGCCCTTCCCACTCCGGCTCAAATGGGGTCACATTCACAATAATGCCGCAACGGGCGTAGGTGGATTTCCCGACGCAAATCGTAAGCACTTCGCGGGGAATCCGGAAATACTCGACACTGCGGGCGAGCGCGAATGAGTTCGGCGGCACCACACACACATCGGTCTCCATATCCACGAATGAACGGTCATCAAACGCCTTGGGGTCAACAACGCTACCGAACACATTCGTAAAAACCTTGAACTCGTTTGAGACGCGGAGGTCGTAACCGTAACTGGAAAGCCCGTAACTGATCGCGCGCCCCCCATCGTCCGTTGTTTTGATCTGTCCGTCCACGAACGGATCGATCATTCCCTTTTCCTTCGCCATCCGGCGAATCCATTTATCGGAGCAGACAGACATTACATTGAAAGTCCTGGGATTTTGAGGCCGCCGGTGAGCTTTCCCATTTCATCACCTGCGATTTTTTTTGCATCGTTGACCGCCTGGCGAACAGCGCTGAGAACCAGATCCTCAAGCATCTCGACATCGTTCGGATCGACCACTTGCGGATCGATTTTGATAGCGGTGATGTCGCCGGTACCCGTTGCGGTGACCTTGACTTTTCCGCCGCCCGAGGTGGATTCAACGATCCGGTTCGAGAGGTCGGCTTGGGCATCAGCCATGCGTTCCTGCATGCGCTGCGCTTCTTTTAACATTTTTGCGATGTTCATGGTGTTTGAGTCTGAAGAGTGCCTTTGAATATTTCGAGGGCTTTTTCTATAAGCGGGTCATTAAGGAAGTTCTCCATGGGATCGACAGGAACTTCTGGAGCGACCGTTTCGACCACCGGAGCAGGCGCTGGCACGGGTTCCTCGCGAATTTCCTCTGGGATCTCGGGCTGAATTTGCTCATCGAATTCAAACACAATGCGCAGCGGTTTTCCCAAATCTTTCAGGAACCGCGACTCGATATCCTTGATCCCCTGCTCCATGAAAATCGAACTGGCGGAGTCCCTAGCCGACATGGGAAAGCGAACAATACCCTTTCCATCTTCAATCCTGTCGAACACGCCGTCACGCAACCAACCGAAACGGATGAAAGAGTTTTTTGCAAAATCGGCAGCAATTTTATCCCACGATGTAGGAGCATCCAAATGCGAAACCACATTGGAAGGGGTAGACTCCAAGCCCTTGAGAGGCGGCGCAGGGGTTGAAACTGAAGCTGAAACCACAGGCTCGACGACCTTGAAAACAGGGACAGATACAGGCGACTCCGCTGGACGCGATGGCGCGAGCGGACGGGCGGGACGGGGCGCGGGCACTTCGCCGCTGCAAAGCCCGGACAGGGCATCGATCACGTCCGTGAGACTGGTCTCATCGAGGAGGTGAAGGGCTTTGATCACCGCCACATCGAGTTGGAGTTTTTTGTCAGCGACCCACTTCATTGCGGATTCAGCGCCACCGAAGTGCTCGATGAGTTCGAGGAGCTTCGCTTGAGGCACCTCGATTTCGCCGCCGCAGGCCTGCGCCACAAGTTTGTCACGGAGATGACCGACAAGCTCGGCCGTGAGGCGGGAAAGATCCTTGCCGGCCTCGGACTGCATGGCGACGATGCCTAGCGCGGCTTGGGCGTCGGCTGCAAAAAGCGCCTGGGCCAAATTCGCAACGACTTCACGTGGTGTGAAGCCGAAGACATCCATCACATCATTCATGGTGATTCGCTCTCCACAGAAGGCGACCATTTGATCCAGCATACTCTCGGCATCGCGAAGACCGCCGTCAGCCCCATGCGCAATGGCATCGGCGGCATCGGCATCCAGCGCTATTTTCTCGTTCTCCGCGATATAGAGCAGATGTTTTTGAATCAGCTCCGAGGGAATACGACGAAGATCAAATCGCTGGCAGCGGCTGGTGATAGTCGCCGGCACTTTTTGCGCCTCGGTGGTTGCGAAAATAAATTTCACATGGGCCGGCGGTTCCTCAAGGGTTTTGAGGAGGGCATTGAAGGCCCCAGTGCTGAGCATGTGAACCTCGTCGATGAGGTAAATCTTGAAAGGGCCGCGACTGGGTGCGTAGGCGGCGTTGTCGCGAAGGTCGCGAATATTTTCAACACCATTGTTGCTCGCCCCGTCG
>JALQZP010000369.1 GCA_023258235.1 Terrimicrobiaceae bacterium | reverse complement strand
GAGGCTAGTCGTGTTGGATTTGCTATGGACTATCTGAAAATCAATGCGCTCAACCTTGAGGCAGCAAACAGCCGTATCATCGATGTGGACGTTGCTTCCGAGAGTACGCAACTCGCGCGCTTTCAGATTCTTCAGCAGGGTGGCACTGCCATGCTGGCTCAAGCCAACACCAGCCAACAGTCGCTTGTCAAACTGCTCCAAGGTTAAAATTAACAAGACTATCTATAAAACTGAGAGGCCTATCGAAAGATGGGCCTCTTTTTTTATTATTTTCGAATCCAATATGTTTGCCAGAATGTCTATGCAAAACGTCTCGAGTATTAACCCGAAAACGGCTTTTAAAAAAGGTCGTTTTGAGCGGAGAGGTAGATGAACAGTTGTGGTGTGACAAAATCGACACCGCCAACCGGCGTGCGACCGTGGAGCAGCGGATCGAGGAGATGAAGAACGATCTGAACCGGATTTCAGCCCCGAAATTTCACCTCAAAAGCCGGATTCGAGGTAAAAGTTCTTGGCGATGGCGCGGAATGGCCATATTTATAGCCATATGAAGACAACAATAGAACTTCCTGACGCGATTTTGGAGCGCACGAAGGTGGCTGCTGCGCGTCGCCGCACGTCAATGAAAAACTT
>JALQZP010000368.1 GCA_023258235.1 Terrimicrobiaceae bacterium | reverse complement strand
GGAACTATGCCACGCTCCACGCCCGATTCCAAGCGATGCAGGAACTTCAAATCACATTTCTCGGCACGGGCACATCGCATGGCATCCCGGTGATCGGTTGCGAATGCGCCGTTTGCAAATCCACCGACCCCCGCGACAAGCGCCTCCGCACGGCGATCCATATCCAAATGCCCACGCTTTCGGTCGTCGTGGATACGACACCGGATTTCCGCACTCAGTGCTTGCGAGAAAACATCACGCGTCTCGATGCCGTGCTCTACACGCACTCGCATGTGGACCACATTCTGGGATTCGACGATCTGCGCCGTTTTTGCGAACTCGAAAACAAGGCGATCCCCGTGCACGGTTCTGCCCAAACCCTCGCAAGCCTGCAGCGCGTTTTCCAATACGCCTTCGATGGTTCCGCGCGATACCCGAATTATGTCCGCCCGGATCCAATAACGATGCAGGGGCGGTTTTCGCTGGGTGGGTTCGACATCGTCCCGGTCGATTTGCCGCACGGCAGAATGATCACTAACGGTCTGGTCTTTGAAAAAAACGGCCGTCGCCTTTTTGCCTATTTCACCGATTGCCAATCTGTGCCTCCCGAGGCTGAAGAGGCGGCGCGCGGCGTCGATGTCCTGGTGATCGATGCGCTGC
>JALQZP010000367.1 GCA_023258235.1 Terrimicrobiaceae bacterium | reverse complement strand
CTTGCCCACCCAACCGGCGTAACGGGGATCCTCCGGATGCACCGCGATCGCCACGTCGCCGGGAATCGTCTCCGGACGGGTCGTCTTGACCTCCACGAAAACGCCCGGGGCATCGACGCGCTCGTAGCGGACACGATAGATCGTGCCGTTAACCGGCTTCATGATGACCTCCTCGTCGCTGAGCGCGGTCTGCGAGACCGGGCACCAGTTCACCATGCGCTTGCCGCGGTAGATGTGTCCCTTGCGGAAAAGGTCGACGAACACGGTCAGGACCGCGCGCGAATAATGCGGGTCCATCGTGAACTGCGTGCGATCCCAGTCGCACGAGGCCCCCAGCCGGCGCAGCTGCTCGAGGATGATGCCGCCCTTCTCGTGGCGCCACTCCCAGACCTTCTCGAGAAACTTCTCCCGGCCGAAATCATGCCGCGTCTTCTTCTGCTTGCGCAGCTCGCGCTCCACCACGGTCTGCGTCGCGATGCCCGCGTGGTCGGTGCCCGGCAGCCACATCGCGGAGCGGCCCTCGAGCCGCGCACGGCGGATCAGCACATCCTGGAGCGTGTTGTTCAACACGTGCCCCATGGTGAGCACGCCGGTCACGTTCGGTGGCGGAATGACGATGGTGTACGGGTCACGCCCGGCG
>JALQZP010000366.1 GCA_023258235.1 Terrimicrobiaceae bacterium | reverse complement strand
GTCTGCTGCGCCTCGGCGAGACCAAGTTCCCACGGCGCACCCGCGTGCTTCAACGACGTGAGCGGCGACGCCCCTGTTCCACCGTCGTGTCCCGAGATGAGCACGACGTCGGCCTTCGCCTTGCTCACGCCGGCAGCGACCGTGCCGACGCCGACCTGGGCGACGAGCTTCACGTGCACGCGTGCGGCAGGGTTCGAATTCTTGAGGTCGTGGATGAGCTGCTTCAAGTCCTCGATCGAATAGATGTCGTGGTGCGGCGGCGGGCTGATGAGACCGACGCCCGGCGTCGAGTGACGGGTCTTGGCGACCCACGGATACACCTTGTGGCCCGGCAGCTGTCCGCCTTCGCCCGGCTTTGCCCCCTGGGCCATCTTGATCTGCAGGTCGTCGGCGTTTACGAGGTACTCACTCGTCACCCCGAATCGACCTGAGGCCACCTGCTTGATCGCCGAACGCTTCGAATCGCCGTTTGCCATCGGCACGTAGCGCTCGGGGTCTTCGCCACCCTCGCCCGTGTTGCTCTTGGCACCGATGCGGTTCATCGCGATCGCCAACGTCTCGTGGGCCTCGGCGCTGATCGAGCCGTAGCTCATCGCACCGGTGGAGAACCGCTTCACGATCGAGGAAACCGGCTCCACCTCCT
>JALQZP010000365.1 GCA_023258235.1 Terrimicrobiaceae bacterium | reverse complement strand
CTCTTTAGTGATTTACGGTGTAGATAAATTTCCGCGGATGATTGACTATGTAATCCCAGATGGAGTTCGAATCGCAGATGGCGATCGGGTCCGTCTTGGCGCTCATCTTGCTCCTGGCACTACGGTGATGCATGAAGGATTTGTTAACTTCAACGCCGGCACTCTCGGCGCCTCGATGGTCGAGGGTCGAATTTCAGCGGGAGTTGTTGTAGGTGATGGCAGCGATATCGGTGGTGGTGCATCGATTATGGGAACTCTAAGTGGTGGTGGCAAAGAAGTTATTTCTATTGGAAAGAAGACGTTACTTGGAGCAAATTCTGGAATTGGAATCTCACTTGGTGATGATTGCGTAGTTGAAGCTGGCGTCTACATCACAGCGGGCTCGAAAGTGAAACTTCCCGATGGCAAGGTCGTAAAGGCACGGGAGCTATCTGGCGCTAACGGAATTTTACTAAGAAGAAACTCAGAGAGTGGGGCTCTTGAAGTTCTGCCAAGAAGTGGATCATGGGGCGGACTAAATAGCGTGCTACATTCAAACTAGGCTTTATAGCTCACACATAGCTCTTTTATAGAACGGATTTCTCTGGCATTCCCTCACTACAGGAACAATTACAACTGGCACTAGATTGTTGCGAATCCAAGTTG
>JALQZP010000364.1 GCA_023258235.1 Terrimicrobiaceae bacterium | reverse complement strand
GGCACCTGTAAGATCACATCATCGCCGTGGGCGGCTCTGGAGCGATCCAGCCAAGGTCGCCACGTTGATTCACGAATGGATGCAGGTTGAAGTAAACGTTATCGCCAAAATCAAAAAATCTACTTGCTAGGCGATATTGGTATTACGCGCTACTTGGCGGGCTGGAGCGTGACTTTGCGGAGGTTGAAGGCGGTCCAGTCGGTCGGGTCGGGTTTGACGGCGAGGATTTGGTTGCCTTCCTGCGTGATGCGGATTTTTCCGAGGTTTTGGATTTTGTAGTTGGCGTAGTTCTTGGTGCCCGCGAGGGGGGCGGCGAGCTTTTGGTCGCCGATTTCCACGAAGACCTTGGCGTCTTTGAGTCCGGAGACTTCGGCCAAAACCTCGTATTCGCCGGGCTTGGCGCCGGTGAATTCCCAACTCACGGCCGCTTCAGCGTTGTTCCAATGGCCGACTTCATTTCCGGTCTCGCCTTCCTGGAAGATCGGGGTGCCGCCTTTGGCAGGGGTCGGAAAATCGGACAGAGCGGCTGGCAGTTCGATCGAGCCGTCTTCGTTGGGTTTGATGAAAACCTTGGAAACCTTTGGAGCGCCGGTGATTTCCACTTTGATCACCGTGGCGTTCGGGTCGAGGGCCTGGTCGGGAACCTC
>JALQZP010000363.1 GCA_023258235.1 Terrimicrobiaceae bacterium | reverse complement strand
GCAGCGGTGAGTCCTCGATGCTACAAGAGGGTGGCGCGAACTTCGATGTCGGTGAATTGATCCGCGAGCTCGAGCGCGACATGGCCGACGCCGCAGGGCGTTTGGAATACGAACGCGCGGCCCTTCTCCGCGATCAGATCAACGAACTCAAGACGGGCGCTTCGCCCTCCGCTCTTCCCGCTCGACGCAAGGTGGCCTACAAAAAGCCCTCCCGAAAAAAGCGCGGCTGAAAAAATCCGGCTTGCATCGCCGGAGCCGGGCCCTAGATTTCCACTCCCTCGCTCGGGTGGTGAAATGGCAGACACGTGCGTTTGAGGGGCGCATGCCGCAAGGCATGGGGGTTCAAGTCCCCCCCCGAGCAGTTTTCCCCACTTTTTAGAACGGCACCTTCAGTCCCGCATGACGGGCGAGTTTTTTCTGAAAGCTGTCGCACAGCGTCGCAAGATTTAGGCCGATGGCGTGGAGCCAGACTTCAATCAGGCCGCGCTCAAGCAACAAAAAACCCCTCCCGCGCGATGGCAGGAGGGGTTTTTGGAAAAAGGATCGAGTCTTACTTCACGTGCGACGAGACGAGCTTGGTCATCTCGAACATGGTGACTTGGGACTTGCCGCCGAAGATAGGCTTAAGGAGCGCGTCGGCATTAATGTTGCG
>JALQZP010000362.1 GCA_023258235.1 Terrimicrobiaceae bacterium | reverse complement strand
AGCTATCTTCGAGTCCGCCCCCGCCCAAGAAGCGACGGAAGAAATAGCCGATTAGCGCTTGACCGGTCTGCCGAGCGGTGCCTCCCTAACCGAAAGCCGCTGGAGGAATGAGGGCATCTTTTCATTACCCACGCCCGTCAAATTAATCTCGGTCTGCGCGAATTTCATGAGGCGAGGAGATGCTATTCGAGCAGGGAGGGGATTTCACGATAGATTCACGGTGGTCCCAAGCGCGTCATTGTCGAAAAAGAAAATTATGAGGAGATAAAAAAGATCTGATTTTGATGCGATGGCTTGTTTGAAAACCACACGCAGAAAGCATCGGTGAACTTGGATAACAGCAATGGAAGTTGGTGGAAAATTTCCCTTTTTCTTTCCCACTTTTCGATTTTTCTTAAGGCAACCACCCGCAAAGCTAGATCAGATCAAGGTGGCTGCCCCGCATGGACTCGAACCATGAATAATGCCTCCAAAGGGCACTGTGTTACCATTACACCACAGGGCAAAACGGAGATTCATATTGCCGACGGAGCGGGTCGGACGCAAATGTTTTCCATGAGTAAAAAATTCCGCAACCGCCTGCTCGCGCTTTTTTGCGTGCTGGTTTTTCTCGGGCTCGGCGGGTTGTTTTATGTGAACTGGGTCGTGCAGCG
>JALQZP010000361.1 GCA_023258235.1 Terrimicrobiaceae bacterium | reverse complement strand
GCGCAGCAGGTCAGCGCCTCCGAGCGAGTAGCCCCCCAGCACCTGCGCGGCCTGCATCACCTGCTCCTGGTAGACAAAGATGCCGTAGGTCTCCGACAGCACAGGCTCCAGCAGCGGGTGCGGGTAGACGATCTCCTCGCGGCCATGCTTGCGGGCGCAAAAGCTCGGGATGTTCTCCATCGGCCCAGGGCGGAACATCGCGTTCAGGGCGATCAGGTCCTCCAGCCGGCTGGGCTTGGCGTCGCGCAGCATGCGCTGCATGCCGCCCGATTCAAACTGGAACACGGCCTCGGTGCGGCCTTCGGAGAACAGCCGGTAGACCTGGGCATCGTCCAGCGGCACCGTCTCGAAGGCGAAGTCCTGCTCACCAGGGCGACGGGCGCGGATGAAGTCCTTGGCCAGCTCCAGGATGGTCAGTGTGGCCAGGCCCAGGAAGTCGAACTTCACCAGGCCGATGGCCTCCACGTCGTCCTTGTCGTACTGGCTGACGGCCGAATCGCTGCCGGGCTGCTGGTACAGAAGGCAGAGGCAACCACGTTCGAAGCCGAGGCGGAGGCCTTCACCGCCAAGGCACAGGAGATGATGACGCGCCACTCCATCGACGCAGCGATGTTGGCGGCGAGGCAGTCCGGCGGGCACGCCGGAGTGCTGTCT
>JALQZP010000360.1:410-658 GCA_023258235.1 Terrimicrobiaceae bacterium | reverse complement strand
TGACCGCATGAAGCGCGAGTTTGGTGTGGAAGCCAACGTCGGTAAGCCTCAGGTGGCATACCGCGAAACAATTCGCAAGGAAGTGGCTGAAGCCGAAGGCAAGTTTGTGCGCCAGTCGGGTGGTAAGGGTCAGTACGGGCACGTGGTGCTCAAGATCGAGCCCCAAGAGGCTGGCAAAGGCTTTGAATTCGTCGACGCTATCAAGGGCGGTGTGGTTCCACGCGAATACATCCCTGCGGTGGAAAAAG
>JALQZP010000360.1:0-399 GCA_023258235.1 Terrimicrobiaceae bacterium | reverse complement strand
CGAAGCATTGGGCCAAGGCGTTTTGGCTGGTTATCCAGTGGTTGACGTCAAAGTCACTCTGCACTTCGGTTCGTACCATGATGTGGACTCGAACGAAATGGCTTTCAAGATGGCGGCGATTTTTGGCTTCAAAGAAGGTTGCCGAAAAGCGAGCCCAGTTATCTTGGAGCCAATGATGGCTGTAGAAGTTGAAACCCCTGAAGACTACGCCGGCAACGTGATGGGCGACTTGTCCTCACGCCGCGGCATGGTCCAAGGCATGGACGACATGGTCGGTGGCGGCAAAGCCATCAAAGCAGAAGTGCCCTTGTCTGAAATGTTTGGTTACTCCACGACTTTGCGATCCATGTCGCAAGGCCGTGCCACCTACACCATGGAATTCAAGCACTACGCCGAAGC
>JALQZP010000035.1 GCA_023258235.1 Terrimicrobiaceae bacterium | reverse complement strand
TAACCCCTATTACATTAATCAATAATAGGTTGATCTGTTTTTAAAGAACGACTGATTATTAACCTTTGGATGTTCTGTTGCATCCGGGCTTAGGGTTTTGCGTCTCTCTTTTTGCTTGGATTGTTGCGCGTGGGGATGAGGTTCAAAAATAGCTCGAGCCCTTGGGTTGCCATGGTTTGGCTGATGGCACGGAAGGCCACAGGCATCGAGCGCCGTGGTCCGCGGCCCGGCTCGCGAATTGGAAAGAGAAGAAGGAGCCCAACGAGCAGCGAGAGGCTCTTCATGGCGAATCCGATTTGATAGATCGCCATCCCACCTCCGCGTTGCACCAGAAATTCCTGCAAAAGGCTGCCCGCAATAATAGGAGCGACGGCTGAAGCCAGCGAGGTCACTGCCATGTGAATGCTGATCGCGGACATGCTGTTTTTTCCGGGAGACAGGTTGAGAAGAAGGTTGAAGACGCCCATGAAAAACGCCACGGAAAAAAAACCCGACCAAACAAACATCGGATAGAGCAACCACGCATTGGAGGGTTGGAGGCAGACCCAAAAAAAATTCGACATCTCCCAAAGCAGGAGCCCGACCACAATGACGGGAACATTGCCAGCCCGATCAGAGATTCGCCCCCAAAAGACCCAACCCAGAATGCCTGAGAGCGCGGCAAGGGCTGTAAAAGTGGCGAAAACTCCAGGATCCAGACCGAGTTCCTCAAAACAAAAGACGGAAGCAAAGGGGCCCGTAAAACCCATCCAGAAATTCATCCAAGCCGAAAAAAGAATGAACATCGGCAGACCTGGAGCGGATCGGCAATCCCGAAGCGCTTGCGTGAGTCTTGGCGCAGCCAAAGTAACACCATCACGTCGCGTTCGGATGCCACGCATAAACAGAAGTCCGAGAAGCCGGCCCACCACGACCGCGCCGAGCACCCAGAGGTAAGGTGGCAGTGAATCCTTATGATTTTTAAACACCAACATCACAAGAGCCAGGAACCCCATGGTCGCAACGCCCATCCAGGAATTCCGTTTGCCCAAATAGGTCCCCCGAATTTTTGAAGGAACCCATTCGCGCACCCAAGTGATCCAACCAACGGACTGAAACGCGGCACTCGCGCTGGCGAAAAAAAAGAAGGCGAGGAAGAAGGTGACCGTCGCACTGGAGTCGTTCCGAGGAAGAAACCCGATGAGCGCCGCCATCAAGGCCCACAACGTCACATTGAACCATCCCATGCCAAGCACAAGCCCTTTGGGCGTCATCCCTCGCGCGAGGAAGGGAAGCAAGACCGCCTGGAGCACGTTCGTCCAGGATGGCATGGAGACGATCCATCCGAAACTCGATTTCCCGATTCCGAACCACTGCGTGAGTAGCGCGGCGATAATGAAGGAACCGGGTACCACCGCCACCGAATACGGCGTCGAGAGAAGCCCCTCGATAATCCCGATACGGAGGTTCCTTCGTGAGTTTTTCACGAGTCCGCCCTCTGATGCTGGAGCCATCACAGTATTACTTTTCCACCCTTCAAAGTCAGCACCGCTCAATCGACCCTGTAAAATTCGATCGCCGTGAATTTATTCATATCGATTACAGGCACGGTCAGTTTGCCCTCCTCGACTTTCATCGTTTTGCTATTGGTCACGCGCACATCGACGTCTTGGCCCGTTTCCCGGCTGATGTTTTTGGTAATGATGCGGGCTTTGTATTTCGAGCCCTCGGGGAATCCTTCGCCACGGAAGTCCACTTTGGAGAATTCATTATTATAATATTTCCCGTTTTGGATGGTGGAGGGGATGGTCACATGCGTCCAAGTCTTGCCATTCGCACCTCCTGAGTAAACAAGGACAGTAAAGGTTTTCTTGGTGCGGTTGTAGGAGGATATCTTGTATTGTTCGTTGCCAGTCCAGCCTGGCCCGGCCACTGCAATATCGTTGCCCTCCTCTCCGGCAATGGCATGGCGAATCACCTCGTCCGTGCCGCCCGCGATCTGCGCATACCAACGCCAAACATAATAATGCAGGTGGTTGGGGTCGGGCGGGTTGATGTAGTCCTTGATCTTGAAAGCCTCATCAGCCTTCTGGATCTTGAAATCGCAATCCGTTCCCTTCAGCCCCATCTTGGTGGTGACAATATCCGGTCCCTCATCATTTGCGGGGATCACTTTTCGGCGGGCGAGTTGCTTGATCCTTCCATTGTAGTCGCGCCGCTTGGTGAGACCCATCGACCAAGAACTTTCGTTGTCCGACCACGGGAGGTTGATGGTGTTCAGTCCTCGCTCAAGGCACTTCCCTAGGATCGTGACCGTTTTGTCATAGGCGTCCTTTTCATTTTTGACACCGTCGCCATTCACATCCACCGCATTGATCGAGCTGTCCCACACGATCCAAGACTCGGCGGAGAGGATTTTTTTCCCGCGATGGCCGTTTTCATCCAGCGTTTTTCGGACGAGATCGTAGCTGTTCCAGACCGAGGGGATGATACCGCCATCCATCATTCCGTAGCCGTTAAAATGGTCGGAGACGTTGATATCAAGGCAATCGACCAACCCCATGAGTTCTTTATTCGAGGCCAGCCTTCGAAAGTAATCGCGGGCCGCCACAGCGCCTTTGCCTTCGAGTCCTGCGAGAGTCGGGCAGGCATCGCACGGCGATGCTCCGGAAGGAGAAATCAAAACAGATCTCGCCGGCGGCGCCTGATAAACGCGACGCACGGCCTTCGCTCCCTTGATGAAGATTTCGGAGATAAGAAAATCGATGTCCCCGTCCTCCAACATGCTGTGCATATTGGCTTCATGGTAGAGTTGGTAGGATTCCACGCGTCCCTTGAAATGCTTTGCCATGCGGGTCACGAATGCGCTGTATTCGTCGGTCTTCGGCTTCCACGGGCCCGCCTTTCCGCTCACCGACGCCCAGGCCGGACAGTGCCAGAAGACGAGTTCCGTCTTGAGTCCTTGGGCGCTGCAGGCGTCCACCGCATTGTCGATGGCCTTCAAATAATCCGACATGTGATTTTTGTAGTCGGTGTTCTTGATATCCGGCTCGGCTTGGGCCCAAGAGACCCAGAACTGCGCGTAGCTGCTGTCCTTGGTGATGACGGGTCGGGTCGCGTCATAGGCATCGTTGCCGGGAATAGCGAATGGTTGCCAGCGCACGCCCACGTGCATGTGGTCGGTTGTCCAATCATATTGATGGACTGCTTTCTTTTTGCTCTTGGGAATCGATACGGCGGGATAGCCCGTCGGAGGCACTTCCGTGGGCGCACAACCGGCCAAAAAGCCGATAGCCAAACAGAGGCCTGCGCTTTTCCAAAACGAGTTTGACTTCTGACTGGCAGTCGAGGCTATTTGCATTTGATTTTGTAGTTCCTGTCCTTGGCTTGTTTGTGATTTTCGGCGCAGAGGGGATTTTTCCATCACGGAATCATTTTCAAAGCCCGTGCGGATTCATGCAGATCCACCCCTTTTGGCGGAGTGATGTCCTTGGTTTTGTGATTTTTCGGCGAGTCTTTGAACGCATATCCCAGAAGATTTTCGTAACCGATCTGGGGATCGAACTGCTTGTAGGAAACACGGTTTTGGTAAAGGGCGTGCAACTTGTGGTCGGCTGGGAAAACATTTTTGAAAGGCTCGGTCGGGGCGAGCGCGTAGATGTCGGCCGTGATGAGTTGCTTTCCGGTCTTTCGATCCTTCAAGAGGAAGACAGGCACAGTGTCCTTTGCAGGAAAGGCCGCGAAAGCGCCCCAGCGCTTGCCTTCCCCAGCCGTGTTGATTTTGCCATTCTTGATCCAGACGGACTGCACCGCATTGCTCTCGAACTCGATCTGGCGTATTCCAGCGAGACCGGACAACCTCCGCGTCTCCTCGCGCACCTGGTCGAATGTTCCGGTCACGAGATACCATCGGAGCGAAACAGAATCTCCCGGGCGCAATGTGGTCTTGGTGACCTGCTCCGAGACTTCGTAGTCACGTTCCTTACCTTCGCCTGCAGTTCCCCACATGATTTTCCTCTCTCCCTCGATGCGACCGGGAATCGGAGGTCCCTTTGGCTTTTCAAAATATCCCACCGCATGGGGGCCGAAAACCTTGGCCAGAGCCGGGGAGTCGCCCTTTCCTAATTCGCGAACCCAAGCCACCCATCCCCCGCTGGAGGCCAGCAGGCGGTTGGGATTCTCGTGCCATCCCCAAGACCCCTTTTGTTCATCCCAAGTGCCGTCATCTTTGGAGAGGATCGTATGGGGAAGGCTGGATTTGCGGACGCCACCCCAGGGCGTGCTAAGATAGTCGACATCGATATCGCCGAAATTGTGGATCACTTGGTTGGCCTCAATGACCCCGCCGCCCGCATCCCTGTAGGCCGTATAAATGAGGAGATTCGATTTCCAGACGCAGGGCGAGCGGGCCTGCTGCATCCAGTTCACCAACTCGAGCGTTTTGGTTTCCGGATTCCAGCGTTGTCGCAGACAAGGAGAATAAAACGGGGCAGGGGCGCGCCCTCCATCAACTCCCTCACCCTCCACATAAATGCCCGACTGGTGCGCAAAGAACAGCATCGGATAGACATCGGCCCAGTTCATCGGGTTGTTCAGTTGGTATTCCTGAATGGGTGCGGCCAAGGCCTCGCTGGTTGCCACCGTTTGCCAGACCTCATCATTCCAAGGCGATGCCTGCCGCTGGGGGGGCACGGATTCCCCATAAGGACCGCGGAGCGAGTAAATTTGTCCTCCCTTGCCCACACCAAGCCTCCAGTTGCCACTTTCAATGCTGGCTAGAAAGACCTGCTTCTCGTCCACGCCCGGATTCCATTCCGATCCCGATGGTTTGTAGGTGAACGAACACGTCGTCTCTTCCCAGGATGGCGGAAGCCCCGAGTCCGGGAACAAATCCAACACCGAGCTTTCCTTGTATTCCGGGCGTGTCTTTTTATCGCCGGACGTCTTTTTGCATGCCGAAAGAACCAGCGCAGACAAAATGAGCGCAGACAAAACAAAGGCGGAACACCGACCCGATCGCGATTGATTAAATGAGGCCAAAAGCCTTTTAAATTCCATCCTGGCTTCTTTCCTTATTTTCCAGATTGATCTTTAGCGGCTTCCGTCACCGATGATCCCTGCGAATTTTTAGGGGGTCCTTCGGCGCGTTTTTTTATCATATCGCTCAATTCGGCATCGCCGCCTCGCGCGATCATGACGGGAAAAAGTTCATCCCACCATTTTTCGTAGGCGACGGACATGGCTTTGAGGCGTTCCGGATTTTGATCCGCAATGTCGTTCTGGCAGGCGATATCCTTTTTCAAATCATAAAGCGCCCAGCGTTCGGGCGGGGTGACACCCCAGTGGAATTGCGCGTTTTCTTTCGTGTAGGTCGCCGTTTTGCCTCCTTTCTCGACATCGCGCAGCGTGTCGCATTCGCCTAGAATCTCGCTGGAGCAGGTCGGGGCATCGCAGGCGCGGTTCCTGACCAAAATAAAATGGTCCTGCAGCACCGAGGCCTTCGCATACTTATGGGCGGCCGCCATACCGCTGGGCCAGCGTCCGGTATGGATAAACACCATGCGGTCGTCGTGCCAAGCGATGGGATCCTTGGTGTTCAGAAGCGGCACGAGACTGAAGCCTTGGAGTTGATCCTGTAAGGGTTTGGGAATTTCGGTGCCGGTGAGTTCGCAGATGGTCGGCAGGAAATCCAGATGGGCCGTGAGGTTGTCCACTGTGTGGGGCACCCATTTTTCCGGCCAGCGCCACAAGGAAAACGCGCGCGATCCGCCTTGCCAAGCCGTGGTTTTGCAACCGCGCATTCCCGCATTGTAAACATCCAACCCGCAGGTCTGCCCATTGTCGTTCATCAGAACAATGATCGTGTTTTTATCGAGCTTCCGCTCCGCCAAGAAATCCAATAGCCGACCGATATTGTAATCCAGATTTGCCACCATTCCGAGGTAAGCGGCTTGCTCCTCGTCCACCTTCCCACGGAAGGGGGCGATATAGCTTTCTGGAGCAGCCAGAGGAGCGTGTGGCGAGTACGTTGAGAGGTAGAGAAAGAACGGTTTGTTGCCACTTTCGCTGATAAATGCCATGGCCTCGTTGAAGAAGACGTCTTCACGAAAGCCCGAGACTTTTTCCTTGTTCCCGTTCCTGATCATAACTGGGTCGAAGTGTTCAAGTGGTCCCTTCTCGTTGGTCGAGCACCAATCAAATCCCCTCTCTTCGGGACCATAGCCGGGACTTTGGCTCAAATGCCACTTTCCTACGAATCCATTTTTGTAGCCGGATTTCGCGAGGAGTTGCGGAAGGATGGTGGCGTCCTTGTGCAAATGCTCGCGAGGATCTCGCGTGTGCGTGACCCCGTTGCGAAACTCATGCATGCCGGTCAATAGCGCAGCCCGAGTCGGAGAGCACGACGGACTCACGTAAAAATTATCAAACCTTACGCCTTCATTGTGCATGCGGTCGAAGTTCGGCGTTTTTAAAAGCGGATGCCCGTGCGCCGACATGTCACCGTAGCCTTGATCGTCCGTCAGGATGAAAATGATATTTGGTTTTGACGGAGCTGGGCTTTGCGTTGCGGGTCCGTCAGCCAAGGCGAGCGCCACGAGGCATTGCCAAGCTGTAAATATGGGGAGTAAAATTCTATGCGTGATCACTTAATTTTTCTTTGGAAGGCATGGCAGGAGGCCCATAAACCAACGGTTTTTTGCTGATTCTTCAGCACGTTTATTTTTTATTTCCATCAATTCGTCATCCCCCCCACGTTTGATCATGACGGGATAAAGATCATCCCACCATTTATCGTAGGCCGCAGCCATGGCTTTGACGCGTTCCGGCCTTTTCTGCGCCAGGTCGTGCCGACAGGCGATATCCTTTTTCAAATCGTAAAGCGCCCACCGACCCGGAGGCGTTGCACCCCAGTGGAATTGGGCATTGTTTTTGGTGTAAGTCCCAACATGGCTACCCTTCTCGACAGCGCGCAGTCCGTCGCATTCCCCGCGAAGTTCTCCAGAGCAGGTAGGCTCATCACATGCACGATTCCTCACCAGCATAAAATGCCCCTGCAATACCGAGGCCTTCGCATACTTGTGGGCGGCGGCCATGCCGCTGGGCCAACGTCCCGTATGGATAAACACCATGCGGTCGTCGTGCCAAGAAAGCGGCCCTTTTGCCTCTAGAAGCGGAACAAGGCTGAAACCTTCAAGTTGGCTCCGAAGGCCCTTCGAAACGGGCGTTCCTGTGATTTCACAAATCGTCGGCAGGAAATCCAAATGCGCCGTGAGGTTGTCAACTTGATGGGGGGTCCAATGTCCGGGCCACCGCCAGAAGGAAAATGCACGCGATCCGCCTTGCCAAGCGGTGGTCTTGCAGCCTCGCATTCCCGCATTGTAAACATCCAACCCGCAGGTCTGTCCGTTGTCGTTCATCAGAACAATGATCGTGTTTTTATCGAGATTCCGCTTGGCCAGGAAATCCAGCAACCGACCGATGTTGTAATCGAGATTCGCGACCATTCCCAAGTAGGTGGCCTCCTCTTCCGAAACCTTGCCACGAAAGGGCGCGATAAATTCCTCTGGAGCACCCAAAGGCGTGTGCGGCGAGATTGTGGCGATTTCGCAGAAGTAAGGCTTGTTGCCACATTCCTCGATATACCTCATGGCCTCATCGAAGTAGATGTCCTCACGAAATTTCCCCGGGACCTTTCGAACCAACTTTTCGTTGTGGTTGACGAGTCCGTCGAACAAGTTGCGATAAACATTCGAGTAGAGTTCGAAGCCGCGATCGCTTGCCCTGTATCCTTTTTCCGTATTTCCGCCAAGATGCCACTTCCCGATGAGGGCGGTTCGATAGCCGGATTTTTTAAGCAACTCGGGAAGGGTCACAACATCTTTGTGGAGCCGCTCTCTGGGTTCTCTTGTATGCGTGACGCCGCTGCGGAACTCGTGCATCCCCGTCAGCAACGCCGCCCGCGTGGGCGAACACGACGGACTCACGTAGAAATTGTCAAACCTCACACTTTCGTTGTGCATGCGGTCGAAGTTCGGCGTTTTTAAAAGCGGATGCCCGTGCGCCGAAAGGTCGCCGTAGCCTTGATCGTCCGTCAGGATGAAAATGATATTCGGTTTTGCGGGAACTTCGTTTTTTGGCGGGGCGATATCAGCCGCCCATGCGGCATTCAGCCATTGCATCGCAATGAATACGGGGAGGATAAGCTTCGTCACTCTTTTTTGTTTTTAGGGGTTTGGGTTTTCGGCGTGTGATTGGGAACGGCTAGGGCAAGCTTCGAGTATTTGATTTTTTGTTTTTCGACGGTCTCGGAATCAGGCAGGTCCGGGTAGCTCACCAAGAAATTGTTTTGATCGATGAGATTGAACACATAGTGCGTGGTTCCTTTCGGCAACTGCGCGACGACTTTGTTGTCAGGCATGATGCTGGCCGGGATGAGAAACCACTCCTCGAAGGGCTCTCCGCCATTCGTGGTGTAAAGCAAATGGGCATTCGTTACGTTGGCTCCATTATTCTGGTAGATGACCTGCGCCGTCTGTTCCTTGAGTTCCTGCGAGAGGATGGTGGGCACACTTTCTTTATTAGGAAGCGCATATTTGAAATGGGGATTGTGGTAGGGGAAACTCGCCCCCATTTCCGCAAGGATCTCGGCCAGGCGTTTATTCATGGCCACGGCGCGGTCGTTCATCTCGTCTGCGAGGTTTTTGGCCTCCTCGATATCCACCCTCTGCGGCTTTCCTTTTTCGGAATTGTACAGCCGGTAAAGCTCCAGCGGCGGACTGCTGGGGTTTCGGATGTAATCGTAGTTTCGGACGAGTTTGTAGTCGCCGATGCGGATCGCGCTTTCGAGGGCGACGCTGTTGGGAAAGTGCCACACCATGGTGTCGCGCGGCCTCCCATCGGCCTCGCGCACAAGCGAAGCGTTCATGGCATCGCCTTTCAATAGCGCGGAGAGATCGAGGCCATCCATTTTTTTGCCATCTGGTTTCTTGGCTCCAGCGAGCGAGAGAATGGTGGGGTAAAAATCCAGCCCGTTGACCATGACTTCGGAATCCACTCCCGGCTTGATACCTGGGCCGGTGATGATGAGCGGCACGCGGGTGCCGCCCTCCATGAGCGACATGGCACCGCGATCGAGCGGGTAGTTGTCCGTGATGGTCTGCCCGAAAATACTTTCCATTCCGCCACTGTCCGACGTGAAAATGAGGTAGGTGTTTTCGCTCAGTTTGTGTCCGGGCCAGCGGGGGTCGTCTGTGCTCTCAAGATATTGAACGAGCTGCCCGATGTAGTGATCCAACTCCTCGACCATGGCGCAGTAGAAGGGGTTGCTTTGCCCCTCGCCCTTCCACTCCTCGGGATTGGCGGGTAGGCTGACACCCAGCTTTTTCACATATTTATCCAGAAGCGCCTTGCTTCGGGTTTGAATCGGGTAGTGGACAAGCCAAGTCGCATAATAGAGGAAGAACGCCTTGTCTTTGCTTTCCCGAATGAAGGTCAGCGCGTCCTCGTTGTTCTGGTCACGGGCGAATCCCTGCTCATCCAAGCGGTAGCGGTCGTCTTTTTTTTCGGTCGCAAAACCGGCGAGGCGGTTCGGTTTCATCGCCGCCGTCACACCAAGGTTGCTGCGAGTCCAATCGAATCCCTGATCTTTCGGCTGAGGGAACGAGCAGTGGTCCATGCCCATGTGCCACTTGCCTGCGTGACCGGTCGTATAACCGTTTTGTTTGAGCACGTTGGCGAGGGCCGATTCGTTTTCCAGCGTTCTCCCGCTATTCCAGGGCGGCATCATGCGATGCTCTTCCCGATTGTATGGG
This sequence comes from Terrimicrobiaceae bacterium, assembly GCA_023258235.1. Taxonomy (GTDB): domain Bacteria; phylum Verrucomicrobiota; class Verrucomicrobiia; order Chthoniobacterales; family Terrimicrobiaceae; genus UBA967. Next base: position 9,165 of record JALQZP010000035.1, on the reverse strand, counting down.
ACAGCGGGAATCCCGCCCAGCACATGCGTTCTCTGCGCACGGGCAGGATGAATGCCGCTCATAATCGCACAGCGACTCGGAGAAGACGACGGCGCGGCCGCGTAGGCTTGACGGAAAAGAACACCTTTTTTTGCCAGAGCGTCGATGTTCGGCGTCTCCATGGGCGAGGGTTTATCGATGTCGTAGCACTTCACATCCTGCCAACCCAAGCTGTCGGCGAGTATAAGGATCACGTTCGGCTTCTCTGGACGAATCGGCTCGGGAGCCGGTTGCTGTGCCTGTAGAGAGTCTGCACCCAGCCCCAAGAGAATTATCGAAATAATGACTTTTAAATGGCTGATATTCATAAAATACGAAGGCATGCCCATCACACAAAAAAACCAAACCCGCCTCAAGCCTTTTCACCCAGCAGCTCGCATTCACGCTGCGGAAACCGCTTGAAAGGCAAAAGGGGTGTATATCCCGAAACGGGCACTCCCTTCCAACGTGTTTGCGAATCGACGGTGCCGATTTTTAAAGTCCTCAGGGATGACGCCCGTAGGCTTTGAGTTCGTGCGCGTAATCCTGCTGGAGACGGCGGTATGTCCACCAGAATGTGAGACCGGATAAGGCGAAAAGACCGCACCCGATCCATCTGGATCCAATGAGTAGCTCACCGATGCCCTGAATGAGAGCAAAGACCGAAGCAAGGCAAATGAGCCAAGAAAGCATCGTTCGAACAAAGTCCTCTACGGCGTCGTAGGGCTCGCCGAGGGCTCGGATGACGGGCTTCCACCCGAATGAAAACGGGCGGGCCTTGAGAAGAAACTTCTTCAGATTTTCCATCGGCTCGGGGGGGGTGACGAGCGCCACCACGACAGAGGAAATGGTGACTAACACTATGGCCAAGGCGATCCGCGCCCCGGTCAGTGATTCGGCGGTAGAGAAGGCCATTCCATCATAGTTCGATGTGTCGACGAGCATCTTTCCCATTGCGGTCACCGTGAGGGTGCTCGAGTAGCTCACTGTATCCGGCAGGTTGAGTATCCAAGCCATCGGGCGGTCGAAGGCTTTGAATAGAAGCATGGCGATGACAACAATCCACCCCGCAAGGAACCCGGCAACGGCACCATATCGGTTCATCCGCCACCACATCCATTGCATGAAGTTGATGAGGAATCCACCTGATCCGAGCACATAGGAAATGACGAGCAGTTGCTGGATTGAATCCGCCGTGAGTGCAACGACCGCTCCGGCTGTTGCAATCAAGAGAGTGGCGACGCGGGAGATGACCACGTAGGTCCTATCCGAGCAGTCCGACTTGATGAAACGACGGAAGATATCGTTCATGAGATAGGACGCCCCCCAGTTGAAGAGGGTCGAGATCGTGGAAAGAAATGCGGCTAGCATCGCCGCGATCAAAAGACCACGCATTCCGCTTGGAAGAACCATCATCAGCATCCTGGGATAGGCGGCATCGGCTTTGGCGATTTCGGGAATCAAAACCATCGAGCAGAGGGCAACCATGATCCATGGCCATGGCATGAGTGCGAAGTAAAGAATGGTATGGAGCAACTGCGCTCCGCTGGCGTGGCGGGAGTCCTTGCACGCCAAAAGGCGCTGGGCGTTGTATCCACCGCTGGTAGCCACCCCGAGACCGACAACGATGAAGGTGATCATGTCCCAAAGAGGCAATTTGGCAGGCATCATGCTGAGATCGTTGCCGGCCCAGTTGCTGATGGCACCAAGGCGCTCGACAAGCACATCCAGACCGCCAACGGCGATCACCGACATCACTCCCAGCAAAATCGTACCGAGCGTCGCCAAAACAAGCTGGAAGAAGTCGGCGTAAACCACACCGGACAGGCCGCCGAAAACCGAAACAGCGATACCCACGGCAACCACACCGATGGTGGCGTAAATCCGCTTGTCATCGGGCAAGCCGAGAGCCTCGGTCGAAATGGTTTCCATGGCCTTGATCACCCATCCGCAAATGAGCGGGCAAATAATCAGCGCGCCGAAAGCTCCGCTCCAGCCGCGCAGGATTTTCGCGCATCCTCCGCCGTACCGGGTCTCGATGAACTCGATGTCCGTGAGAAAAGCCATGCGGCGCCAGCGGCGGCCGAAATACACGACCGTAAGAACGGATCCGACAAAGGGAGCCCAGAACTGCCAGACATACTGAATGCCCTTTTCCCGCACAAGGGAGGTAACCCAGAGCGGCGTATCGGCAGCAAAGCTGGTCGCGGCCAACGAGGCCCCCGCCGCCAACCAATGAAGCGAGCGGCCCGAGACAAAGAAGGACTCCATGCTCTCGCCGCCGGACTTGGTGAAGTAAAGGGCGATGCCGACGGAAATGGCCAGCACCCCGATGATGCTGATGTAATCAATCCAGATGAGGGAGGTTTGCATAAGAACGTGGCGGTGTGGGGTCTGATTCTCGTGGTTTTAAGAGAATCTTGGATTCTATTTGATTTTGTATTGGTTGATCAACTTCAAATGCGCACCTCGGGTGGCAGTGTCGGAAATGCGATTCCGGCGCACCCCATCAAATCGATGCAACATAGGCCGACTCGTGGAACACGCCTTCGAGCGTGTGGTAGGTTCCCTCAGCCGACTCGGTTGTTTCGCTTTGGAGTTCCAGGCTCTTTCCGCGATCATTGCCAAAAAGCACCCTGCGTTTTTCACCGGTGAAACGGGCGCGCCACCAACCTTGGGTGCGATCCCATTCGAGATCAAGACATCCCCCACCCCGCAGCCGGAGCCCCTTGAGGCTTCCGCGACGCCAGCTCCACGGAAGGGCCGGAAGCAACCGGAGCATGCCTGGCGTGGAGAATGCCAGCATTTCGTAAACGGCCGACGTGATGCCATTGTTGGCTTCGGTCTGGACGAGCGGGCGGGGTCCCTTGCGGTAGTCCATGGTGATGCCCATGTCGCGAAGGTCGTTGTGAGCGGTGAAGAGGTTCACACCCACAACGGAGCGGCAGAGAAGTTGCAAGGATTGCAGGGCGCGACCGGGCTTGCCGAGGCGCGAGTAGATGTGCGCCATGTGCGAAAGCGACCAACCAGTCTGGTCGGCCAATCCGACGACGAGGCGTTTTTCCACCGCGATGCGGCAGGCCTCGAACAACTCGGTGCTGTCCGGCGTGATCTCGAAACCGGGGAAAAGGGGATAAAGATGCGAGAGGTGGCGGTGGTGGTAGTTGTCCTTCTGACGTGGATCCACCCACTCGGCGATCGCGCCATCCTCATTGATGCGATAGGGCGGGAGCTTTTGGAGCATCCCCAGCCAGCGATTCGTATCCTCATTGTCGCCACCCTCGATGAGGCGCACGGCTTCGATGAGGTTGCCCAACACCTCGCGAACGAGAGCGAAATCCATCGTGGCATCCACGCAGATGCGGGCGGGATGTCCCTTGGCAGTGACATGACCCAGCGGGTGGTTCTCTGGTGAGTTGCCGGGGTAGCTGTGCAGGAGTCCGTCCTTGCCCTCGACAAGGAAGTCTTCGTAGAACCAGGCAACCTCTCGCATGAACGGGATCGCGCGCTTGGCAAGAAACTCACGGTCGCCGGTGTGGAGCCAGTAATCGAAATAAATCTGGGCGAGCCAGGCCCCGCTTCCAGTCCAGAATTGAACGTGGGCCTGAAGATTCTTTTTCAGGCCGCACTCGGGCGACATATAGAGCGGAGGGAGAATGCCTCGGCAGGCGAACATATTTTTTGCATTCGTTCGGAAGTCGTCCATGCGTTCCTCCAGTAGATCGAAAACACCCTCGACACATTCGGGCAGGCCGCCGGGCAAGGCTGGCCAGATGGCCATCTGGAGGTTTTCATTAAAGAAAAAAGTGCACCACCATGGCGGGAGATAGTTGCCGTTCCAGATGCCTTGAAGGTTCGGAGGGAGCGTGCCTTTGTTGGCGGAGGCAATGAGCAGGTAGCGGCCGAAATTGGCGAGCCGCGCGAGCAACGCGTCGGGCACATCGCCACGGTAGGCCTTGAGCAGAAGCTCGTCATTGGAAAGTTCCGCACCGTCCACATCGAGATCGAGCACGCAGCGGCCGTAGCGTTCGCTGTGGATCGCCTCATGGCGGGCCTGCAGGTCGGTACGACCCACGAGAGCGGCAAGTCTTTCGGTCTCCGCCTTCAACTGCTCCGGCGTGGGTGCGATGAGCATGTTGGCCACAATGCGGCAACCGGGCTTGGGAGTAACACGCACGGTATGACCGCCGACACGCGTGGATTCGAGGTCGCCCCAATGTGCAATCACGGTGCAAGACACTTCGTCCGGCCCGTCGAAGCGCGACGCGAGCCAACCCGCACCAAAGGTCGTGGTCTGGCGGATGTTCAATGGCTGTTGACGGTCGGTGTGGTCGATAGCTTCCGCGAGGTCCTGCGGGGCAAACCACAGCATCATCTCGGCTGGTGCGCCACCTTCCTCACAGGGGTTGAGGACAATGCAGGCATCGGCCGAGGAGACAAACGCGGTACGTTGGAATTGTTGGCCGTTGAGTTGCCAGTCGACCCCAGCGACGCCTTTCGAGAAATCAAGCCAACGACGGTAGCTGCGGAAGGCTCCTGGGATCTCGCGGCGGATGTTCAAAACCGGGCCGGGAATGTAGTGGGCACTATCGGCGATGTAGCCGAGTTCGCGCCAAGCACGGCGATAGACATCGTTCGCGGTGCCGAAATCCCCGGCGTCCAGCAGGCTTCGAACCTCGGCGAGCATATGGGAACTTTCGGGTAGTTCCGGCGAACTGGCGCCGCCGAAGTAGCGCTCATGGTTGAAAAGGATGCGCTCGTGGGCGAGACCGCCGAATTGCATCGCTCCAAGCTCGCCGTTTCCAAGCGGCGAGGCATCCCGCCAATCAAATGCCGCACTTTCCATCCATGATGAGTGGATGCCTTGGAATTCTTGTTTTTGGATCATAGAAAAAGGAAAGGGTTACGATTTATCTTCGCCTGGCCCGAAATACCAGAGGCAATCGAAATTTTATTTTTCCGCCTTCGTTGAGGTCGGTGAAATGCGGCAGAAGTAGGCGCCTTGGGGTTTCCCGGAGGGCCGCTGGCCCGAAATCACAGGTTCGAAGAAAAGCTCGCCGGCGGGGAAATCCACATCCATCCGCACAACAACATCGTCCTTGGCGATTTTTTGAGTGAAATTTTTCCCTCCGATATTCAGCGTGACCTCCCCTTCCGAAAATGGGCTGTCGGCACCCACGCCCGCAGGATGCTGGCGGATTTCCACTTCGTATTTGCCAGCCTTCTCGTTCTTCATCATCCATCCGCCAGTCGCTCCATCGACACGGCCAGACTTGCCACTAGAGATCCATGACTTCACGACATCCTGGCTGCATCCAGCGCCGCCATCCAATGGCTCCTTGGTCGTGCGGCTGGGTTGCCAGTCCATGAGGGTCAACTCCAAGGGACCTTGGCCGGGAAGGCCCATAAAAAGGGGCTGCAGCGTGAGGGCATCGTCCTTCACCCCATTCCACCATTCGAGATAAGTCGCCCGGAGGCTCTCGCTGACATCCGGATTTTCTTTGGAAATGTCTTTGGATTCACCGGGGTCGGCTTGCAGATCGTAGAGTTCCTTGCCGTTGACGAGGCTGTAGCGCTGGTTGCGGATCGAGGAACCCCTGAAGCTCAATTTATCCACCGTGGTTCCCGAGGGCCACCGGGCTACGTGAACGGGTATGGTGCGGTCCGTCCAGTCAGCAGGCTGTTTCCCGGCGAGCAAGATGGGAAGAAGCGAGCGGCCATCGGACTTTGGAAACATCGATAGGTCCAAACCGCAGATTTCACCCAGCGTAGGCAAGACGTCACACATTCCCGCCAAGGTGTTCACCGTGCTCCCAGCCGGAAATCGTCCTTTCCACGAAAATACCGCCGGCACACGCACTCCTCCCTGATATGGACAGGCTTTCGAGCCGCGCAAACCGCCCGTGAAATCGGCCATGGAAGATCCATTGTCACCCATGAAAATGACCACGGTATCGCGATCGAGACCCTCTTTGGCAAAGGATTCCAGAAGCTTCCCGACTTGGGCATCGATATTGGCGATCATGCCGTAGAATTTAGCGACATCTTCCTTTAAGCCCATGGCGCGGTAGGGAGCGACCCACTCGTCCGAGATCTGGTGAGGAGAGTGAGGAGCATTGAGGGGCATGTAACAAAACCAAGGCTTATTGTCTTTTTCGATCCAGCGCTGGGCCTCACTCACAAAAATATCAGTCATGTAGCCTTTGTACGGCTTCCATTGTCCATTTTCCTGAAGGTAGGGGTCGAACATCGTGCTGCCCCAGTAGTCCGGAGTCTGCCCCACTCCGCCCCCACCAATGAGCAAGGCATGGTCAAAACCCCTGTCGCGGGGATGGAACAGGCGCGACTCGCCCAGATGCCACTTGCCGAAAATGCCGGTGCGATAGCCGGCTTGTTTAAAAGCATCCGCCATGATCGGCACTCCCGCCCGCAGTATATTCCTGCCCTCGATCGTATGAGTGACCAGCGATCGAAACTCGTGCCGCCCAGTCATCAGCGCCGCCCGGGTGGGCGAGCAGGTCGGGCTGGCGACAAAATCCGTGAATCTCACGCCGCCCGCCGCGAGCGCGTCCAGATTCGGCGTTTTAAGGCAGGGATTGCCTTGAAACGCGACGTCCCCAAAGCCTTGGTCATCTGTCAAAATCAACAGCACATTCGGCTTGGAACAGCTCGCATCGCGGTCGGCATTGGCCGCCAACAAAGGCCGCAGGAGCAGCACAACAAGAATACAAACCCAAGCCGCCGGTGTGTTTTTTTTCATTATATTGGGACTGAAGTTAATGGTTCGATGGGGAGAGTACCGGGGCGCATTTTCCTAGCGGGCGAAGACCGTCCACGTCCTCAGGAAGCACTATCGGTGATCTCTTGCCGCAGGTATTCGATCACGTCTTGAAAGCGCACCGCATTGCGGGGGTCCGCTTCCACAAGGGCTTCGTGGGCGACAAGGATGGCCGTTTTCTGTTCTTCCGGCGTGGTTGAAGGCGCGCTCGCGACCTTCAAGGCGCTGGGCGCATTCGGAGCGGGTTCCGGCTCGACTTGGAAAAGATGGTCGAGCCCCAGACTCTCCAAGAGCGCGAAATTCCTTTCATTGGCTCGCACCACACGAAGCTGTCCGCTCTGCACTTCGCGGAGCTGAAAAGCCACCGAGGTCAGCATCCCCATGAAGGTGGAATCCATCAACTCGCAGGCGCCCAGATCCAGGACAAACTCCTGTCGCCCCTTGTCGATCATGCGCCCCACAAATTCTTTCACGCACTGGCTGTTCTCGAATGTGCCCCGCCCGTCCACTTTCAACCAAACAGTCTCTTTCGAGCTACCAACGAGGATGGATGATGTTTTACTCACGATGTCTGTATTGCAATTACAACCGAGGCGGCGGAGTTGTCAAACCAGCCTACTTCCACAAGAAAGACTGGCCGAGCGCCACAATTTTACGGTCCTTGACGAGGACAATCCGCCATGATGTGACGCAACCGGCCTCCAAATAGTCGTCACCGGTCACCTCGAAGGTCGACCTGTAGGATCCGCAGGCTTGGGGATACGAACGCTCCTGGGCCATCACGAAGTTCCCGAGACCGGCTTGGCGGTATTCCAAACGCAACCGGACATCGGACGGGATCGCGCTTTTCCAGTAAATCGTGTAATAGTTGCCGTGGCGTTTGGAGATCTCAAGCTGGTCGATGGCACCCCAAGTCCGGCGGGCGCGCTCGAAAAGAATCGGTTCACTTTTGGTGTTCGGTTCCTCTATTTGCGGATCAAAGGTCGACAGCAGGATTTTTCCAAATTGGTAATTGTCATCCAGTGCGAGCGGCAAAACATCCGCCTTGTCCAAACGGGTGGCGGGGCCCTCTTGAGTTGTCGCGCATCCTGCCATCAAAATAGCAACCAGAAGGGCACAGAGCGGCATAAAAAAGCGGTTCATGTGCGGCAGATGAAAGCGTTTTTAGCCAACGCTGTCAATTTTACGACGAGCACCTCAAGGAGCGGATTGCATTGGAACGTCCGCAAAGTTATCCTCGGAATCAGTGGAACCTCTTAATAGTCCAGCTGCGCCCCGGAGCCTGCAAAACCGCTTGGAACGCCTTGCGCGACTGGCTGCGCGTGCCCAAGCCGGTGGCAGGCGAGCTCTTCGCCGCCTCCTGCGCAAGCCCCGCACGGTCACGGAGGCGCCGAACCTTTTGCCGACATTGATTCAAGTGTTGGCGGCTTTTTCGCGCGTGGATGGCGAGTTGGTCGAGGAGGAGATCGATTCCAGCCTGGGGTTTCTCCGCTACGATTATCCCGATGCCGTTTACTCCGAATTGCGCGAGCATTTCCGGAACGCGCTCGACCAGAGGCAGGATCTGGATGCCATGGCATTGAAGCTGGCCGGTCAACTGAGCGACGAACGCAAGATTCTGCTGGGCGTCCAACTCTACGATCTCATCGCAAGGGCCGGACTCAAAAATGACGCCGTCGTGGCCTACTACGCCTTCATGTCCCGGCTGGGAATGGCCACGCAGGCGATCGACATCGTTTACCAACTCAATGCCGACGACAAAACGGACTCGTCGATTTTCAGCGCCGGGACCTCTCCGTTGGAAATGGTGAGCTTCGGCCACCCCGACCATGCCGACGTGGTGCTCGAGGGCCTGCAACCCCAAGAGAGACTCAATGCCTACCGCTTCGGGAGCTTGGTCATTATCAAAAACCTCAGTGGACGCGACCTCATCGTGCAAGGCCGCGCACTGGAGTCGGGTGGATTCGCCAGACTCTACTCGGGGCAGCGCGTCCTTGTGGATGACTTGGTTCTCACCTACGCGGATCTCATCTTTTATTTCAACGCCAAGAAAAACGTCACCCTGCCCGAGATTTTCGTTGCCGTGAACGAGGAGGACGAGGTCACGTTGGAAAAAACCCAGACGCGCGACACATGCCTCCAAGTCGCCTTCGGGCTTCGGGTGCGCGTGAAGGCGCTCAAGGATGTGGATGCCGTTCTGAACGGAACCCGTCTTCATGCCGGACGCGAAGTCATCGCCACCCTCGAAGACAAAATCATTTTCCATGATGACAGCGAACTGGATCTCGGCTACCTGCGTTTGCGCGCCCGATCCTATGGCGGTCGATTCCAGCTCAGTCCCTCCAAAAGCGAATATCTCGTTTCCAACA
>JALQZP010000359.1 GCA_023258235.1 Terrimicrobiaceae bacterium | reverse complement strand
TTAAAGTGGAAAAAATGGGAAATGTTTGTTCCTTGTATCTTCATTTATGAAAATAGGTAAAGCTGAAAATAAGTAAAACTGACTTAAGGTTAAAGTTGAAAAAATGGGAAATGAAGCAATTTTGCACGTATTTTTTGTTATTTTCATCGATGAAAGTGACTTAAGGCTAAAAATGAAAAAATATGGAAATGAAGCAATTTTGCACGTATTTTTTGATATTTTCATCCATGAAAGTCAAGCCGACTTAAGGTTAAAGTGGAAAAAATGGGAAATGTTTGTTCTTTGTATTTTCATCGATTAAACCAGGTAAAGCTGACTTAAGGTTCAAGTTGAAAAAATGAGAAATGAAGCAGTTTTGCACGTTTTTTTTTTGTTATTTTCATCAATGAAAGTAAAGCCAATTTTGGTAAATGTATCGCAACACCATAAACTTAAAAAAGAGAATTAAGCTTGATCAAGTAGGTAAGAAGTGATTTTACGCCCAATAAGACAAAAAAACTGCTAATGAAGCAATTTCATGTGTGTTCTTGGTATTAGGTTAAGCGGACTTAAGATTAAAGTGGAAAAAATGGGAACTGAAGCGAGTTTGTTCCTAAATATAGTGAAAATAGGTAAGAAGCAATTTTATGATCCAAAAGATGAAGAAAATGCTTGGTAT
>JALQZP010000358.1 GCA_023258235.1 Terrimicrobiaceae bacterium | reverse complement strand
CTCGGCACTCTGGCCGGCATCCTCTCGGCGGGGCAGATCGGGAGCGTCTCCGCCGGCTTTGGTGACGGCAACGAATTCATCGTCATCTCCGCCGCCGTCCTCGGTGGAACCAGCCTCTTCGGCGGCAAAGGCAGCATCCTCCCCGGCGCCGTCATCGGCATTCTGCTCGTCACAACAATCATGAATGGACTCGCCATGATGAACGCCTCCCCGTTCATCTACACCATCGTCCGCGGCCTCGTGATATTCCTCGCCATCGCCATCGACTCCCGAAATTACAAAGGCGAACTGCGCTAGAGCAGTTTAACTAATTCTATAGCCGCTGCTTTGCGGCGGCGAAGGCCGCTGAGCCGCCCCTGTCCCCTCCGCTACGATGGCTTGCGACTAAATTTAAAGAGTTAATAACATGCCCCTCAAATAATAAAAAATATTCGATGAAATATATAAATGTGTGATGCCAACCTTTTTGACCTACCTCTTACGGATTAATAGTTCATATTCCGGATGCGATCCAATCCAAAACCAAACTGCTGTATCTCCATCAATGACAGCAAGATCGCGATAGAAATCTGTGATCCTACAAGACCAAAAGCTTTGGACTTTTTTAAACTGTAGGGATGGGTGTGAAGGGTCATTCAACCAAATCCAATATTGCTTTACC
>JALQZP010000357.1 GCA_023258235.1 Terrimicrobiaceae bacterium | reverse complement strand
CTGCTGACCAACGACGAGGTGATCGAGGTGAACCAGGATCCGGCGGGAAAGCAGGTTCAGCGCGTGCACAAGGATGGGGATCACGAAGTCTGGATGAAGCCCATGGAGGACGGTTCCTTAGCCGTCGGACTCTTCAACAGGGGAGAGAAGGAAGCCAAAATCACTGTCACTTGGGCCGATCTCGGACGGCAAGGCCCACAAAAAGTCCGCGATCTCTGGCGACAGAAAGACATAGGGAGCCACGCCGAGTCCTTTAGCTCCATGGTGAACTCGCACGGTGTTGTTCTCCTAAAAATAGAAGACGAGTAATTCCTAAATCCGAACACTTTTTGGCCTCTGGAAGGAAGTTCAGGTTTTTCAGGACACGCTTTCATTTACCGGCGGTTCGCCCGCCATTTTGCGGAATCGCAGCGGGGGATTCCATAAACCGCAATAAATAAGGTGTCAGGAATTAATTATTGATAATACCCTCAGACTCAGAGCTTGCTCCCGTCATGGTCATGGGAAAATGTGATCTTCACCCTCTACCAAGCCCCATTGTAAGATTTTCAAGAAATCAATAATTAATGCCAGACCCCTTTTTTCACAGAGCGGTAGTCTCACCCTCGACAGCGCCAAGCGGCCCCTCGAAGCGGCAGGCAGCGAAAACTGCGAAATCAAGGCTTTCG
>JALQZP010000356.1 GCA_023258235.1 Terrimicrobiaceae bacterium | reverse complement strand
TCATCGACCTTCCGCTGGAAGGCGACGACGGGGAGCACGGCCTTCTTCAGGCCGTTGAGTTTCGCGATGTGCCGCTGCGCGCGCTCGTTGCTGTCCCAGAACGTCGGGAGACCCATCTCGGCCTCCATCGCCTCGATCTCCCGCTGCTTTTGATCGCAGTCAAAGAAACCTCCACAGGTGTCCGGCGCGCTTCTTGATGTTCTCGATGTGGCTGAAGGTCTCGGGGGAGATCATGGCGTGAAGGAAAAAGGGAAACGCGGACGACGCCGGGCACAAGGCCGCATTCCGCGCGGCGCCGGCTTGGTAAACAAAAACGCCGTCCCGGATCGGGACGGCGTTGGGAAGGAAGTTCGCCGGTTCAGCGCTTCGAGAACTGGAAGCGCTTGCGGGCGCCGGGCTGGCCGGCCTTCTTGCGTTCCTTCTCGCGCGGGTCGCGACGGAGGTGGCCCGCCTTCTTGAGCTTCGAACGGAGCTCGGCGTTGAGCTTCTGCAGCGCACGGGCGATGCCGTGCGCCACCGCGCCGGCCTGACCGGCGACGCCGCCACCGGCGACGTTGGCGGTGACATCGATCTTCTCGCGCATCTCCACCGTCAGCAGCGGCGCGTAGGCCTGCTTGGCGAAGTTATCGTGGGAGAAGTAGTCCTCGAAGGTGCGACCGTTGACGGTCAGCTTGCCGGA
>JALQZP010000355.1 GCA_023258235.1 Terrimicrobiaceae bacterium | reverse complement strand
GTTACTCTGCTTCTTAGCAGGGGAGTACTTGACTTTAACATCATTTAGACTTTTACGAACAGGACTTTGTTTAGAATGTGACATTTTTACAAAACTTTTGAATTTATGAATTTTTCTTCTTTAAAAAAACATTTTTTTTACAATAAAATACAATTATTCATTGAAACCCGAAATACGTTTTAAATATTAATAATAAACGTTTTTAGATAACGGAAAAATTTTAGAATTTAAAATCGAAGTTATAACGATCGAAAATGTCCGTTAGGAATTCTCTGTTAAAAAATATACGTATAGAAAGAGAGGTTAGTCTTGAGTCTTCCCACGGGACTTGCAGACACGATCGACTACAGACGCAGTGTATTCTAACATACTACAACATATTATACTATTAGTGGAACTCAAAATTTACGGCCATTGATGATTCATGAAACATGCTCTTCTATTGTAATAAAGGAAGAGGCACAAAAGGAACTTGTTGAATACCTTAAAAAAAAATATGAGTTCAATGTATAATTTAGTGGAAGACGACTTCATCCATGAAACCTCATTATCTCCTCTAAAGCATGAAATTGTTAGAGTACTTGCATTTAATTTCATTGTTCATGAAATTATTTATCTTGTCGGTCTATTTTTTGCGATATTCATTGTCAGTATTTAAACCTAAATAATGAAAAATATTATTTAA
>JALQZP010000354.1 GCA_023258235.1 Terrimicrobiaceae bacterium | reverse complement strand
GAATCGGAAATTATCTCCTCCAGCACCAAATCGCTGTGATGTTTTCTCTTCAGTAGTCCAACCGCAAGGAGATCAAATCCTCGATTTCTTAAATTACCTTTTGAAATCCTGCGGGCGCTTTTTGAAGGCAGCGATCTCCTTCTGCAACGCCTTCGCGCGCTCTTTGCCGTCAGCGATCTGCTTGGGGGTCATTTGTTTAGCTAATAATTTCTTGCTTTCAGCGGCTTTATTTCCCGCAACACTGTAAAGGGCATAAGCTGTAAGCGTATCTTTCGGAACGCCTTCGCCTAACTCGTAGCACGACCCTAAAGCAATTTGAGCCTCCGTATGCCCTTGCATTGCAGCCTTGAGAAACCATTGGTATGCTTGGGTATCATTTTTAGGTCTGTGTAATCCATCATAGTAGACACACCCTATAGTCCATTGAGTCTCGGCATCACCTTTCTCTGCTTTTTCTACTAGTTCAGCCCATTCTTCATTAGAAAAAGCCATCGCGCTGATTCGCGAAAAAATTAAAAGGGATGCGATCAGTAAAACGGCGATTCTTGTAAATGTGGACATATCAGCAATCGAAGAATCCGACGCAAACCTTGACAAGCAAAAAGCCGCTTTTGTCGTGGCCGATGGTGCCACGGCGGAGAGGTTTCGCTGGTCAGCCGCCCTCGTAGTTGGCGAGATTGTTGCGC
>JALQZP010000353.1:349-688 GCA_023258235.1 Terrimicrobiaceae bacterium | reverse complement strand
GATGTTACAGCCCGCGTAGATCAAAATCCCCTCGTTCCCCAGCACATCGCTGAGGTTGGTGGTGTTGGCGACGATTCCTTCGAGTCCTTTGGCAATGATGGCTGACATGGTGTGGTGGTGTGGTTGTTGAGGGAGATTGGGGTGCAAACGATGCCCAAGAACCCGGCGCTTGAAAAGACCAAGGATCAACTTTCTATCCAAAAAGATTGGCCCGGCATTGTGTAGGATGTTCGGGATTTGGGGTTGACGCCCTGCGAAATCCTCCTACTCTCTCGCCTCCATTTGCCTAATTTATGAAACGCACATACCAGCCTTCCAAGCGCACGCGCAAACAGCAAT
>JALQZP010000353.1:0-334 GCA_023258235.1 Terrimicrobiaceae bacterium | reverse complement strand
AAGGCCGGCCGCGCCATCCTGAGCCGCCGCCGTCGTCACGGCCGCAAGCGGCTTCTCCCGAAAGGTGTCGAAGTCCACTTCGCAAGACACACCCAGGCCTGAGCCGGATCGGCTGCGTTTTCCAAAATCCGCCCGTCTCCTTAACAGCCGCGACTTCCGCAAGGTCCGGGAAAAGGGCAAATCCTCGCAAGGCCGACTTCTTCGCCTTGGTGTATTCAAGAGTTGTGATTCGCTTCCGGCCCGCATCGGCCTTGTGACCTCCAAGCGTGTGGGCGGGGCGGTGGATCGAAATAAAACCCGCCGCCGACTGCGCGAGATCATTCGAGCCGTTCGG
>JALQZP010000352.1 GCA_023258235.1 Terrimicrobiaceae bacterium | reverse complement strand
AGTGCTTTGTTAAAAAGCACCCCGTTAACACTTTTATAGCTCAAATTTCTTAGATCAACATCGATACTTGCGAGGCCTGAGCAGCCACCAAATGTCCCTGCTGCAATGAACGTCACACTACTTGGAATCGTCAAGCTTGCGAGACTAGTACAGCTAAAAAATGCGCCCTCTCCAATCGACTTAACACTATTTGGAATCGTCACGCTTGTGATGCCACCGCATGAAGCAAATGCATACGCTCCAATTGACTTAACACTATTGGGAATTGTCACGCTTGCGAGACCAGTACAGTTAGAAAATGCTCCCTCTCCAATCGACTTAACACTATTTGGAATTGTCACGCTTGTGAAGCCGCAGCCAAAATATGCATGCGCTCCAATCGACTTAACACTATTTGGAATCGTCACGCTTGTCAGGCCTGAGCAGCCACTAAATGTCCCTGCTGCAATGGACGTCACACTGTTGGGAATCGTCACGCTTGTCAGGCCTGAGGAGCCAGAAAATGCGCTCTCTCCAATTGACTTAACGCTATTAGGAATCACATAGCTTCCAGACTTGCCACTTGGATACGCAATAATGGTGGTCAGTGCTTTGTTAAAAAGCACCCCGTTAACACTTTTATAGCTCAAATTTCTTAGATCAACATCGATACTTGCGAGGCCAATACAGGAAGAAAATGCGCCCTCTC
>JALQZP010000351.1:461-698 GCA_023258235.1 Terrimicrobiaceae bacterium | reverse complement strand
AGCGACATCGCTCTGGCCCTATATGTAATCGAGTCATAGTTGCATCCAACTCTCCAGTCACGCTGCCACAAAGCAGATCATCATATCGCGAGGCCCAGCTTCTCCTCCTGCGATTTTAGCTTCACGCGCTTCTGCCAAAGGGGGCTTTAGAGGACTTCCTGCATTCCCGAATAAAAGAAGTCCTATACGCCATAGCCTCGTCGTCCTCCGTGAAGATCCCACGATTTTCAAATATTC
>JALQZP010000351.1:0-451 GCA_023258235.1 Terrimicrobiaceae bacterium | reverse complement strand
GTGGGCATGATTGGTTTTGGTGAGAGGTTTTGGAGCGAAGAGACTCACGAAATCCCAAGGAAAATGTCGAGGCTGTTCGACAGAACATCCGCCGAGAGAAAATTTCAAAAAAGGGGAACTACCGGCGGAGGGTCTCGAACCCACACTTCTTTCGAAACGCGATTTTGAGTCGCGCGCGTCTGCCAATTCCGCCACGCCGGCTTGGGTGCAGAAACTAAAATGCCTTCCCGCGCGAGGCAATGAGGAAAAGGTCGGGCTACGCGAAAAGCCAATCCGCCAGGCTGCGCGCGAGGGAGGATTTGTCGGGGGAATGCAACGCTTCCGACTCAGCCGACGAGACGATTCCGAAACCCTCCCCGTAGGCCGCGCCATTCAGCACGCAGAGGTCGGAGCGGCATTGGGAGATTTGCTCGCGGGCGCGAACGAGGGCTTGGGCGCGGTCGCCATCGAG
>JALQZP010000350.1 GCA_023258235.1 Terrimicrobiaceae bacterium | reverse complement strand
GTTCGGTAAAGTTAAAACCAAATTCTGTTTCGGCAATATGATTTATCTTTCTTGCCAGTTCGATCATTGTAATTGGTTCATGATTACCAAGATTGAAAGCATGACCAGATGCTTTTGAAGAAAATGAATGAACAGCAATTGCTTCTGCTACTTCATCAATCCAGGTAAAGCAACGAATCTGTTCACCATCACCAAGAATTGGAAGAACTCTATTCTTGTCAATAATAATCTGCTTCATAAAGTCTGCAAAGACATGAGAGATGCCTTGATCTTCTTCTGCTTTCTCATATGGAGTGATAACGTTGAATGGACGCCAGATAACAAAGTCAACACCATATTGTTTATAGAAAGCATGTGATAAACGCTCTCCAACAAACTTTGATAAACCATATTCTGTGAAAGGTGCAATCTCTTCATCAATGTCACCTTCGTGAACAATACCTTCACAGTTTTCATATACCATTGAAGAAGAAATATAAACAACTCTGGAAACATGATTATCAACTGCTGCTTTTAATACGTTGTTATGTAATGTAACATCTTCACCAAGAATGTCTGCACAATACTTATTGAAACCACCAACACCATAAATTCTAGCAGCGGCCTGAATAATGATATCTGGTTTAATAGATTTGACAAGAGCATCAACTGAAAGACGATCTGTTAAATCACACTTGCGGAACTCATAATCATTTCCTGCAATAC
>JALQZP010000034.1 GCA_023258235.1 Terrimicrobiaceae bacterium | reverse complement strand
TGCTGGAGTTGTAAAGACCATCCGTCACGCCGTCCGTGCAGAGTAAAAAACGATCGCCGGGTTCGATGCCGATGGCTCCGACCTGGGGTTCCACAAACTGATGGCCGGCTCCAAGCGCTTTTTGCAATACGTTGCGGCGGGGGTGTGTTTTGGCCTCTCTTTCATTGATCTGCCCGTTGCGGTGGAGCCACCCGACATAGGTGTCGTCCTCGGAGACCTGCTTGAGACCACCTGAAGCCGGAAGAAGATAAATGCGACTGTCACCGATATGAGCGAAATAAACCCAACCGGGAGTGAACCAGCACAGGCTGAGTGTGGCTCCCATGCCATGGCATTCCTCGTAGCATGATCCCAGATACAACAGGGCTTTGTGAATTTCGGCGAAGAGTTCCTGGAGCACATCGCTGAACCCGATCTCAAGGCCGGTTGCATTCTGACGGAACAATCGAGGAATGAGGCCCGTGATTTTTTCGACAGCAATCTTGCTGGCAAATTCGCCTGCCATAGCGCCTCCCATTCCGTCACTGACAGCAAAAATATAATCACTGGTTCCAGAGTCGGCTTCACCGATTTTGCCGAGGTGCCGCACTCCGGTCGCGTCCACAGCGAGCCCAAGAAAGGAATCCTCGTTGTTTTTACGGACTTTCCCGCAGTCCGTATGCCCGGACCACATCAAGTGATAGGGGGGAGATTCGGGTTTCATTCGCCGGGAGCCTCGTCGAGAATCGTTGAAAACTCAAAATCGATCAGGCAAAAGCGACCATCGGTTTGGCGGTAGGTGACATTGCGCAATTCCGCATCATCATGGCGCACACCGTATGCCTGGAGTTCATTGAACAGTTCTATCAGGCGATCGGAATCCAAGTGCTCGACTCGGGCTCCACAGCTCGTGGTAACGATTTTCAGCTGGTCGGAATCACTTTCCAAAAGACGCGGGACGAACGGGCATTTTTTTTCCTCAAGGTAACGCAGCACGCGAACTTCGTTGGCAAAACGTTCCTGTGCCTTGGGGCCGCGAAATTGTTTGTATACCCTGCCATCATAACCAATCCGAACTGTGGCTCTGGCTGTGTCTTTAACCTGATTCATTCGTCAGAAAGATTCAGTCGCTTGGGTGAAGTGGCAAATGAAAAGCCCCTTTTTCGTTCGCGTGGGATTTGTCCCATCGAATCAAAAGCGCCTACTTTTTCAGTTTCATCCTTAGGAAGGTCGGGACGTCCAAGTCCTCTCCCTCCACGATGGTCGGCTCGATCTTGTCAAATCGTCCGCGCGTGACCGGATCCAAAGGCAACAAGGGTTGCTGCACCTTGGGAGCTGCTGGTTTTTCTGTGGGATGGGCTGTTGGAGCGAGGGGCATTTCGAAAAAAGACGCCTCGGCTTGCTGGGGTTTGCTCGCTGGTGGAGGGGTTGGCTGACTCTGAGCGAGGGGAGTCAAATCGGGCGTCACTTTGGGTTGTGCGCCCGTGCGCTTCCCCGTTCCGCACCGTCCCATAATCGTGACGGTGAGAGGAGAGGAGTGGTCCTGTGTGGCGCTTACACCGAGATGCAACATGGCCGATGGAGAAAGATTGTTGGAGATCTCGCGCATCACCTCGGACACCTCCGCCATGCTCAATGAGGGTGGACCTGAAATGTAGACGAGGAGTTTTCCTGCATCGTGCAAGAGGCGTCCGCGATCCAAAAGGGGGCTGCGAAGCGCGGTTTCGAGAGCGTGATGTCCACGGCTTTCGCCGATGGCCTCGCCACAACCAAAAAGGCAAGAGTCATCGCTATGCCTTAAAACTGCCAGCATGTCCGGCAGGGATACCGGTATCGGTCCGGTGCTTGTAACAATACGATTGAGGCTCGATATGGAGCGGAACAGCAGGTTGTCACAAATCGCAAATGTCTCGCGGACCTCGGCGTGGGGTTCGATCAGTTCCGCCATGCGATCGTTTTCAAAATGCAGGATGGCATCGGCAAAACGGGTGATTTCGCGGAGGGATGATGCAGCCTGTTGAGAGCGGCGACGGCCCTCGAAGGAAAAAGGGGATGTGACCACGGCAATGACGAGGGATCCGTTTTGTTTGGCCATCTCCGCCACGAGTGGTGCCGCGCCGGACCCGGTACCTCCACCAAGGCCGGCGCAGATGAAAACGATGTTTGCGCCCACGATGGAGCGCTGGATTTCCCCGGCTGATTCTTTGGCGGCATCCAACCCGATTTCGGGATCGCCGCCGGTGCCCAATCCATGAGTGGTCATTTGTCCCATGGAGATTTTTTTTGAAGCCAGAGTATTCGAGATCGATTGCTGGTCTGTATTGATCGCCAGCGATTCCATCGGGAAGCCGGTTTGCGAGATCAGGCGGTCCACGATGTTGATCCCCGCGTTTCCCAAGCCTATGAGAAGGGAATGGGTTTCACTTTGGCGATCCAGGTATCTGGGGTAGGTGATCATATCAGATGGAGCTTTCGTGTGATGGAACTGATGAAGCGATTGAAAAAGGATTCCTGGGGTGCGTCGGCGTCGACGGCATGAGCGTATTTCACCAATCCGATGCAGGTCGAAAGCTGGGGGTTGTCAAAGGCCGATGTGGGACCTGTGACCGATTGGGCGTGGGCGAAGTGGACCGGGACTTCAAAGACGCTTTCCGCCACCTCGCGGATTCCTTTAATGAGGCTGCACCCGCCTGTGAGTATGATGCCGGATCCCAGCAGGTGGACGGGAACCACTTCCTGGATCCGGTTGCGAAGGATGAGGAAGAGTTCGTGCAGGCGCGAGTGGATGATGTGGTTCAGCATGCTGCGATCGATTTCCTTGCCGGAAAATCCGGTGTCATTCTTGAGAGTGATCTTTTCAGCCCCAGAGAGGTTTTCTAGAATGGCGGAGCCTTCTTCGATTTTGAGTTTCTCGGCCCGGGTGATCGGAATTCGGAGTCCAATGCAGAGGTCGTTGGTGATGTGGTCACCGCCGATGGCGATCACGCCGCTCTGTCGAACGACGCCGTTGTGATAAACAATGTAGTCCGTCACGCCTCCGCCAATATCAATAACGACAACCCCGGAGGCTTTTTTTTGGTCGTCCAACAGGATTTGAGCTGAAGCCACGGAGTTCACTACGACGTCTTCCACGTCGATCCCGATCTTGCGCACGCACCGGATGGTGCTTTGGATGCGGTTCACGACGCCGTGAATGATGTGATAATCGGCTTCCAGTTTCGAACCACCGATGCCAATGGGGTCGATCACGCCCTCGCGTCCATCGACGTAGTATTGCTGTAGGATGGAGTGGAGGATGTCGTTGTCTTTCGGGAGACTGACTTCCTTGTCCTTCGAGGCGATATCTTCGATTTCTTTCTCCGTGATTTCGCCGCCGCCTTCGATGTTGACCGAGCGACGGTGGTTGGAGCTTTCAATGTGGCTGCCGGTGACCGCCAGCCAGACGCTTTTGATTTCATGATCGCTCCGTTCCTCCGCATCGGAAAGGGCATCGTGAACACAATTCGAGGCATTTTGAAAATCGACAATCTCGCCTTTACGGACGCCCCTCGACGGGCTCTCTCCGACGCCAAGCAGTCGGACTTCACCGTCCCTGCGGCATTCCGCGACGACAGCACAAACTTTCGTAGTTCCGATTTCGAGACCGACATGGATCTTTTCGCGAGCCATCAATTTTTCTTTCCTCTCGTTTTTTGCTGTGTGGATTTGGGTTTTTCGGAGACGGTCTGGCGCGTTGCGGGGGGCGGTACAGAATTCATTACAAATTTAACCGGTGTGTTTTTCTTTGCCATCAAGTTGACGGATTCGAGTTCCCTTCCAGTCTCGCGGCAATGCTCAAGCAGGCGACGCAGTTTTTCGAGTTGGGTCGTAAAATCATCGGAGGCGAATTTGATATGCGCGTTTTGATCGGTGATGGCATCGATGCAATAGCCTTTAGTTATATTGAGAGATCGAATCACAAGTAGCGAATCCACGGAGGTGCGTGCAATCGAGAGAAGGGTCAGGGCTTTTTTAAGATCGTCATTATGCAGTGATTCGCGATCTCCGATTTCCGAGGAATGAACTCCATAGATAACAGGTAATTGATGATAGGCGGAGGTGATCAAAAGCGGCTTCATGAGCAGGCCGTTGGCATCCACCAGTTCCATGTTGGTAGGATCGTAGGGGGTCGATGGATCCGATGAGGACGAAACCCATGCCACCGGCACCCGGGAGGTGAGGGTGATCTTGACCGTCGAGGGCAGGATGCGCTCGATGCAGACATCCGAAACCATGGGGATCGCGCGGAGGGATTTTTCCGTGGCAGAAAGATCGATGCTAAAAATATTTTCACCCACTTCAATGCCCGTTCTGGCTATGAGATCTTCACCCGTGATCACATCATCCAACTCGAGATTGAGTTCACGGAGGTTGTAGGCCGGATTGCAGTAGAAAAACTTGTCTAAGGCCTTGTTTGCACCAAACCAAGTAAATCCGCAAACCAGTGCCACAATGAGGACAATGACGGATAGCTTGGCCGCGATTTCCTGGCGCTTGCGCCTTGCTGTGGTCGCGCGCATCCTGACATTAAGCAGTTGGCGACCCCTGTGGGATCTGCGCACGACCTCTTCTCTGGTTGATCCAATAGTCATTACCTGTGTTTCTTTGCCAAGGAGAGCCCCGCGATCTCCTCGCAGAGCGATGGATAGTCGAGGCCTGCCACAGCGGCGGCTTTGGGTAGGAGGCTCAATTCAGTCATGCCGGGGATCGTATTGATTTCCAAAACGCTCATTGATCCATCCGGTGCGAGCAGGATGTCCACACGGGAATACACCTCCAGATCGAGGGCGCGGTGGGCGGCCAGGGCGGTTTCTTGGACGCGGAGCGCGATTTCGGGGCTCAGCGGTGCTGGAACGAAATATTCCGAGGCGCCGCTCGTGTATTTGTTGTCGTAATCATAAAAGCCATCCTTCGGGACAATCTCGACAACGGGTAGTGCGACGTCGCCCAGGATCCCGACGGTCAGTTCGCGGCCTGGAAAAAATGCTTCCACCAGAATTTCGTCCCCATATTTGAAACAATCCTCCAATGCCGGGGCTAAGGACTCTGGTTTGCGGACGATATGAACTCCGACACTGGATCCCTGTTGTGGAGCCTTCACCACATAGGGGAGTTCCAGTCGCGGATTTTCCCCCGCACGGAGAGAATGCCAAGCCGATGTGGGAACACCTGCGCGATCAAAGCATTCTTTGGTTCGAATTTTATCGAACGCCGTCCGGCTGCCAACGATGCCTTCACCCGTGTAAGGCACTCCGCGTCGACTCAGGATTTCTTGCAACTGTCCGTCTTCTCCGAAGGTGCCATGGATGATGTTGAAAGCCAGTTCGGTGCTTTCAGGGAGATGGAACTCCGGGTTCGTGACATCAATCTCGTGAACCTCTGCGCTGCATTTTTGGAGTGCTTTCGAAACGGCGGCAGCGGAACGCAGTGATACTTCACGCTCCTTGCCGGGCCCCCCTTTGAGCAGGGTGACCTTTTTACCTTTCAAAATTCCGGAATACATTTGTCTCATAAATCCACTCCCACGATTTGAACTTCGGTTTCGAGGGAGATACCTCTGTTGCGCTCCGCTGCCATCTGGATTTCGTGGATGAGTGTGAGAACATCCTGCGCTGTAGCGCCTCCATCGTTCACGATGAAGTTACCATGAATATCAGATACCCTTGCCGAGCCGACTGCGAAATTTTTAAATGCCAGTTCCTCGATGAGTTTACCAGCAGGAATGCTTGCGGGATTTTTAAAAATGCAACCTGCGCTTGCGGCGATGGGTTGGCTCTGACGGCGCTTGGCGAGGGATTCCGCCATCACCGCGTCGATCTCCTCCTTCGTCCCGACACGTCCGCGCATCACCGCCGAGAGTGCGTAGTTCTGACGGAGCGTTGATACGTCACGGTAATGGACTTCCATTTCCTCCGGGGTTTTCACAAAAATATTACCGTCTTGGTCGCAAAAGCGGACGCGGACGATCTGGTCGAAAGTTTGGACACCCATCGCGCCGGCATTCATGCGGAGTCCTCCGCCGAGGTTGCCGGGTATTCCTTCCATCCATTCAAAACCCGCGATATCGGCATTGCGGGCGAGGGCGCTCAGTTGTTTGAATTTGACGCCCACGCCGGCCGTGATTTCCGTTCCGTTCGCCTCATGGCGCTGGAATTCCCCGCGGCTAAGATGCGCGACCACGCCAGGTATGCCTCCATCCCGCACCAGCAAGTTCGATCCGCGGCCCATGACCATGAATGGGATATCTTCGTCGAAGCAGTATCGAACCAGGTCTGCAAAGCCTTCCTCCGAATCCGGCTCCACCCAGTATTGCGCTGGTCCACCGATACGCATGGTTGTGTGCTTAGAAAGGGGTTCATAGAGGCGAATCGCCCCTCCGTGCATGATCTCCTCCAGTTGGGCTTTGGTATGCAGGTCCTTTGCAAGGCGTTTCGAGGCCTCATGAATATTTCCCGCTCCCAGGCTGATAATCAGGTCACCGTCCTCAAGCACGCTGGCGGCGGCCTGGTGGATTTTGTTCAAATCCGCAACATGGACAGCCGATGTGTGGCCATGGGCGATCATCTCGTCCACAATGGTCTGGCCGGAGATGCCTGGAATCGGTTTTTCGCTGGCTGGGTAGATGTCGGCCACAAAAACATGATCGGCCAAGTCAAATGCGCGGCTGAACTCCTTCTTGAGCGCCTGTGTGCGCGTGTAGCGATGGGGTTGGAACATCGCGATAATGCGTTTGTGTCCGCCCGTTCGAGCCGTGGCGAGGGTCGCGGCGATCTCGGTCGGATGGTGTCCGTAATCATCCACGATGAGGTTTTTCGTGGACTCGTAAATAACTTCGAATCTTCTTTTAGCCCCACGAAATGTGGCAAGCGAAGCGGCCATCTTATCGAATGGGATGCCGATTTCTGATCCCAGTGCAATGACGGCGAGTGCATTGACCGCATTGTGAACGCCGGGAATATTGAGGGTGATCCTGCCAAGGGTCGTGCCCTGTCGATGTACGCTGAATTCGGATTTGAAATTGGCGGTCGTCAAATCGGTGATTCGATAAAAAGCGGATTCCGACTGACCATAAGAGATGGATCGAGACAGGTTGCCGCAAACTCTCCGTGCGCCTTCATCATCCGCGCAGTAAAAAATATTCCCGTCCGTCTGTGACACCAATTTCGAATAAACAGCGTCAATAGCGTTCAGATCCTTGTAAAAATCGAGATGCTCGGCCTCGATGTTGAGGACAATGGCGTGGTGCGGATGGTAATTGATCAACGTGCCATCGCTCTCGTCGCCTTCGGCTACAAAATATTCCCCTTCGGAATCCCATCTGGCATTGGTGCCAAGAATGGGAATTTCGGCGCCGACATAATGGGAGGGTTTAAGTCCTCCTCCACGCAAAACATGGGCGGCCATCGCCGAAGTGGTCGTTTTTCCATGCATCCCGCAAACGACAATTCCCTTGCGGGATGCCATCATGGCAGCAAGAGCATCCGCCCTGCGCGCCATTGGGATTCCGCGCCGGATGGCTTCGTCGAAGGCCGGATTGCCGGCTTTGATTGCGGATGAATACAAGACGATCTCGGCATCGCGAACGCATTCGGCGGAATGCGGGGATTGAAATCCAAGGCCTTTCTTCTTGAGGCGATCAACTTCGACGGTATCGACTTTGTCCGATCCGCTCACGTGATGCCCCAGTCCAAGCAGGAGTGCGGCAATGCCACTCATGCCCGATCCTGCCACGCCGATCAAGTGAACGCGGCGGGGGGTGCCTGAAGTTAGGGTTGCCCGCAGTTCCTCCGCTTTCACTTTGAGGCCTCCTGTACGGCTTTTTCCATTACATCGGCCACATTCGAAGCTGCGGCACCCGGGGCTATGCTCCTTGCCGTTCCAGACATTTTTCCCCGTCTGTCCCTGTCTTGCAGCAGGGTTGCAACCAAGTTGGCGAAGGTTTCCGGTAAAGCTTCTTTTTCGGTTACCAATTCTGCCGCGCCGGCCTTGGAATAAATTTCCGCATTGGCCTTCTGGTGGTCGTCTGTCGCGAACGGGTAGGGGATAAGAATCGAGGGGAGGCCGAACCTGGAAATCTCGCTTAAACTTGAAGCGCCAGCTCGTGAGATGACAAGGTCCGAAGCCGAATAGGCTTCCTCCATGCGATGATGAAAGGGCGCCACATAATGGGGAATGTCGTCCCGTTGGTAATTCGCCGCGGCCAGTCGGTCGTCATTTTTCCCAGTCAGGTGGATGATTTGAATGCCCGAACCGGCCAGAAGCGGAGCGCTTTTAAAGAGGAGTTGGTTGATGCCGCTGGCACCCTGACTGCCGCCCGTGACCAAAAGCGTCTGTCTTGAAGGATCCAGTCCAAACACCTTCATCGCCTCCGCCCTTTCGAGCGGGTTTCCAAGGTTCCTGCGGACTGGTGTGCCTGTGTTGATGCAGTTTGCAGATGGAAACCGTTGACGGCTTTCTTCGAAGCCGATCAGGACTGATGTGGCGAATTTCGCGGCGAGCCTGTTGGCGCGACCCGGGATGGCGTTCGACTCATGAACAAAGCAGGGTAGTCCCTTCATTCGGGCTGCTAGGATCGGGGCGGTCGAAGTGAATCCTCCCATGCCCAGAACCACTGATGGGCGAAACTTGCGATAAATCTTTTTGCACTGGTTGTAGCTCTCCCAAAAACGACGTAGGAATCCAACAAAGGCAGGTGAAACGATGTTGCTGGGCATTCCTACCGAGGGAAGTTTTTCAGCTCGAAACTCCGGATGGTCGCGAAGGGCGGTTGTATCGATTTCCTTTTCCGATACGAAAAGCAAAACCTCATGCCCGCGTTCATGCAGTGTCTCGGCAACGGCCAGGCCCGGGAATAGATGTCCACCCGTTCCGCCGCAGGCGATGATTGCTCTAAATGGGGCGGGCTTGCTCATGCTCGAGGCTCAATGTGGGGCCGCAGCAACGTCGGTGCTGAGAGCGATTCAAATGGTTTGCCCTGAAGGTGGATGTTGACAAGCAGGCCGACAAGGGCCAAGCAGACGCATAGATTCGAGCCACCATAGCTAATAAAAGGAAGAGGCATGCCTTTGTTGGGTAAAAGGGATGTGGTGACGCCAATATTGACCGCCGCTTGAAGGGTGATCATCACGACCGATCCGAATCCGAGAAGCATGCCGAAGCGGTCTTTCGCATTGAGGGCCACGAGAGCGCCACAAAGGCAAATGCAGAGGTAAGCGGCGACGGTGAGAGTCGTGAATTTCAAGCCCAGTTCCTCACCCACCATGGGAAAAATGAAATCGGTGTGTGCATAGGGAAGGTAGAGCATTTTCTGCCGTCCTTGACCGAGGCCCAATCCATCGAAGCCGCCCGATCCAAAGGCGATGAGGGCTTGCCATTGTTGAAGACCTTCGCCGAGGGCGTATTTCTCGGGCTCCATGAATGCCAACAGGCGGCCGTGGCGCTCGGATATATTGAATGCCAGAAAGGCGATTCCAGCCAGCCCGGCTCCAATCAGTGTGGCCATCCAGCGCAATGCCGCGCCGGCTACGAACATCACGGCCACAGCCGTGCCGCCGATAAGCGCTGTATTGCCCATATCGACTTCAAGCAGGATCAGAAGCATCAGCACGCCAAGGATGCACATCGGATAAAGGAGACCCGTTTTAAAGCTGTTGAATGAGATGTCGGACCTTGAATACCACCAGGCCAGAAAAAAGAGGGCGGCCACCTTGGCGAGTTCGCTTGGTTGAAATGTCATTCCGATCTTGATCCAGCGGGAAGATCCGTTGATTCGCATTCCGACATGGGGAACGAAGCACAGAGTCAGCAGGAGGGCAGCTGCCCCAAAAAACGCCCACCAATATTTTTGCCATATGTGGTAATCGAGGTAGGCTGCGGCGATTCCGAATAAGGACGCGATCCCCAGCCACATGCATTGACGCTTTACAAAAAAGTATATGTCCCCGTGGCTGTCTTGGGCGAAGGCGCTTGTGCTGAAAAGCATGACCAATCCGAGCGCAATGAGCCCCGCTACCATCAATAGGAGGAGATATATCGCGTTTCTTTGCATTTCTTCGAGGGGAATCGGGGGCTTAAGGGACCTTGATCGTTTGCCCGATTTTCAATTTGCGCGGGTCATCAATATTGTTGGCCTTCATCAGCGTCTCTTGGGAGACTTTGAGTTTTTTGGCTATCGAAATCGGCGTATCGCCTTTGGCCACGATGTAGCTGGCTGCGGTAGGACTTTCCTTCGCAGGTGCCGCCTCGGTTTTGGCTTGGGTTTTGGCTGCAACGGTCTCGGTGGCTTTGACCGGCGGGGCCTTGGCCACGATGGAGGGAGCGGGAGCTGCTTTTGGCGCCGCTGTTTTGTCTTCTGTCTCGGCCGTCTTAGGCATGCTACCCACCGTCAATACCTGTCCCACATGAAGAACGGCTCCTGGTGCGAGTTCATTGAGTTTTTCAATATTCGCAATGCTCGTATTCGATTTGGAAGCGATTCTTTTCAGGGTGTCTCCTGCGACGACAGTGTATGTTTTTGGAACGGTAGCCGGTTTTTCAACAACGGCAGGGGCCGTTTTGGCTGCGAGGGTGTCCGCCTCGACTTTTTGGGCGGCTGCGAGGGCTTCCGCTTTCATGGCGCTTTTCGCTTTGGAATGCTCCTTGAATTGGCTGAAGCCATAAATGCCACCCACAGCGACAACGTGGAGAACAAGAACAACAAGGAAGGCCTGTGAAAGTTTCATGACCGGCTCGCTCTCACCTTCGTAGTCACTGATCTCTTCCGACTTGGATGCGGCCCGCGCATGAAGTTTTTTGCGTTGAACGACACGGCCGGATGGGCGTTTGGGTGCAGGTTGGGATTTCCAGAATTGCATAGTGGTTTTTATTGGGTGTTTTTTGGTTTTAGTTTTTGAACTAGTGATTTGAAAATATTACCACGCTCCCCGTAGTTGCGGAACATGTCGTAGGATGAGGTGCCGGGTGAAAACAGAACCGTATCTCCCGGCTGAGCCAATTCTGAGGCCAAAGAAACAGCTTCTTCGAGTGTATCCACAGCGTGGCAGCGGGTTTGATTCCAAGAAGCGGCTATGCGATGCCTCATTTCTCCGATCAGAATGGCAGCTCTCGATTTATCATGAACGAGACCGGCATTTTCGTCGAACTCAAATCCTTTGTCTTTTCCCCCTGCAATCAGGATGAGCGGACGGGTTTGCGAGCGGATCGCCATTTGCATCGCGTCGAGATTCGTAGCCTTGGAATCATTGACCCATCTGACGCCGTCGAGATCGCGAACGAATTCGCAACGGTGCACAGGCGGTGTGTAGCTGGCAATCGCCGCAGCCATGCTTTCCAAATCGAGATTGAGAGCCATGCCGATGCCGAGTGCCGCCATGATGTTTTCGGCATTGTGAATCCCGTGCAGGCGGGTTGTCTCTTGATCAACGACTGGAATGCCGCGAAATAGGATCGTTGTGTTTTTTAAAGTAAAATCTGCTTTCTCCGCCACTGCGCTGAACGTGATTTTTTTGGCCTGGGTTTCTTGCAGTTCGGATTGGGCGTTCACGACCAGAAAATCCTCAGCGGTGAGGTTTTCAAAAATCCGCAGTTTTGCATCCCGGTATTCCTCCATGTTTGCATAGCGGTCGAGATGGTTGGGGCTCAAATTCAACCAAGCGGCGACTTTCGGGTGAAATGTTTTTACGGTTTCGAGCTGGAACGAGCTGACCTCGAGAACCATCACATCAAGGTTGTGGCTTTCCCTGACGGCCTTGGCGAAGGGGAGGCCGATATTTCCACTTGCCATGGTCCGGATCCCGCATTGCTGAAGAATATGTGTGCACAGTTCGGTCGTTGTTGTCTTTCCGTTTGTGCCGGTGATGGCGACGACCGGGCAGGTGCACTCTTGAAAGGCCAACTCGAGCTCTCCGATGACGGGAATGCCTTTGGAGACGATGTTTCGCACCAGGGGAACGGCAGGATCGATGCCTGGACTCAGGATGGCCACATCGTAGGTCGCGGGATCGACATCGGCCTCCGGGCCGATAAGAATATGCGCGCCCCGCTTTTTGAGTTCCTCTCCTTTGGCGCGAATGGCCGGGGAGTCGCATGATTCACTGATTGTGACTTGCGCGCCCTCTTCCATCAAAAGCGTGGCGGCGGCCTCGCCACTATGGCCGAGTCCGAGAACAACCGCTTTTTTTCCGCTGTGAATCATTTTGTTTAACGCAATTTCAGTGTGGCCAATCCAAGAAGGGCAAAGAGGACCGAGAGAATCCAGAACCGCACGATCACGGTATTTTCCTTCCATCCGCTCAATTCAAAGTGGTGGTGGATGGGTGACATTTTGAAAATCCGGCGGCCCGTGAGTTTGAAGCTGGCCACCTGAAGGATCACCGAGGTGGCTTCGATCACGAATACGCCTCCGACAATCACGAGGAGGATTTCCTGTTTGCAGCAAATGGCGACGGATCCCAGCATGCCGCCGATCGCGAGCGATCCCGTATCGCCCATGAACACACGTGCTGGATGGGCATTCCACCACAGGAATCCGAGGCAGGCTCCGAGTAGCGCGACGCAGAGCACGGCCAACTCACCGGAGTAGGCCACGTAGGGGATTTGAAGATAGGACGCCGCTTTGATATTTCCGGCCACATAGACCAGCACGGCGTAGGTTGCGGCAACGGTCGCCGTGCAACCCGTGGCCAATCCGTCAAGCCCGTCCGTGAGATTCACCGCGTTCGATGTTCCCACGATCACCAATAAAAAGAAAATGAAGCTGAACAATCCCATGCTCGGAAGCAGGGGATCTTTGATGAAGGGGAAGTAGAGTTGCTGCGCAATCGTGGAAACTTTCGGGTTTAAAAGAAGAAAAACTGTGAATACCGCCGCCAGCAGGCATTGGAGGGCGAACTTGATTCGGCTGCTGATGCCGTCGGAACTTTTCTTGCTCACCTTCAACCAGTCATCATACAGACCGATGCCGCCCATAAACACCGTGCTGAAAAGAACGAGCCATACAAAGGGGTTTTCGGGCTTGGCCCAGAGAAGAGTGGATACCACCACGGTTCCGATCAGCAGCACGCCGCCCATGGTAGGCGTCCCTTTTTTGGCTCCGTGCAGTTCGTGCAGTTTGTGAACTTCGGCGGCAGTGCGGATGGGTTGGCCGAACTTCAATGAAATCAATTTGCGGATCACCAGGTTTCCAAAAACCAAACTCAAAACAAAAGCGGTAATGCCGGCGCAGATGGCGCGGAATGTGATGTAGGAAAATACATTCAGCGCCTTGAGTATATCGTTGTCGATTCCTCTTCCTGTCGCCCATGTGGAAATGTCGGATAGGTAGTAAAGCATCAGTTTGGGAGATGTTGAAATAAGGTTTCCATGCGGGCCGAGCGGCTTCCCTTGACGAGAACGATATCGCCGGGTCTGGCGAGTTGTTCGAGCATTCGAGCGGCGGCAGCTGTTTCTTCGACTTCATGGATTCGGCCCAATCCGGCTTTTCTTGCGGATTCCGCGATGGCGGAGGCCTCCTTGCCGACGGTAATGAGAATGTCCGCGAGTTTTCCGGCGGCAACGCCTGTTCTTTGATATCCTTCCGGTGCGTAGTCGCCGAGTTCGCCCATTTTTCCCAGAACCGCGATGCGGCGTCCCTGACTGTTTATTTGTCGGAGCGTTTGGAGCGCGGCTTCCATGGAGTCGGGGTTGGCGTTGTAGGTGTCATCCAGATAGAGAACGCCACGCAGGGTCTTTTGCTCCAATCTTCCACCTGTCGGTTTTGCGCGTGAGAGAGCCTTGATCGCCGAGGCGAGGGGGATGCCCAATTCCAAGCCGGCCGCAATAGCCAGAAGGGCATTCTGAACCATGTGGGCTCCATGAACGGGGATGGAGGCTTCGTATTCCACTCCTTCATGCTTGATGGTGAATGTGGTTCCCTTTTCTGTGCTCTCAAGGGATTCCGCAACGAGATCGCCTGAGGTGAATCCGACCCGGATGACTTTGGATGGGCTCCGTTTCGCGATGGATTCGGTTTTGTCATCCTCGGCCACCAGAATCACGGCTCCGCTCGGATTCACGCTTTCCGCGAGCATTCCTTTTTCGAGCGCGATCGCATCGCGGGTTTTCATGTGCTCGATGTGGGCCACTCCGATATTGGTGATGATGACGCAATCCGGTTTGATCAGCGCCGCCAGAGGTGCGATTTCACCGGGGTGGTTCATGCCGACCTCCCATACAGCGGCTTGATCCTCGCTGGTTGCAGCGAGGATGGAAAGCGGGACACCGATGTGATTGTTGAGATTGCCAGCCGTTTTTACGACTTTGAGGCGGCTTCCCAAGACTGCGGCGGTGAAATCCTTCGTGCTGGTTT
Organism: Terrimicrobiaceae bacterium; assembly: GCA_023258235.1. Taxonomy (GTDB): domain Bacteria; phylum Verrucomicrobiota; class Verrucomicrobiia; order Chthoniobacterales; family Terrimicrobiaceae; genus UBA967. The sequence continues at coordinate 4,706 of JALQZP010000034.1, read as the reverse complement.
TTCCGCTGCTACCAGTGATTCCGATGACCTTGAGACTCAGCTTCGAGCGCCATGCGGCGGCGAGTTTTGTGAGTGCTGCGAGCCCGTTTTCTGCCAGCAGGACCGGGCTCGGGGAGGGGATGGAAGCGGCTGTTTCCGGTGAATCCACCAAAACGGCAACTGCCCCGCGCGCGAGGGCGTTAGCGGCATAGGCGTTGCCGTCAAAATTGTCTCCTCGAAGTGCGACATAAAGGTCTCCGGGTTGGGTGGTGCGTGAGTCTTTGCTGATCGACGATACCAGCAATTCCGGTGAGCCTTGGAGAAGTTTGGCTCCGGCCATTTCTGCGATTTTGTTGAGAGGGGTTTTATCCATTTCTGGTATCCCCTCCCTTTTTCTCGGTGATGGCTCGCGAGGCGATCGCGACATCGTCGAAGGCGACTCTGCGATCACTGAATTCCTGATATTTTTCGTGACCCTTGCCAGCGATCAAAATGATGTCGCCCGCTTCCGTCAATTGAATGGCGTGGTGAATGGCTGACGCGCGATCGGGTATGATTTCGTGGCTTTTTCCACGCAATCCCGCTTGCATTTCCTTCAAAATGGACTCCGGATTTTCGCTGCGGGGATTATCCGAGGTCATAATGACCCAATCAGAAAGTTCTTCCGCCGCCGCAGCCATGAGGGGGCGCTTGGAGCGGTCCCTGTCGCCACCACAACCGAACACAGTGATCAAGCGGGTGGGCTTGAGTTCCTTTAGCGTGCGCAGCACATTTCGGAGGGCATCATCGGTGTGCGCGTAATCCACAAACACTTGGAAGTGTCTCTTTGCCGGCACTCGCTCCAACCGTCCGGGAACTTGCGGTGCCGATGCGATCGCCGCAATCGAGTTTCGCAGTTCCACACCACAGGCCGTGGCGGCGGCAATAGCCCCCATGGCATTGTAAACATTGAAAAGCCCGATGAGTGGCAAGCGAACCAAGTAGCTTTTTCCGCGTGCTTCGAGGGCGAAAGTTGTCCCGTTGAGATCGTATCGGATCGAAGTGGCCCGATAGTCGGCATGCACCCCGCGGCCGATGGTGAGAATTTTGATTTTCTTGGAAAATTGGTCGATGAGCTTCTGGCCGAAGCGGTCGTCCGCATTGATAATGGCGCGCGCTTTTTTGTTCTTCTGTTGTGCGAGAGACTCGAAAAGGAGAGCTTTGGCCTCGTAGTAGGCATCCATCGAACCGTGATAATCGAGGTGGTCCTGGGTGAGATTCGTGAAAACGGCCGCATCGAATTCGATTCCGCGAACCCGCTCCTGAACGAGGGCATGGCTCGAAACTTCCATCGCCACGGCCCGGCTTCCACTATCGATCATGGCTCCCATGAGGGATTGCAAGTCGGTGGATTCGGGGGTGGTATGTGGCGCGGGTACTTCGTTGTCGCCAACAATGTATTTCACCGTCCCCACGAGACCGCATCGCATGAAGGCCGCATCCAGCAGGTGTTTTGCCAGAAAGGCCGTGGTCGTTTTGCCATTCGTGCCTGTGATGCCAACCGTTTTGAGGCTGAGCGACGGATGGGAGTGGAATGCCGAAGCTATGTCGGCCATGGCTTTTCTGGCATCGGATACGATCACCAGCGGGCAATCGCTTTGATCGATGGATTTTTCGGCGACGACGGCAGCAGCACCCTTTTCAGCGGCCTGTGCGGCAAATGCCGTTCCGTCATTGTTTTTTCCGGGGAGTGCGAAGAAAAGGCACCCCTTTTCGGCTTTTCGCGAGTCGTAGCAAAGAGATGTGATCTCGGGGTCGGCCAGCCCTTGTGGGATTCCTGCAGATTTGAGAAGGGCAGTCAGTCGCATATGGCTTTTAGTGGGTGGTCTCTTCCTGTGTGTCCGCCTTGGCCATGGGCAATTGTTGCAAAGGGATTGGGGGCAGTGTCGGGGTCAGATCGAAGTGGCGAGCGGCTTTTTCCGCAACGCGTGAAAAGACGGGAGCGGCAACAAGGCCTCCGTAGTTCAAGCTGGAGGCGATTTTTGCATCGTCCACCATGATCAGACAAACAAAGCGAGGATCTTCGGCGGGCATGAATCCCACAAATGAAACCACATATTTTCCGGCTGCATAGCCGCCCTTGGAGCTCACCTTTTGCGCCGTGCCGGTCTTTCCAGCCACTTCAAAACCGTTCACGCGTGCATAAGTGGCTGTTCCGCCCGGTTGGGTCACTCCAACGAGCGCGTTTGCGATAAAGCGGGCTGTTTTTTCAGGAACGACTTCGCGAACCACCTTGGGCGTTTTCTCGAGAATCTTTGTCCCATCCCGGTCTTCCACCGATTTGATGATATGCGGAGTCATCAAGTGTCCCCCATTGGCAATGACGGACATGCCCATCGTGATTTGGAGCGGCGTGACGGCTACCGACTGGCCCATGGGCATTCGAGTGATTGTGAGTTTGTCCCATCGGGCCGGTGGATGGACAAGACCGCAGATTTCACCTGGAAGCTCAATGCCGTGGCGGTCGCCGAAACCAAATTTCCGCACGTATTCGTAGTATTTATCACCGCCCATGAGCATGGCCATCTTTGCGGAGCCGATATTCGAGGATTTGACTAGAATCTCATGAACATTCATATCCCCGTAGCCGTGGTGATCCTTCAAAATCCGCCCGCCATATAAGAAGCGGCCATTTTCGCAAAAAATGCTGGTCTTTTCGGTCACGGTGCCTTCGTTCAGCGCGCCGGCTGCGACGACAATTTTGAAAGTGGATCCCGGTTCCACCATGTCGATGATGGCGCGGTTTTTCATCTGCTCGGGTTCGGCCTTTCCGGGTTCGTTGGGATTGAAGCAGGGTCGGTTGGCCATGGCTAAAACTTCGCCCGTTTTTGGATCCAACATGATTCCGGTTACCGTTTCGGGTTTGAGTTCTTTAAAGGTCTTATCAATCTCCTCCTCGATGATGGACTGAAGGCTCATATCAATCGAGAGGCGGATGTTACTCCCGTGAACGGGCTCCTGCTCGGTTCCCCTGTAAAGCATGATTTCCTTGCCCGTTCGATCGCGTTCGATAAAGCGATAGCCGTTTTTGCCAGCGAGGAGGTTGTTCATGGTCAACTCGATTCCTTGAACGCCTTTCCCGTCATGATCCAAAAACCCGAGAACGTGTCCGAGAGTTTCGCCGTTGGGATAAGTCCGAATCGCATCCTGTTCAAAGGTGACGCCGCGCAAATTCGCTTTTTGCATGGCTGCCTCCATGGCTACATAGACCTCCTCGGGAACTTCCTTTTTGAGGACGATGTATTTTTTCTGAGAAGAAATCTTTCTGAGAACGTCCGCCTCTTTCAGTCCTAGAAATTGGGAGGCGAGTGCGGCCACGGCGGCCGGTTTTTTGATGAGGGAGGCGTCGGCAACAACTGTTCGGACGGGCAGGTTTGAAGCGAGAATTTCGCCGTTGCGATCCAAAATCATCCCCCGTTTGGCATGGATGACCTGACGCATCAGATGTTTTTCGGCGGCGAGTTGTTTGTATTCTTTGTTTTTTGTGATGTGCAGATAAACAAGGCGCCCGGAAAAAATCGTGAATATCAAGGCCACGATTCCACATGCAAAGGCTATGCGTATGCACTCAGGCCTCTTCATCTGGCGGCTCTTTCGTTGGATGCGGTGCGGAGGACTCCATCTTCAGTGGCTGGCAAGGCTGGGGTCAGGCGCGCAATTTTATCGCCGGATATTTGAACGACCTGCAGCGAACCGTTCGACATGCGCTGCTGCAGGGCGCGGCGCGAGGACAGCTCTGTGGTCTTGGCAAGCAATACTTCATTTTCAGCGCGGACTTGCTTGATTTTTTTCTCTGTGAGACGGATTTCGTCACCCAGTGCAAACTGAATGTTTTTTAAATACACATACGATAAACCCAAGGCGCCCAAAGCGACGACGAACGCGATGTATTTAAGGACCTTCGCAATTTGAATCGGATTGGAGCGTATTTGAGGGGCGAGTGACGTGTTCATGTGGGTTTATATTTTTTCGACCACCCGCAACTTGGCGCTACGGGCTCTCGGATTCTGGTTGATTTCTTCTTCGCTGGCGGTGATGGGATGCGTTGTGAGAAGCTTGAAAATGCGACTTGGATTGCGGCGAGGTGCCGACCACTCGGGGCGGTCGATCCACTCGCGGCTTTGCTCGCGGAAGTAGACCTTGGCGATCCTGTCCTCAAGCGAGTGGAATGTGAGGATGGCGAAGCGTGCCCCTGGAGCGAGGAGTGGTGGAATGGAAATCAAAGCTTCCCTCAGCGCGTGAAGCTCGTCATTCACATGAATTCTCAAGGCTTGGAAAATCCTTGTTGCGGGGTGCCGGGGACCACGCCGAGGTGATACCATCATCACAGCCTCCGTGAGGTCGAATGTGGTCCGGAATGGCTTTGCTTCTCTAACTTCGGCGATTTTTGCGGCAATCTGCCGGGCGAAGGGCTCCTCGCTATATTCCTTGAAGATCCGTATGAGTTCGGAGACGGGGAGTGTGTTCACGGCATCGGCTGCGGTGAGTGCCGCGCGCGGACTCATTCTCATGTCGAGCGGGCCATTCTGCATGAGGGAAAACCCTCTTTCGGCCGCATCCAATTGGTGCGAAGAAACGCCAATGTCGAGCAGGGCGCCATTTAAAAGTCGATCTTCTCCGAGGCTCTGCAAAGCGGCCGCTGCCTTGCTGAAATTGGATTCCACCAAGCGCGACTGTGCGCCGAAGTC
>JALQZP010000349.1 GCA_023258235.1 Terrimicrobiaceae bacterium | reverse complement strand
GCGCCGTCACGAGGAAATCATTCGCACGAGCCTACGCGCGGGTGACCATTCCGGCGCGCTTCAAGCCGCCAACGACGCGGAGGCAAAGTTTCCCTACATCACCGGCTTCACCGTCCTGCGAGCGATCACGCTCAGCCAGACCGGCAACCATGCGGCAGCGATGATGGCCTTCGAACGCGCTCTCGTGACCGCCGCAAATTCCAATCCCGAGCTTTTGGACAGCGAGTTTTTCCTCAGCTACGGCGGAGCCGCCGAGCGGGCGGGACATTTCGTGAAAGCCGCCGAGCTTTTGAAAAAATCCATCGCGCTCGACCCGGCGCGTTCGGCGCCGGCCTGCAATTATCTTGGCTACATGTGGGCCGAGCGCGGGGAAAACCTCGCCGAGGCCGAGCAATTCATCCGCCGCGCGCTCGAACTGGATCCCGGCAACGGCGCTTACATGGACAGCCTCGGCTGGGTCTTTTTCCATGCACGAACCCGACCCCGTGGTGCTGGACCACATCGGCGATGTTTACGGAAAACTCGGCAAAACCGCCGACGCTATTCTGTATTGGCGCAAGGCGCTCCAGCTCGATCCGAAAAACCAACTCCTCACCGAAAAGCTCGACGCCCACGCCGCTCGGTTGGCGAGCCAGCCAGAGCAAAACTGATCGCCGGCCTCAGGCCACGGCGCGCTCGATTTTTTCGGCAATTCCCCGGAAAACCT
>JALQZP010000348.1 GCA_023258235.1 Terrimicrobiaceae bacterium | reverse complement strand
GAAGGTGGAAAAGTCATCGGCGTAAAGATCTTTGATCTTGATGATGGTTATGACTTGCCTGCTGGTGTAAACCAAGTTGTTCGCGTTTACGTCGCACAAAAGCGCAAGATTCAAGATGGTGACAAGCTTGCTGGTCGCCACGGAAACAAGGGTGTAATCGCAAAGATTCTCCCAGTCGAAGATATGCCATTCCTTACTGATGGAACTCCGGTTGATGTTGTTCTCAATCCACTCGGTGTTCCTGGACGTATGAACGTCGGTCAGGTTCTTGAAACCCACCTCGGTTGGGTCGCAAAGAGCGGATGGGAAGTCGATGGAAATTCTGAAGATTGGCAGCAACGCCTTGATGTAATCGGAGCGTCTTCTGCAGCTCCAGGCACTCGCGTTGCAACACCAGTCTTCGACGGTGCGCGCGAAGAGGAAATCCAAGGACTTCTTGGTTCCACTCTTCCAAACGCAGATGGCGATCGCCTTGTTGGCGCAAACGGAAAGGCCACTTTGTTTGATGGTCGTACCGGTCAGCCATATCGCGAACAAATCACCGTTGGTTATATGTACATCTTGAAACTCCACCACTTGGTCGACGACAAGATTCACGCACGTTCAACTGGTCCTTATTCAATGATCACTCAACAACCACTTGGCGGAAAAGCCCAATTCGGCGGACAGCGCTTTGGTGAAATGGAAGTGTGGGCACTGGAAGCTTAC
>JALQZP010000347.1 GCA_023258235.1 Terrimicrobiaceae bacterium | reverse complement strand
CGGTTGTAAACCTCCCACCATGTTTCCGGGCAGCCCTCGTCAATCAGATAGGGAAACGGCACAGAGCAGAAATCAGTTCCAGTCATCCAAGTCGACTTGGGCCAAACTTCAGCCAAACGCGGAATTTGTTTTTGGATCGTTCCATCGAAGGGACTCACCACAAGCACACGCTTTCCCTTCAACGAAGAGAGCCAGTGGTTCGGATTCGCCCCATCCGGCCCAGTGATTTCCACATTGAAAAACTCCCGCTTCACCCTTTTGCCAATGCAAGCCGCTTCGTAGCCACTGCTCCACACACCGTGCAGATCCAAGCCTTCGAGCGCGTCCCAGGCCAAATTCGCAAAAGCACGATAGGATTCCCGATTCCTCGGTCGAATCCCAGCGTTCGTTGCGCCATTCGCAGTATCCGCAAAAAGCGGCCACAAATCTGGTCGCCAGGGGCAACTGGGAATTCCCTTCGCCCACATAACAATCGAAGCCTCCACCGCGCCAAGTCTGCCCACAGCGAGCGGAGCTTTTTGGCCAACAGCCTCATTGATAGTAAGGAAAAACGCCTCCGAGCTGACTAGTCCATGAGATTGCCAATATTTACGCCCGATTTGGTTCAACCAATTTTGCCTTAATTTGCTTCTTACTCTGTTGAACGCTGCAAAAGCCGAGCGATTGCATACCGGCAAATCTGCCCTGGGCAAATCTGTGAATTTGCTTAAGACA
>JALQZP010000346.1 GCA_023258235.1 Terrimicrobiaceae bacterium | reverse complement strand
ATTGCGGAAAATTACTAAATTTTTATGGCATCTGATTTCTTTATTCTAATTTTTAAAAAATTTATAGTAAATTAGAACCAAATTCTTAGAATTTGGCAATGAAGGCTGAAGACGCCGAAAACGGTTGAAACAGCGTTTTTCTATCATCAACTGCCGGTCACGCATCCGACAATCTTCCTCCTAGGGGTACCAGCAATGGTTGTAGTGCTAGTGGTAGTACTGCTGTCTTGTGTATCAGACTGGGGATCAGTTAGTTGCTTAAGTAGTGATGTGTTTCGATTTTTGTTATCACTGAGTTGTTTAAATGATGATAAATTTAAATCTTCTTCATTGTTTGAGTTTTGGTATTGTGAAAATATCACCTGGCATAAAGGTAACAGTCAGCTGGAATTTGTTGGAGCGGCGGTTATTGGTGAGCAGATGCAACAGGAAGGCGGGAGGACCAGTGGAGGTGACAGGACCTTTTGTAATCCACGACACCGCCGGAGTATTATCGGAAGCTAAACATATGTGTTGATATGTATTAGGTTGGTGATGAGTGATGACCGCGCTACCCAACACTAGAGCAGCTAATTCAAAGTTGCTGTTTGTGTAGGCTCCGTTGGGATTATTGGAAGAGAGGAGGTCGTTGCTTACAATGTTGGGAAAGAGGGGCCGCCAGAGATAGTGTTGCGGGCCTGCATCAGTCATGGTGACATAAAAGCCACCCATTCCT
>JALQZP010000345.1 GCA_023258235.1 Terrimicrobiaceae bacterium | reverse complement strand
AAGTAAATGCTGCGAACTCTGCACCGCGGCGGGCACAAATATAAACTTTTCGAATATTAGAATTCTTTAACGCGGAAATTGCGTAATCTGCAGTATCTGTCGTGTCTAATTCAGATGGGTCAAGTGCGAGCATACGCGCGCAATCCATGGCGACATTGCCAGCTCCAATGACAATTGCAGTATCAGAACTTAAATCTGGATTGATATTTACATAATCTGGATGGCCGTTATACCAAGGTACAAAATCTGCAGCTGACAATGAATTTTTGAGTTCTTCTCCGGGAATGCCAAGCTTTTTGCCCAGTGAAGTGCCCGATGCAATAACTACTGCGTCATACTTATTTTTCAAGGTTTCTAGTGAGATATCACTACCGACTTCGACATTGCCAAAGAGTGAAACATTTCCGGCGGTGGCTACTTTTTCAAAAACTTTGGATACGCTTTTGATTTTTGGATGATCTGGCGCTACGCCACTTCTAACTAAACCCCAAGGAGTTGGAAGGCGCTCAATTAAATCAATAGAGAATTTGAGTTCTTCGCTCTCTAAATTCTGCAAAGCCTGCGCAGCAAAATAGCCTGAAGGGCCAGCGCCAACAATTGCAATTGAATATTTAGCCATGATTTGAGGTAATTCTATTGGCCGTAATAAGTGCGAGCAATTTGCTGGCGTACTTGGCGATACTTGCTTGAGGCCCCTGAAAGTAGATGTTCGAACCTGGTGCCAG
>JALQZP010000344.1 GCA_023258235.1 Terrimicrobiaceae bacterium | reverse complement strand
ATAGATCCAAGGCTCTCGGCTAACACCACATTTGCTCCACCATGTAGAAGACCAATTGGTTGGGTATTTCCTTCAACCGGCATTGTGCCAACTAAACGATTCGGGGAGGCTTCGATTATTTCAATGCCCATTTTTTTATCAAGTGCGCCAATTCCGCGCGCTTGAATTGCGGCTAAGTAATCAGTCATAACTCGTAGTTTAACTAGAAAGTTCGGCAATAGAATCTCAATGTGAGCGACAAACTACTTCTAATTGATGGTCACTCGATGGCATATCGCGCATTTTTTGCGCTGCCGGTTGAAAATTTTGCTACTGCCGCCGGCGCTCCAACAAATGCCATTTATGGTTTTGCCAGCATGCTAGTAAATATTCTAAAAAGTGAACGACCTACACATGTTGCAGTTGCCTTTGATGTATCACGTAGAAGTTTTCGAACTGAAAAGTTTCCAGAATATAAAGCAAATCGTTCTAAATCTCCGGATGAGTTCAAATCTCAAATTCCAACAATTTATGAATTAATACATGCTTTTGGGATTCCAACTTTTGAATTAGAAGGATATGAAGCAGATGATTTAATTGCCACAATCACCGAGTCAGCCGTTAAAGCAAAAATTCCAGTCGTGATTTGTACCGGAGATCGCGATTCCTTTCAATTAGTTAATGATTCAGTAACTGTGTTGTATCCAAAAAAGGGAGTAACAGAACTTGCGCGAATGACGCCAAGTGAA
>JALQZP010000343.1 GCA_023258235.1 Terrimicrobiaceae bacterium | reverse complement strand
AGGAGGGGGGTATATAATAAACGGTGCAGAGGGTGGTTTAGGTGGAGGCGGAATGGGAGGTTCTGAAAACCCTCCCGACCCTATTCTGCTCAAAGGCCAACCTGGTCTTGCAAACACAGGCTCTGGTGGAGGCGGTGGAGGATGGCAGCCCAGTGGCCGAATAGGTGGCGATGGTGGTTCTGGTATTGTAATTGTAAGATGGAAGTCGTTTGCACCGAAATTTGTTGCTACTGTTGATGATGTTGCGAATAAGCAAAATGCACTGACTTTTGGCAAGGGGCTAGAGTATGATCCAACTGCCAAACAGCTTATTGCAGGTGGTTGGAAAGAAACTGAATATTTGTCCAAGGGAAATGTGAAGATATATGGTAATAAAATTTCGCTGCTTACTACCACACAAGATGTTGCAGCTCCAATGCGAAAATATCCACCGGCTGTCATGTCTTCGGCATCAGAAACCCTAACGGCATCATATGGTTCCGGTGTATATACTGCATCCATTAGCACTACGGATGCATCATTTGCTGTGAATAAATGTTTCGATGGAGTTACAACAGGAAGCGGGGGAGGATTTGCAACAGGCGCATTTGATAAATCTATAATATCTGATTACACAGGCGAATGGATCAAATTAGTGATGCCAGTTCGAATACATTTGAGTTACATCAACATTTATAGTGTTACTGCCAATCCAGGCAATGCTCCTTCAAATTACCGTATATATGGATC
>JALQZP010000342.1 GCA_023258235.1 Terrimicrobiaceae bacterium | reverse complement strand
CCTGCGTGAGGGAACGAAACGACATCCACATCGCATGTTGTGACATGGATTTACCTTAGTGCTTGGAGAAGTAGTTGAAGAGAATCAAACGGTGAATCCGATAGCGCGGAGTTGTTCGCGACCGTCATCAGTGATTTTGTCTGGACCCCAAGGCGGCATCCATACCCAATTGATCTTCACGTCAGATACCAGATCTTGTAGGACTGAGCGGGTTTGATCTTCAATGACATCTTGAAGTGGACAGGCTGCTGAGGTCAAAGTCATATCAAGGACTGCGACATTCGATTCATCGACTGTGACGTCATAAATCAAACCGAGATCAACAACATTGATCCCAAGTTCTGGGTCGATGACATCTTTCATGGCTTCCGTTACATCATCTAGTGAAGTCGCCATATTCTGCCTATCTCCCTTTTTTCGATTGTGATTGGGAGATTGCATCTTTTGTTGCCATCCATCCCAAGAGTGCACATTTTACTCGAGCCGGGAACTTTGCGACGCCAGCGAAGGCGACTCCGTCTCCGAGTACATCCTCATTCCCAGTGTCCGCGCCTTTGCTCTGGATCATGGCTTGAAATGCATCAATGGTCGCCAGTGCTTCCCCGACACTTTTTCCACGCACCAAATCCGAAACAACAGAGGTGCTCGCTTGCGAAATGGAACAACCAATCCCATCCCAGGTAATGTCTTGAACGACTGCGCCGTCAGTATGAAGATTGAGCGTTATCTCATC
>JALQZP010000341.1 GCA_023258235.1 Terrimicrobiaceae bacterium | reverse complement strand
CTCCAGCAGCTCCGGCAGGATCTCCTTGGCGATCTTGCCGCTGATCACGCCGCCATCGATCATCTGCACCATCTCGGCAAGCTGCTCGGGGCGGAAGGGCAGCTCGGCGAAACTGAGGCGGTTGGCATTCACGTGGGCGGCGATATCGCCGGTGATCCAGTTGGCCAGGCCCTTGGCATCGGCGCCAGCGGCCACCGCCGCCTCAAAGTAAGCCGCCATCGGCCGCTCATCCGTGAGCACCCGGGCGTCGTAGATCGAGAGCCCCAGCTGCTCGGCGTAGCGGTGCCGCTTGGCCGACGGCAGTTCGGGCAGCTCGGCGCGCCAGGCCTCGCGCTGCTCCACGCTCACCTCGATCGGGCCCAGATCGGGATCGGGGAAGTAGCGGTAATCGCTGGCCCCCTCCTTGCTGCGCATGCTCTTGGTGAGCTGCTTGCCCTCATCCCATAGGCGCGTTTCCTGCACCACCGGCTCGCCGGCCTCATAGGCCTTGATCTGGCGCTGAATCTCGTATTCGCAGGCCTTCTGGATGGCCGAGAACGAGTTCATGTTCTTGATCTCCACCTTCGTACCGAAGGGGGCATCCGGCCCGCGGCGCACGGAGATGTTCACATCGCAGCGCAGGGAACCCTCCTGCATGTTGCCGTCGCTCACCCCCAGATACCGCATGATCCGGCGGATATCGGAGGCGTATTCAGCCGCCTCACGGCCGGTGCGCAGATCCGGCTTGCTCACGATCT
>JALQZP010000340.1 GCA_023258235.1 Terrimicrobiaceae bacterium | reverse complement strand
CATTCCGACAAAAGAATGTCTGGCTCTACCTCGCCGAAGTTTTGGGCCTGTGTTCGCGCAAGGTGGCGGTGTGGAAAACTTCCGACTCGCTGGACACGGAGAATGTGGTGCGTGCTTAGCGAAAAACGGAGTCATCACTCATTGCGGTTAACCCGAAAACATCAACGAATAATCTCATTGCTATTTTTGGTGTAGCTCCTAAAGAGCTGTAGAGTGGTGCAGCCATGAGGAGTCGAACCTCAAACCTTCTGATCCGTAGTTTAGCGCTTGTAGGGTTTCTGTCATGCGCTATTGTGACCCGATATGAACACGCAAAAAAGGCTGAAAGCCGCATCAGTAAAGGATGAACGGGTTGAAGGAGATCAGTCCTTATCGGGTCATTTCGAGTCGGAGGGGTGCGGAAAAATTGCCAAGCAATTGCCAAACAAAAAAACGGGGGGTGTTGGCAAGAACTCCGCGAACTACTGGATTACGCGCCTGATAAGACCCGTGAACTCGCGGGGCGAAGAATCTCCCCACTACTCCTTCCGCACCCTCTACAAGGGAAAGCGTGGGGCATTCTCCACAGGGACTGGCAACAAGGAGGCCGCCGCGAAGATCGCCGCTGGCATTTACAACGACATCCTCACGATTGGATGGGAGGCGACCCTCGCCAAGCATCGCACAAATACCAACCCTGATCCTGACCTTCCCGCGCCCGTGGCTTCCGTTGGGGATTGGATCAAAGCCGCCCGGAA
>JALQZP010000033.1 GCA_023258235.1 Terrimicrobiaceae bacterium | reverse complement strand
AAAGACATCGTTGCCGAACGCAACACGGCCGCCAATACCATCACGGAATTGAATAAAAAAATCAAACAACGCGACGGATCGATCTTGGATCTCGAAGCCGCTCTTGCAAAATGGAAAAATTCCTACGGTGAAGTCACCAAGTTGGCGGCGAAGCGGGAGAACCAACGCGCCATATTTGAAGCGAAAAACATTAAGCTCGAACGCCAAGTTGAAGACCAACAGACACGGAATATTCAGATGTATAAGGTAGGAATGGCCATTTTAGACCGCTATGAGAAGTTTGGCCTCGGCGATGCCATTCTGGCCCGTGAACCTTTCACTGCCGCACAGCGCGTGAAATTTCAAAATCTGACACAGGACTTCGCCCATGATCTCACCGATGCCCGCATCCCGGCGAACGCTCCCGCCCCCAAAGGGGAGTGATTTTTATTTATTGTGACGGAATTGTAACACGCCAGATCTTCAGCTGAGGAGCACTTCTGCCGATGATGTTAGTACAAAATCATGCTTTCCAAGCGTCGTAATATTCCACGCGATATCCGCGTTTTTCAGGCTTTGGGAGGCTTTCAAAAGTCGCGCAGGGCTGTCACGCTGATTGTTCTTTTCGCATGGATCATCGCAATGCCGGTAGCCCCGGTCCGCGCCGGTGACATCCTTCGGGGTGGAGCCAGTGCGGCCAACGGACGCCGTGCCTCGGATGCCCGCGCCAACGCCGGTGCTGCTGCTGCCGATACAGCTAAAGTCCGCGCGCAAGACCGCCTCGCACGAACCACTAAAGTCATAAGTGATATGCGTGCACTTCAAGACTCCGCCCGCGCCGCCGCTGTGGCTTCGAGCGTTCCGAATGGCCTTGCCGATGGAGGTCTTAAAGTTCTTACTGGGCCGAATGCCAAATGGCAGGGCGCCAATGCGCCTGTGGTTAACGGTAACACGGTTAATATCCGTCAGAACCAATCCCAGGCTCTTTTACATTGGGAAACATTCAACGTTGGAAAAGACACCACGCTCAACTTTGACCAATCCGCCGGCGGTGTGGATGCGGGGAAGTGGATTGCTTTCAACAAAGTTTTCGATCCCGCCGCGAAACCTTCCGAAATCCAAGGTAAAATTAATGCCCAAGGCCAAGTCTATATCATCAACCAGAATGGCATTATCTTCGGTGCCGGTTCCCAGGTGAATGCCCGCGCTCTGGTCGCCTCGACCCTGCCGATCAATGACAACCTCGTCAAAAATGGACTCCTCAACAACAAGGACTCCCAGTTTTTATTTTCAAAATCCTTCGCGGAGGATCCCTCCGCTATTTTCGGTGATGTGGTGGTTGAGCGTGGCGCTTTGCTAACCAGTCCTGAGGGTGAGGGAGGTAATGGCGGGCGTGTCATGCTCGTGGCTCCCAATGTCACCAATGCGGGAACCATATCGACACCAGCCGGTCAAACCATCCTCGCTGCCGGATTAGATGTTGGCATTAATGCCCACGGCACTGCGGCCAGCCAGTATAAAACATCCACCAAACCTTCGACTCCTGGGGAGGATCCCAGCTTGCGCGGTTTGGATGTTTGGGTGGGTGAGGTTGGCGACGCAGGATCAGTCACAAATACGGGACTCGTGGAGGCGAGCACGGGTAGCATCGTTGCGGTTGGCAAAAAAATCCATCAATCTGGCGTCCTCGAGAGCACGACAACGGTCAACCTGAATGGACGAATCGATCTCTTGGCCACCTATGATGCGGTTTCCAATCCAACGTCCGACGCAACTGTTCCCAAATTTCTGTTTAAGTCCACCGGCACCATTGACTTCAGCCCGAGTAGTCTCACGCGTATTGTTCCCGCCTATGACTCCGACAAGTCAGTTCCCGGAATGACATTATCCCAAAAATCGCAGATCAACATTGATGCCAACGAAATCCATTTCCAGCAAGGTTCTGCTCTTTTTGCCCCCTCGGGTAATATTCGCATACGAGCTGGGGATTGGTGGTTTGTGGAGTCGGGATCTTTCAAAAGCTCGGAATTCGTTCACACCGGTGGATCTGTCGCCTTGGATCCGGGTTCGAGTATTGATGTTTCCGGAACACCAGATGTTTATGTTCCTTTGGAACAAAATATTATTGATATCCAACTGCGCGGCAGCGAGTTGGCTGATTCACCTCTGCAACGGGACCAAGGCCTGCGCGGCAAGACCCTCACTGTGGATCTCCGTAAGTCGGGTGTTTACGGCCAGAGATACTGGATCGGAACCCCGCTTGGCGATGCTACAGGTTTTGCGAACATCATTGAAAGAAATGTCTCCCAGCTGACTGCAAGCGGCGGAACCGTGGAAATCGGAGCCGGCGGAAGCGTTAGTTTGGCCAGTGGATCGGAATTGAACGTCTCAGGCGGCTACTTTCGAAACCAAGGAGGCTTGATCAATACCACAAATCTCCTGCAAGACGGGCGCGTGGTCGATATTTCCAAAGCCACGCCGGATCATGTTTACGACGGTGTTTTTAGTGATCTCATCGAGAGTATTCCTTCCTTAAAGTGGCGAGGTACAGTTCAATACAAAACGCCACTTGCCCCCGGTCAAGCCACCCGTGAGCCCGATTATATCGAAGGCGCCGCAGGCGGCGCGGTCACCTTCACTGCCCCCAAACTCACTCTCGCTGGTAAAATTCTCGGCCAAACGGTGAACGGGCCGCGTCAATTGGATGCGCCGCCTTTGATGTCCAGCATTTCTCTTTCCACTCAAAAGGACAAAATAGTCGATTTCAGTGGCACGCAAACCAAGGTGTCCTCATATGTTCTGCCAGTCCCAGTGGTTTTTAGTAAAGCCGGTTTGGGTGGCGGTCAGGGACTCTCGCTTCCTGGCGTTGTGATGGATTCGCCCCTGGTTCTTCCCTTGGAGCTTGTTGATGAGGAAGAGGGCGGTTTCGGTCGCTTGACAGTCGACAATCAGGACGGATCGATTTTGCTGCCGAGCAACACCCCGATGGTGCTGCCTGCGGGGGGGCGAGTGAGCCTAGCTGCTGCCAATGTGAATATTCTTTCACCCATCACCGCTCCAGGTGGTGGTGTCTCCATCGTGGCCTACAACACGCCCTCATCCCAGTTTAAGAACCCAGAATTCAAATTCCAGCTTACCACTAACCCGTTTCCCGTTGCAGAAGGGTTGGGCATTGTCACGATAGCCCCTGGCAGCGACATCAATGTGGCCGGAACGACCCTAAATGACCGATATTTTGCTGCAACTTTTGACAATTCCCCTCGGTTTAGGAATGGAGGGTCGATTGCCATCGAAGGTTATGATTTGAAGATTAACTCATCAACAACCTTTGATGCGTCGGGAGGATTGACCATCTCTTCCAGAGGCAAGGCCTCATTCGGCAAAGGAGGGTCAATTTCCCTGATATCTTCGATTGCCGGAAAGTATCGTGAGGGTGATATAAGCCAACCCGCCCGAGCGCAAGCTTTGGAAGGGGGGGCGATCACACTGCCTGGAAAGCTCAAAGCATTCTCACTCGAGACAGGCGGATCGCTTGAGATTCAAGCTCCTATCGTGTCTATCGGCAACGGATTGAACGCCCAAGGGAAGTCCCTTGGGCTAGATCCCTCCTTTTTTCAGAAAGGTGGATTTACCAGCTACGCCATCAAGGCGTTGGGATTTTCGGACTCCGACAAACCATCGGTGCATATCCTCGACGGCACTCAAATCCTGCCTCGGGCAGAATCCCTTGCATTCAAGCCCTTCGATTCCGCACGCCACGGCGACCTTTCCTTTGAGACAAAACTTTTACCCGAGGGGGTTCGCAAACCTGCAAGCCTCACGCTGGATGCCGATTTTCAGATCGACAATCCGACCACGGACGACCGGGTTGATTTGATAGGCTCTATTGTCATGGGGGCGGGGTCTGCTATCAAAACGGATGCCGGAACCAGTGCTTCCGTTACCCTCAAGGCCAAAACCGTTGTTATTTCAGGTACCATCGAGGTCCCCGGTGGCAAGATCACTCTCCAGGGAGCAAACAAATTTCCGGCTCCCGAAATTTCCTCAACCGATGCACTCCCTACCGTATTTATCGATTCCACGGCCAGATTGCTTGCCAACGGAGCCGTGGTTCACACCCCCGACCGCTATGGCAGAAACACGGGATTTGTGCTTGGCGGTGGCTCGATCTCGATCAAAGGAAATATCCTTGCGGAAGCAGGCTCTCTGATGGATGTCTCGGGAGCCTCGGCTGTTCTTGACTTTCACCCTAGCCGCTTGAGTACATCGGCTTTGCCATCAGCAAGTGCAGGGCTTTCCTCCGTGCCTTGGGCGCAGCAGTCCGTGGCGGTACAGGTGGATTCCAGTGGCGGTACGATCAAGTTGACTGGAGGTCAGATGCTTTTGGTTGACAGCTCACTTAAGGGCTTGCCAGGGGGGCCAACCGCAATCGGAGGATCCCTTTCCGTTTCATCGGGAAGTTTTGGAGCTCTTGATGGAGCGTCCATCAATCTCATAGTCAAGCCGTCTGGAAATGTCATCGCCTCCACAAATGCGGCTCCTGGAATCGGGAAAGTCGTCCTCGATGAAGATGGGAAAAATTTTTCTGGAATGGGATACTTTGCTGTCGATCAATTTTCAAAGGGTGGTTTCTACGGTCTCGACCTTGGGTATGACGACATTACTGAAGCCTCGCCCCGAGCGGGAAATGTGAAATTCTTAGGTGATGTTTCAATACAATCCTTGGGATCGATCCGCGTTGCGGGCGGTGGAAAAGCGCCCGTTTCCGGCGGGGGGGTGATAGAGATTGATGGCAAGGTGAGTTTGAAAGCTCCCTATGTCGCGATCGGTCAATTATTGGGACTCTTCCCGTTCAAGGATATCCTAAGCAGCACCCCCATCAATGTCGCTCCTGTTGCTGGGGCAGGATCGCTTTCGGTGGAAGCCAGTCTTGTTGATGCCGGAACCATGGTGCTTAAAGGGGCGGAAACGCTAAATATCTCGGCAAAAAATGGTGATATCCGTGGTAGCGGCACTCTGTCGGTGGCTGGAAAAATCAATTTGACCGCAGCGCAGGTATATCCCGCTTCTCTCGCGAACTTCCGCATTTTTGCCTACGATACGGCGGATGGGGCCGATGACGGGGTCGTCACTATTACACAATCGGGCAGTCAGTCTTTGCCGCTATCAGCAGGCGGTTCGCTGTCGGTTTACGCTCCCACAATCACCCAAGCTGGTACGCTTCGCGCCCCGTTCGGTTCCATCACTCTCGGATGGGACGGCTCGGATTTGAATCCGGCGACGGAGGATTGGGATGCGCCGGTCAATCTACTGGATAGCCAAAAAACAATCCCCGTTTCGAAGCGAGTGACCCTTGCTACCACCAGCACGACTTCCGTTTCCGCCATCGATCCCGTCACCGGTATGGGAATTGTGGTGCCGTTTGGAACGAGTCTGGACGGCAATTCCTGGACAAATCCGGTCGGGGAGAACATCACCACCGCCGGGATGCCCTCCAAGTCTGTTCGCATTTCCGCCACAAACATCAATCAAGAGGCAGGCTCGACTATTGATATTCGTGGCGGTGGCGATTTGTTGGCAAGGCGATGGATTCCTGGGCCTGGTGGCAGTGTTGATCTCATGGGCTCCCCGGCTTTTGTAGGCGGGGCTGCGGAAACCTGGTCGGGGGGGGCAGACCAATACAAGGCTGGCCAACAAGTGGTTGACGGAGGCGTAGTCTACTCAGCTCGGGGCAATTTGAACCGCGAGAACTTTCCAGAAAACACCATGCCCGAAACCGGAAACAATGCCTACTGGATCAAGGTTCCTCCCGCCTATGCCCTTGTGCCCGGATTTGCTGCCAACTTTGCCCCTCTGAATTTATTCGGATCGGGACAAAGCCTCCTCGGCGAGGCGTCCCAGTCTTCATCTCCGATGAAAGTAGGGGACCAGATTGTTTTGGATGGAAGTGCTGGCATTCCTGCTGGCACCTACACCCTTCTCCCCAGAAGTTATGCTCAATTTCCGGGAGCTTGTTTGGTGACACCCTCCCAAATCTCGCGTGGTGGATATGATACTCTTGATGGAATTTCCATTATTGCGGGATACCGCAAGAATTCCTTTTCGCAATCCACTCAAGAGCCCCTGTTGAGGCAGAATTTCGAGATTCTCAAACCCAGTGCTTTAGCCGATCGTGCAGCTTACGAGGTTTATTCCGCGAATACCTTTGTTCCCGTCGCCGCAGCTAAGTTGGGAGTCAAATTCACCCAATCCTCCCCCGCCGATTCGGGATATTTGGCATTAGCTTCCGACAAGGGAATGGTCTTGTCGGGCTCCGTTCTTTCCGCGAGTACCGCAGGAAGGGGGGCTTCCATCGACATTAGTTCAAAATCGGCAATCACTATCGCTTCCACTGTTCCGCGTGATGGAGAAATTATCCTAGATGCGGCTCGCCTCCAATCTTGGGGCGCTTCAAGTCTTCTTGTCGGTGGCCTACGCAGATCTTCTGCCGATGGAACTATGGTGGATGTGAAAACCGAATCTCTCAAACTGGATGGGATCTCTCTCTCCGGCAGTGATGTTATTTTGGCCTCTAGTAAGGAGTTGATCATCGGTGAGGGATCAAGCCTCTTGGCAACAGGAAAATCTACTGGTGCCTCAGAAAAAATCTTGGTCGATGGGCCTGGTGCATTGGTGCGCGTCTCCGTGGACGGTTCGGCAGATTTCGCGAGAGTCGGAACGATCGAGGCGAACGATGCCTCGCTTGTTTTGGAGGACAATGTCCAAATATCCGCGCACTCGGTTGTCCTCGATTCCACCCAATCCAGCAACTACTCGCCTTCCGCCCACATCGTTGCCAGCAATCTCACTCTCGGAAGCGGTCGCATGCTCGTGGATTTTGCCAAAATCGGCTCCGACAACGGGGTTCTTGCTCTCGGTGGTGACTTGTTGGATGGAGTCAATCAATCGAGCGCTCTCCATCTGAATAGCTACACGAGTATTGATTTTTCCGGTAGCGGAACACTCGGTTCCCCCAATCTCTCCTCGTTGGTCTTGAAAAGCGGCGGTTTCAAAAGCGGCGGAGAGAATGTCACGATTAAGGCTGGAAAAATCGTGATTTCCAATCCTCTGGACGCTGAATCACCGACTGCGGATTCATTGAGTGGCGAATTGAATTTGGCAACATCCGTAATGGAGCTCGGCGATGGTGCATTTTCATTGGTCGGCTTTGAAAAAAACAATATCAATGCCGCTCGGGGAATTCAGTTGATTGGAAGCGGTTCCTTAGGGGCCGATTCTTCCTTGCAATTGAATACGTCGGCTTTGGCGGCAAACCGCTTAACCCAATACGCAATCTCTGCGACTGGAGTTTTGAACCTCGCTCCATTGGAGGGGACCAGTTCTGTGGCAAGTCAACTCGGCGCAAGCCTTGCCCTTTCGGGTGATACCATTGATATCAGCTTGCCGGTCATCCTGCCGAGCGGACAAATCAAGGTGCAGGCGCAGACTGGCATCAATATATCTTCCAAACTGAATGTGGATGGATCCTCGGTGGCGATTTATGACGCCACCCGTTACGCTGATGCGGGAACGATTTCTCTCAAGACCACGGCGGGTGATGTCCATCTTCAGTCCGGGGCAGTGCTATCCGTTAAATCTGATTCGCATGGAGGCAATGCCGGACTTCTGGAAATTTCAGCTCCAGATGGGTCGTTTTCGAATGAAGGTAAAGTCTATGGAAGCGCGCCAGACGGCTGGGCCTCCGGTTCTTTCCATCTCGATATGGCGGGGCTTCCTGATTACGAATCCCTCAATACCGTCTTGGAAACGGGGGGATTCAATCAAGAGCGAGTCATTCGTGTGCGCAGGGGAGATGCGTCGATCAATCAGGATTCCAAAGCAAAAAAATTTGAACTTTATGCCGATACCGGAAGCATTACTATTAGTTCCAAAATTGACGCTTCCGGTGTGACGGGTGGAAACATTCAACTATCCGCAGGAGGAAGCCTGACGCTTGAATCCACGGCCGAACTCACTGTTTCAGCCGATCAATTCAACTCCGCTGGTAAGGGGGGATACGTTTTCCTTTCGGCCGGCGCCCAAGTGGATGGGGTCATAAATCCCTCTGCTAGTCTCACTCTAAACGCAGGTTCAAAAATCGATCTGGCAGTTAAAGAGTTTGTTGATGGCGATTATACCGACCCCGCCTCGAGCGCGCACACAGGTAAATTCGAAGGCAAGCTTAACCTTCGCGCCCCTCGTAGTGCCGACAACTCGGATATCCAAATCGCTCAGATTGAGAGCACCATCACCGGTGCTTCGGCGGTTCTTGTTGAGGGTTACAAGCTATACGATCTGACCGATGACTCCTCATTGGCGGCTATTGATTTATCAAAGGTCAATGTCGATATGCCTATCACTCTGGATGGAATCGATTATACTATCTCAAGGTTATTGGAACCGGGGCGTTTGAATACGTTGCTTCGCGATGTCACCAATAAGGATTCGACCGACTTCACGGATTCGCTTGCGGCAAAACACAGCGAATGGGCGGATAAATATGTCCTTACTCCAGGGGTCGAAATCATAAACCGGGGGGGGGATTTGACGCTCGGTCTCGAAAACACTTCGGCGAATCCCGCAGAATTACTA
The DNA here is from genome assembly GCA_023258235.1 of Terrimicrobiaceae bacterium. GTDB lineage: Bacteria > Verrucomicrobiota > Verrucomicrobiia > Chthoniobacterales > Terrimicrobiaceae > UBA967. Next base: position 10,475 of record JALQZP010000033.1, on the reverse strand, counting down.
ACCCTCACTAACAATTCCGATCCGGATAATCCTTTCGATTTAACCCTCACTACCCCCGAGGCGACACGGGATGCAGATTGGGATCTTTCGGAAATGCGCTATGGATCGAAAGGTGCCCCAGGTGTACTTACCCTTCGAGCCAAAGGGGACATTGTTTTCAACAACGCCCTTAGCGATGGGTTTTCAACCATCAAGCCCAACGCCGACAACCCTTTGGTTTACGACAACCATTTTTCCGCCGATGAAAATGGACTTTCGGGTTTGTGGTTGGCACCGCTCCAAACAATCAATGCCAATATTCCGATTCCTGTACAGTCTTGGTCTTACAGCATTACTGCGGGAGCCGATACATCCTCCTCGAATCTCAAGGCCTTGTTGGCCGCCGCCGGGCTTGATGAAGGCAAGGGCAATGTGCTTGTCGGGGAACTTCACGGTTCCATTCTCAATACAAATGAGGACACAGGCGACCTCGCCAACAATGGTGCATCGGACTCGGGCACTACAGCTAACAACATGAGATTGAATGCCCTTGATCCAGGGCAATCCGGAACCCGTTTCGAGGTCGTTCGCACAGGCACGGGTGACATTTCTGTGAACGCCGCGAGAGATGTGAAGTTGCGAAACACCTTCGCCTCCGTTTACACCGCCGGAGTCGCTGTGACCGATGCCACCAGCGTCTTTTCTGATGGGGATTTTGTTCTACCAGTGGTGACATTTGATCCCGCTCTTGTGGTCCACCCCGTTCAATCGCTCCTTGGCTCCCCCTCTCAAAATCATGCTCCCCAGTGGTCGATGGCTGGTGGTAATATTCAAGTCCTAGCTGGAAATGATATCAAGCGTGTCACCATGTATAAGGGTGAGGAAGTGAATGATTCCAGCCGACAGATTCCCTCGAATTGGCTTTATCGCAGGAGCCATGTCGATCCGCTTACAGGAAAATTTGGAGCCATCGCTTATGGTGACGATGTCACCGATGCCTCGGCATCGACCTCATGGTGGATCGATCACAGTAACTTCTTCCAGTCTTTCGGAGCCTTGGGTGGAGGCAATGTCGAACTCAATGCCGGTCGGGACATCGTGAATGCGGACGCCATGGCTCCAACAAACGCCCGCATGGCCGGGGTTGATCCCGACGGGAATAACATCGCCCCATTCAAGGATCAACTTCTCGAATTTGGCGGCGGTGATGTCATCTTGAATGCAGGTCGGAACATCGATGGCGGCTCCTATTATGTCGAGCGAGGCTCTGCGCGACTCTTTGCAACGGGAGAGGTCACGACGAATTCCGCTCGCTCAGCCTCTCTTGGCACGCTGGCGGATGCAGAACCTGCGACGGAATCTGCTCTCTCTTGGATTCCCGCAACGCTTTATTTGGGAAAAGGTGATATCAAAATTTCCGCCCAAAAAGATGTGACCTTATCATCGCCTTTGAACCCGTTTCTTTTACCGTCCGGGCTTGGCAATAAATTCTGGTATAAAACGTATTTCAGTACTTTTGCACCAGATTCTAGCGTAGATGTGACTTCCCTTGGTGGCTCGATCCATTTCCGGAACAGCGTCATCTACAGTGGTGAGGAAGGGCCTCGATCCTCCGCTCACGCTTGGATTTACTCTCAAAACGATTTTGTTTCGGGAGGGAGATCCTCTGCGGCCTATTACCAGCCATGGACACGATTGAGCGAAACATCCATTGCGGCGTTCTCGGGAGTGCTGAATCTGGCTCCTCCGATCCTTCGTGCCTCTTCGCTGGCAGGTGACATCAACATCGCAGGTGACATGGTTCTCAACCCGTCCGCCGTTGGTGATTTGGAGTTAGTTGCCAAAGGCTCCTTGTCTGGGTTAAATCCGATCGGTGTTAATGCGGAGGGAGTGAATCAATGGATCACTTCGCGGATCAACATCTCGGGGGCTAATCCTGCCCTTATCCCTGATCCCGTTAGCCCCCTCAGCTACTTTGCCGTTCTTGCCGAGGGGGGCTCCCTCTACGAATCCAAGGGAGGCTTCATGTGGTCGCTCGACAGCGGTCTCTCATCCAGCGGGTCTTTCACCGGTGCCGATGCCTCGGTGGAACTCAAGAGGCTTCGGTATGGAACAAATCTACTGCATGGGGATGATGCTACCCCAGTGCGAGTTTACACTAAAGAAGGCGGCATCTCAGGCTTGGCTCTCTTCACGCCTAAGTTCGCTCAAGTTTATGCGGGTGCAGACATGACCGATGTCTCCCTCTATCTCGAAAACAACAAGGCTACGGACATTTCGATCGTATCCTCCGGTGGAGACATGATTTTGAACAACCCCAACTCGCCTGCCCGCACAGCTGCTAAAAATCTGGAGGCGGGCAACGAGCTCTATCTCGCAAACTCCGATGTCTTGATCGAATCCACAGCGCTTGCTGGCGATATCCAAATCAACGGCCCGGGTTTCCTCGAGGTCCTCGCTGGCCGCAATCTGGATCTAGGAAACTCGCCAAGCAACATTGACGGGACCGGGGCGGGCATCAAGAGCATCGGAAACAACCGCAATCCCAACCTTCCCTTTGAAAGTGCCGCGATTGTCGCGCTGGCAGGAGTCGGCGGGGTGAAAGGCGGGGCGGCGCCTGGGCTATCGGGTAGCGCGCTGGCTTTTGGTGCCCTTCCAGCGGGCCTAGCTGATATCAAGCCAGCGGCCCCTCTCATCGCCACGCCTGAACAACAGGCCATTGCCAATTTGGAAACGCTTTTTGCGATCATCAAAAAAACCGGTAAGGACTTCACCCTTGGCGACGACTACGAACCGGCCCTATCCACAGTGAAGGCTGTGTTATCGCCCCTCTCCGCCTCAGGCGAGATTTTCACTCGCGAGCGTGATATCCGGACGGTTAGCGGTGGAGGCATCACACTCGCCGCTCCGCGCGGAGGCTTGACTATGGCATCTGTCATTTCCAGCAATCCCTCCACACCTCCCGGTATTGTCACTGAATATGGCGGATCAGTTTCCATCCTGACGGACGGCTCGGTGGATATCGGTCGCTGCCGTATCTTCACCCTTCGCGGTGGCGATATGGCGATCTGGTCGACATCGGGTGACGTTGCGGCCGGCACATCTCCAAAGACCATTGTCACGGCTCCTCCCACGCGGGTGGCTGTCGATACGCCAAGCGCGGATATCAAAACCGATCTCGGCGGTCTTGTCACAGGTGGTGGAATTGGCGTACTTGCCTCGGTGGCTGGCGTTGCTCCAGGTGATGTCTATCTTCTTGCCCCTAAGGGGAAAGTGGATGCTGGGGATGCAGGGATTCAAAGCACGGGAAACCTAAACATCGCAGCCGTGGCTGTCGTCAATGGCGACAACATTGCCGCTGCGGGAAGCACAGCGGGAGTTCCATCAAGCGCCCCGCCACCCTCCGCTCCAGTTGGCGCGGCCCCAGCAGCCTCGAGCTCTTCGGCCGCGACATCCTCGGCCGCGCAGAACATGGCAACCCAAGGACAGGAAAAGAAGGAAAGCGATGAAGCTCCTTCACTCATCTCGGTCGAGGTTCTCGGCTACGGCGGCGGAGAAGGAGACAAGAAAGATGAGGAGGAAGGGGAGAAGCGGGATGAGGATAAGTCCGCGATGTTGTAAAAATGGGTCGATTATCCCAATCGGGATTGAAAAAAAGGGCGAGCACACGCTCTGATTTTTATCCAAAGCAAGTAAAACTGGAAAAAACCGCTGATGTAACAAGCTTTCCTGTTGTGGAATATGTTACGACATATGAAAGCCGTTACTATTCATTTAGACGAATCGGTGTACCGCGAGTTTCAGATTTTGGCTCGTAGAGCCAAACGCTCCACCTCCGAATTGATCCGCGAGGCTATGGATTCATACAGCCGGACTCTTTCCCAAAAAAGAAACTCGCTCCGTGAAGCAGCTCCCGCAGCCTCTGTTGGTGCTATTTTGGAACCATGGTCTGGACGAGGTGACTTGCTCAGCGACTTTTTTGATAGGCCATGATCGGTTTGGACACGACAGTCCTATTGACCCACGAAATCGAGGGAGTACGGGGTCACCATGATCTCCGAGCACAAATCCGCGAAGCCAGTCAATCGGGCAATCTTCATCTCGCTCTAGCTTCGCAGGTGCTGCAGGAGTTTGTTCATGTAGCTACCAATCCCAGACGATTCAGGATTCCACTCACGATGGATCAGGCTTTGACAAGATCGCGCTTCTGGTGGGAGGCGGCGGAGATTGTTCACTGTCACCCCGGCGATCGCACATGGGAGCAGGCTTGGAAATGGATGGAGGAGTTTCGCCTCGGACGCAAGCGCATACTCGATACCTATCTCGCGGCGACCTACTACGAGCGCGGAGTTCGTAAGCTGGCTACTGCAAATACGGCTGATTTTGCGGTCTTTGGAGTTTTTAGTTTTGAGCCATGGGCGCAAGCCCACTGATTGAGTTGCTAGCAACACCAAACGCTGAAAAGGGTGGGAGGATTTTTTCAACCAGTTCACCCTCGCGCGCGCTCCACGTATTCGGAAGTTTGTGAAAAATGGGATAGGACACTGATCGTAATCGTTGGATCAAAGACGCTGCAGAACCTTTATATCATTAGATCTGCAAGCTATTCGGATTTTTTGAAAGCAGGATGGTCATCGTTTCTCCTGTTACGAAATCGTCACACTAAACATTTGGACGAGGGTCCCAACACCCCTCAATTTGAGTAACAGCGCGAGGCGAGATTATCTCAAGCACGCGCTACTAAAAACCTAAAACCACAATACACTCGTTACAACAAATGAAAATCAAATCACTCGTTATAGGTTTGAGTACCGCGCTCGGCTTTGCCGCTGCCGCTGTCGCTCAGACAACAACTATCAACATCGTTGGAGCTACGGCATTCCGCTCAGCCGCTGATGCCGCAATCAAAGCCGCCTTCACCGAATCAGGTGCCCTTGGATCAACTTGGAGTTACGCTCACAGCGGCAACGCCACTAAATCTGGTGGCGCTTCTAGGGCTATTTACAGAGGCAATTTCCCCGGGATCACCGGAACAACCATCATCCGCACCGCTTGGAGCGGATCGGTTGAAGGTGTGCGTTCCTTGGTTAAAGGCACAGCATCACCTGTCGCAGATACCTTTTTGACAGTAGGAGCCATTACCGCCCCAGGAGAAAACTTCGATAAAACTTCACCAACAGAAGATCTCAAAGGTGCTGCCACATTTGCCTTCTCGGATGTTGCTCAAAAAAACACGCCGTTCACCAGCCCCACAATCAATGGTGGTCCTGTTGGAGTGATCGCGTTCGCTCCTGTCATTAACAAAGATGCTAATGCTTCCATCACGAACATCACCATCCAACAACTACGCCAACTCATCGCAGCTGGCACCATCCCAACCAGCATGTTGACGGGCTCTACTAACGATGGCACCATCTACAATGTGGGTCGCAACGATGGTTCTGGAACCCGCGTCGTTCTCCTTTCGGAGACGGGGGTTGGAGCAGCCAACGCGGTTAAGCAATATGTGATCGATTCAACCAAAAGTAGTGAGACTCTCTCAACGCCTGTTTTAGCTCCACTTACAACAGACGGTACACTTTATCCGAGCTATACTCTTTCAACCGACTTCGCCACCACAGCCAAACTTGGTAATGGTGGATATAGCTCAGGCGGAACCATCGCAGGTTGGATGAAGAAAGCATCAGCAGCAAACTATAATATCGTTTCTTGGCTTGGCACTAATGATGCAGTGACATCTCAGAACTTCGTTTCCGGTGTCGCTACCGGTGGTCGCGTCCTCTCCTACAATGGCGAGAAGCTCAATGGCGTTGCTGCTGGTGCCTTTTCTTCTGACGACAAAGCGAAGATTGCCTTTGGCAAATATTCGGGATGGTCTTTTGAGAACCTATTCTACAAAGGCACTCTCAGTGCTAACACTAAAAAGGTTTACGACAAATTAGTCGCTGTCTTGCCTGCTAATCTCGGAACAGCAGGAGCCACGATCGCAGAAATGAAGGTCACTCGCACTACAGACGGCGGTGTTATTGCTCCTAAATAATAAAAGCCCTCAATTTTAGTTAAATAAACTGGCACCGCTAAGGCGGTGCCAGTTTTATTTTTGGGTGCGATCATTAAATGGGTATTTTCCAAAGAAGGGTAGAATCATGATTAAGAAAAATATTTTCCTGATTTGCGTTGGTGGTCTCATTTTACTAGAAATCGTTGTATTTTTTTTTGCGCTGCCATCTTCCAATACCGTGCAACAATACAGCGGCCCCCAAACAACTTTGCCTACCCCTATGAAAGTTTCTGGGAATTTCATATCCGCTCCGATGGTCGCAAAATCACCTCTGCAAACGCATCCATCCCTCCCAACAAAGGGCGAGGGCGATACGGTTGCCATTCCTTATGGCGCAAGGCTTCCCGCCGCATTGATGGACGAGGGGGCTGCGGATGACAATCAAGGTATTCGTGATATGCTGGGATCGATCCGAGATGATTTTTTTGCCAATTACCAAGCCTCGCTTGCAGCCGGACACTCGGATGGGGAGGCTTGGGACACCGCCCTCCATGCTTCCGACGAAAGGTATCGCGCGATATTCGGCCAAGAGGCCTACGATGAAGCTGTATCAGCCTCTGCGGATGACGCCGCAACGGACTATAATTCGCCTTCTCGCTGATTTTTCCCAAGGTGGGGTACGCCCTTGGACCGTCTATAGAATAAATACAGTTCTCTGCAGTTTCAGAGACACGAGTCCAATCCAGTTGTGACTGCGCCATCTCGTACTATGGATGAGAAATGCCGGCGAGAATCTCATCAGCTTTGTTACACGCGGCTTCCCATTCCTTTTTTGAAAAGCGTTGCTCCAGGTCCTCGACAACGCGCGCAGCCAGAGGTTCGTTTTGACTAGCGGCAATAATTAACCAACCCGCAGCCTCGATCCGACGTGTGCGGTTTTTGCTTTGCGGATTGAGTAAGTGCCCCAGATTGCTTTGCGCCTTGAAGTCGCCCTTCATAGCAGCTGTCCGGAAGCATTGCTCTGCGCCCTTGGTGTCCAGGTCAAGTCCAAGGCCTTTTTGTTTCATCACCCCCAGCATATTGATCGCCGCCACTTCGCCCCTATCAGCCGCCGCATTCACATGGGGAACCGCCTTGTCGTAATCAGGCTTGAGTTCCGAATTCAGTCCCAAAAAATAAATCTCAGCTAACGCTGCATGGGCCTCGGGAAGGTCGCTGGCTGCGGCTTCCTCCATAAGGGCGATGCCTTTTTCATAGCTGCTAAGACCTCCTTTGTTATCAAGATAAAAACGCCCGAGATTGAACTTCGCGACCGCAGATCCTTTTTCCGAGCCTTTCTGGAACCACTCGGCCGCTTTGACATCGTCTTTCTCTACCGCCAATCCCGCCGTGTAAAAATACCCGATGGCCGCCGGAGCCTCGATGCTTCCTAGCTCGGCTGCCTTTTTGAAATACTCCAAAGCTGTCGCTGGATTCTTTTCCACGCCTCTACCGTGAAGAAAATCTTTTCCCTTCTCGTATTCAGAGTCTGCGCCAAGAGTTATGGCCTCGACTGAATGATCCCCGGATTCGGTCACTTGCGTGAATGCTTGGTGAATGCAGGGCGTCGCCGCGACAAGTGTCAGAATAAGAATTTTGATTTTCATATGATCACTGAACACGTCGTTAAGCGGATAAGCGGGATTTTTCAATTTTTTAAATGTGACATTTTGATTCTTGTTTTGACGCCCATTTGATTTGCCGGAGTCTGCCCGAGTGGGGTGGAATTGTTACAAGAATGTAACGAAACTCGGTTTTACGATCTCTGCATTTTGTAAATGATCTTTTCAGTTACGAGAATGTCAAACCGTAGAAGTCACCAACTTCCAAGTCTCCTAACGACGCCACCAATTAACAAGTAAGTCCTAAAACTAAGATCGTCTTAAAAAAATAGAAAACTCAGTATGCCCGTCACGACCACCAGAAAAACAAAAACATTCACCCCAACCGAATCGACTTCATTTTCTCTGCCCGCTACTGCGGACAATTATGATGTAGTCGGAAATAGCTTGGCAAACATCATCACCACGGGTGGAGGTGCAGATTCCATAATTGGTGGTGCTGGTTCTGACACATTATCTAGTGGCGCAGGAAATGACACCATTGATGGAGGCGAAGGTGCAGATCGTATGATTGGTGGGGATGGAAACGATTTATATATTGTCGATAATATTGGTGATCTGACTTTCGAATCGGTTTCTCTCAGCGGTGGATCTGACACTGTGCTTGCTTCCGTTAGTTTCACTTTGTCCGACGGAATCGAAAACCTTGCTCTCACAGGAACAGCCGCGAACGGCACAGGCAACTCGCTAGCCAACATTATTAAAGGTAACAGCCTCGCCAACCGCTTAAATGGTGCAGCGGGCGCCGATACGCTTATCGGCAATGGTGGCAACGACACCTTTGTGGTCGACAATATTGGCGACAGTGTTGTGGGTGGAGCCGGTGTGGAGTTGCTTGAGTCCTCCATCAACTACACCCTCGCGGGCGGACTTGAAAATCTGACGCTCACAGGAACTGCTGCCATCAACGGCACAGGGAACTCGCTGGCCAATATTATTACCGGTAACAGCTTCGCCAACCGTTTGGATGGTGCAGCGGGCGCCGATATGCTTATCGGCAATGGTGGCAACGATACGTTTGTGGTCGATAGCCTCTCTGACAGTATTGTCGGAGGAGCCGGAGTGGAGTTGGTTGAATCCTCCATCAACTACACGCTTGGTGGCAGCCTCGATAATCTTGCTCTTGGCGGCACGGCAACGACAGGCACAGGTAACTCGCTCGACAACCAGATCACGGGAAACTCGCTTAAGAACACGCTCATTGGAAACGCGGGTAAAGACACACTCGATGGGCAAGGCGGAGCGGATAGCCTGGTCGGTGGTGAGGGAGATGATTTTTACTATGTGGATACGATTTCCACAGTGGCGGGTGGTTCAGATGTGGTGAGTGAAACCTCATCTCTAGGAGGAAATGATACAGTCATTAGTTCGGTGATCTCCTACACACTCGGTGCCAACTTGGAGAACCTCATTCTCACAGGAACAGCCGCGAACGGCACAGGCAACTCGCTTGGCAACATCATTACCGGTAACAGCCTTGCCAACCGTTTGGATGGAGCGGCGGGTGCTGACACGCTCATTGGTAACGGGGGCAGCGACACGTTCGTGGTTGACAACATCGGCGACAGCATTGTTGGAGGAGCCGGAGTGGAGATGGTGGAAAGCAGAGTGAGCTACACACTGGGAGCAAATATCGAAAACCTTCTCCTCACTGGATCGAATTCCATTTCTGCAACAGGTAACGATACAGACAACCAGATTGAAGGCAATGAATCTAACAATACAATTGATGGTGGGCTTGGAGTTGACTCCCTCATTGGCGGAGCGGGAGATGACGTTTATATCACCGATAACGAATCGGACTTCGTTTTAGAAAATGCGGAAGAGGGGGCTGATTTGGTCGAAGCTTCGGTCACATTCACACTCTCTGACAATGTTGAAAACCTGAACTTGGTCGGAGATCAAGCCATAGATGGAACCGGTAACAGCCTTGAGAACGCGATCACAGGAAACTCGCTTGAAAACCGAATCGATGGTGGCGCCGGAGACGATCTCATTGCGGGAGGAGAAGCTGACGACACTGCAGTGTACTCCGGAAGCTCGACAGAATACTCGATTACTCTCATTGAGGGATCAGACCAATATGTTCTTACAGATAATCGCGAAGACTCTCCAGATGGTATCGATACATTAAGTGGCTTTGAGTATCTGGAGTTCAATGGCGAAACGATTTCCTTCGCTGACTATATCGCCAATACGGGATCACAAACCCTTACTGGCACCGAGGAAAGTGATGAATTGACTGCAACAATTGAGAGTCAATATTTAATCGCGCTAGGCGGCGATGATACCATTAACGGCAGCAACGGTGCTGATACTATCGAGGCAGGCGACGGAAATGATTTGATTATTGGTGGTGAAGGTGCTGACAGTCAAATTGGCGGCGGTGGCGATGACACGCTGGTGGTCAATTCCACGGAAGATGTCATCCAGGGTGGAGAGGGAACCGATCTGGTGGAAAGTTCTGTGGATTATGTTCTCGGGGGCGATGTGGAAAACCTCACGCTGAGCGGCGAAGCCGCTTCGGGAACCGGAAACAGCCTAGCCAACAGCATCAGCGGCAATACTGGAGCCGACAATACTCTCGACGGCCAAGACGGAAACGATACGCTCATTGGTGGAGAAGGTTCGGACATGCTCATCGGTGGAGAAGGTGATGACTACTTTGTTGCGGACGCCTATGACAGCATCATCGAAAACGAGGATGAAGGAAGTGACAAGGTTCTCTCGTCGGCGGACTACACGCTGAGCGACAACATCGAGAACTTGGAACTCACCGGCGAAGCCACATTGGGAAGTGGAAACAGCCTTTCCAACGAAATCTTGGGCAATGC
>JALQZP010000339.1 GCA_023258235.1 Terrimicrobiaceae bacterium | reverse complement strand
CGGGACTGCTATATCGAAAGCGGTATCGCCACTGGTTGTGAGATCGAGGTCGTGATCGAGGAATTGCCCCCAACCGTAGATCCAGTCCGAAAGGTTTCTATTGTTTGGAATTGAGGTCGTTGAATCGCCGAGCGCATTGCTAACCACTCGTGCACTTGGGCGACCAGCTCCGGCAGGAGAGGAAAGCCCATCGGCGTAGGCAGCCGGAGAAAACCGCAGGAGATTCACACCTGCCACGCCCCAGGTGGATTGGCCGGGATTGTTGAGCTTGCCGTCGAGCGATGTTGGAGCGTCTTTCAAAGCGGAAACCTTCAGAAGCACGGGCGGAACGGGGCTGGTTTTTGGAACGAGCCCAGCCAGTGTGTCGGCGTCGTAGAAAAACACATTGTCCTGAATTTTGGTGATCGAGGTGTTCCGGCGGATGATGTCGGATAGACGTGTGCGTTCGAGTGCTTCGAGTTGCTCCCCCTTGAAAATCCGCTGATACCAAAACCTGTCCCCGTCGCGGAGGCGCTCGAACTGGTCGGCCATGATTTTTTGGAAGGTCGGCCCCACGCTCGACCCGGGCAGATGATCTTCGCTCAATCCCCCAACCCAGAGGTCGATCGCATCAACGCTGCCGTAAAGTTCTTTGAGCTTCGACTGGTTGGTCGCGTTAGCCGTGATCCCGGCAAAGCTTGTTACGCGCGGCAGTCCATAAGCCGCTCGCACCGAATTGTAGTCTGATAGTCCATGATC
>JALQZP010000338.1 GCA_023258235.1 Terrimicrobiaceae bacterium | reverse complement strand
GATGCCCGGGGCCGTTTGGGTCTGCAAGATCGCCACTATCCGCAGGCTGCGCATTTGCACAACATGTTGAAAGCCGCGTTGTCGGTGGACACCGCAAGCTTGTCAACGCTGGCCATGCAGCAAGGCTTGAGCGGCATGGAAGTCGGCGCACAGATTGAAGAGGCGCGGGTGAAAGCCATCGCATCCGCACTCGCTGACAGCCCAGCTTGAAACACGTTGGCACTGACCGCGTGGCAAAGTGGCAAAGGTTTACAAACGCCCTGCCAAGTTCTTCATCAACTGGGTCACCGCCAATACACGGCGGCTTTGAATATCCAACAAACTGCGTTCGGCAGTCAAGGCCGCTGTCTGGGCCGTGACCACATTCAAATAACTGACGGTACCCGCAGCGTATTGCGCTTCGCTGATGGACAAATTGCGCTGAGCCGCTTGCAAGGCCTGCGCTTGCGCCTGGCTTTGCAATTGCAGTTGATAAGCCGCGACCAAGTTGTCTTGCACTTCTTGCAAGCCTTGCAACACGGTTTGCTTGTAAGCCATGCCAGCAGCGTCCAACGCGGCCAAGGCTTCTGCCTCTGCCGCTTTGCGTTTGCCGCCGTCGACCAGGTTCAACGCCAAGCCAGGCCCCATGGACCACAGCAAATGAGAGGCGCTGAACAAATTGCCCAAGCTGTTGTTGCTGTAACCCGCCGTGGCCGTGAAGCTCAGGCTGGGAAAGAACGCGGCTTGTGCCGCGCCTGC
>JALQZP010000337.1 GCA_023258235.1 Terrimicrobiaceae bacterium | reverse complement strand
GATTTCAATTGATCGAAGAAATCAAAGACGATTTCAGCAAGTGGCAATGTGTAACGAATCTCCACGCGATCTTCAGAGAGATAGTCCATTCCATTGAGCGTTCCACGACGCTGTTGGCATAGCTCCATGATGGTTCCGATGTAATCGGTCGGAGAGAGAATCGTGGCGCGCACGATTGGCTCAAGAACTTTATCAACCTTGCCACTGGGATATTCACTTGGGTTGGTAACGATGAGTTCCTCGCCGCCTTCTTTTGTCACGCGGTAAACGACGTTAGGAGCGGTTGAGATTAGAGTGAGATTAAATTCGCGCTCTAAACGCTCGCGCACAATCTCCATATGAAGTAGTCCAAGGAAGCCACAGCGAAAACCAAAGCCCAGCGCTGCAGAAGTTTCTGGTTCGTACACTAATGCAGCATCATTGAGCTGCAATTTATCGAGCGCATCGCGCAACATCGGATATTCATCGCCATCAATGGGATAAAGACCTGAGAACACCATCGGCTTCGGATCTTTATATCCGCCGAGCGCCTCTTTTGCTGGCTTGTGAAATGTAGTGACGGTATCGCCGACGCGAGATAGACGAACATCTTTCACGCCTGTAATCAAGTAACCCACTTCGCCAACGCCAAGTCCTTTGCTGGAGACAGGTTCTGGTGAGATGACGCCGATATCAAGAAGCTCATGTTTTGCAGCGGTTGAGAACATTTGAATCTGTTCGCGCGGCGAGAGTTTTCCATCGAAGAC
>JALQZP010000336.1 GCA_023258235.1 Terrimicrobiaceae bacterium | reverse complement strand
CCACGGTGCGGGAACTGATCCCCAAAGCGGCCGCCACATCAGCCACCTTCCAAGGGTCGCCGTGCTCACCCGCATCGCACAAAAGCCGAGCGCGGGCGTGGAGAAACTTCGCTGCAGGTGTCTTCCCGCGGCGGGTAAGTTCCGTGAGTTCGTTGCGTTCAGATTGCGTGAGGGTGACTCTTTATCGATTGGCCATACCGGAGAAAAATCCAGAAAGGCCCAAACAACAATGAACAATGCGAAAATATCAATGTTATGAGATACTTGATCTGGCAGGTTTGCCAACGCAGTTGGTGTGTCCGATTCGAGAAAACCTCACGCTCACGTCCTTGCGCGCACGAGTCCAATGGGGTGGAAGCGAGTATGTCGTGGCCTGTGACTTCTTGCGCCAGATCAACTCCTCGGCATTGAAGAGACTCGGGGAACTCGGTTCGGCCTATTCCTTAAAAATCCTCACCACGTTCAAACTTCTCCTGGCTGGGGAATAGAGCCCGTCGCAAAACATCTTTCTTCAGGAACAGGCATAATTTTAAACCATTGAATAAGAATCTGTAAGAAATTGATAGGACAAGAACAGACTCTTTCTATAAAGAATGATAGATAAATCTATTAAAAATGCTAGTATAATCTAGCAAAATGAAGGACACAAAATTGCCAACCTTTGAACGATCCTTTGTAGCGAATATGGAGGAGCGACTTGGCGGGGATATCCCGCTGATCCAAATTTTGGTCGGGCCGCGTCAAGTG
>JALQZP010000335.1 GCA_023258235.1 Terrimicrobiaceae bacterium | reverse complement strand
CAGCTGGCGCACCGTCACGCCCACGCTCAGCGTCGCGCGCGGTGCTGTCTCCGCGCCACATCCCGCCCCCGCGAAGAAGAGCGTGAGCGCCAACGCGAGCGCGAGCAGCGGTCGCAAGCGCTTCCGAACTCACGGTTTCGACGCCATTTGCTTTAAGGCGCTGAAGCGCCCGGTTGTAGATTGAAAGTCGGTAAACGGTTTTCCGCGGAATATCTGCCTTCTCCATTACCTTGTGAAACAGAACGATTTTTCATCGGAGCGCCAGTGATTTTTTCAAATTACGCCACCAGAAAGCGTACCGACAGTGGGACTCGAACCCACACGGAGCTTGCGCCCCAAGGGATTTTAAGTCCCTTGCGTCTGCCATTTCGCCATGCCGGCCTTCAGTGCGCTCATCCATCTCGCGCGATGTGCGGATTCAACGAACGGCGCTATGGAAACGGAGTCGCCCTCCGATTGCAACAAACACCTTGAGAAATTATACAGCGACCCACGAATGCCGCACACCAAATTCGCAAACAACACTGGCTTATTGCTTTACAAAATATTCAGGAAGGAAAATTAAAATTTCCCTTCGTTTCGGCCTACAGGTGTGATACGTTACCCGTCCTATGTCTATCGCAAAGAAACCCGCATTCAGCCGTCGGCTCCCGGATTTGGTGACAGAAGAACTCGCATCAGCGCTCTCGCGCCGCTCCGCCTACGAGTTCAAAGACCTTTTTGACGTCGTGCACGAGAACTTGAAGGC
>JALQZP010000334.1 GCA_023258235.1 Terrimicrobiaceae bacterium | reverse complement strand
GCACATATACCACTGGGCCATCATAATGTGGGGCAATTTTCACCGCAGTATGAGTGCGTGAGGTGGTTGCGCCGCCGATGAGCAAAGGCATTTTTACACCACGGAAGTAGGGGTCGCGTTGCATTTCTTTGGCGACATGGGCCATCTCCTCCAAAGAGGGAGTAATCAATCCTGATAGGCCAATAATGTCAGCATTTTCCTCTTTTGCCTTGGCCAAAATCTCGGCAGCAGGCATCACCCCCATATTGACTACCTCGAAGTTGTTACATTGCAACACCACCGAGACGATGTTTTTGCCGATGTCATGCACGTCGCCTTTTACTGTGGCGATAATAATTTTTCCACGTGGCTGTTGTTTAATGCCGGTCAGCTTTTCTTGTTCCAGTTTTTCGGCCTCGATAAATGGCACCAGATGTGCGACAGCTTGTTTCATGACGCGTGCTGATTTCACCACTTGCGGTAAGAACATTTTGCCTTGACCAAACAAATCTCCCACCGTGTTCATGCCATCCATGAGCGGACCTTCAATGACCTCGATAGGACGGCCGCCACGCGCAGCAATCTCTTGGCGCGCTTCTTCGGTGTCTTCAACAATAAATTCAGTGATGCCATGAATCAGCGCATGAGATAAACGTTGCGCTACGGGCACTGCCTGTTCTTCTGTGCCGCGCCAAGCAAGACCAGTGTCAGCTTTTTTATCTCCAGCCGTCAGCGTGCCTGCAAATTCAATCATACGTTCTGTTGCATCATCA
>JALQZP010000333.1:424-756 GCA_023258235.1 Terrimicrobiaceae bacterium | reverse complement strand
TACCTCCGCGTGCTGGAATCCTCCGGCGGCGTGATCGCCGAGTTCGTGAATCCGAAGTTCGCCGACGCCTCGCGCACCAAGTTCAAAAAACCCGCGCGGCTGGAGACTTTGATGCAGGATTTGCCAAAGTCGTTCGTCTCCGGCGAAAAGGTCGGCGTCACCATCTTCGACCGCGTGTGGTGTTTCAGCGCCTGCAAAAACAACCTCGTCGATGCCGCCGCCAAGGTCGCCTCGGACGGCCCGCCGGAAAGCGCCTCCAGCGCCGAAAATGACTTCTACCTCGCCGGCCGCATGAAGCTCCGCGCCGCCGGAATGGAAGTGATCGACGCCCC
>JALQZP010000333.1:0-414 GCA_023258235.1 Terrimicrobiaceae bacterium | reverse complement strand
CTTCGCGGCATTCCGCTCACCCCCGGCCCGCGCGTCATTTTGCGGCCTTCATTCGCGCTCACGCTCGCCGATGTCCGCGCCCGAATCAGCGGTGGTTCGATCTCCGGCGAAGCAACCCTCGTGCTCGACGGCGATGTCACTCTGGAAAATGTCACGATCGCCGATGGCGCCTCTCTCGTTGCAAAAGCCCCCGCTGGCGAATCCCTTACCATCACAGACCGCGCCATCACGCGAACCGGCAGGGTCCACGACCTCGTGCCGCTCACCGAGGCCGAGATGGCTTCGACGGAAGTCCCCGAATACCTCCGCATCCGCGGCTACCGCATCGTCGCCCGCGAGGCATAAAGCCCAGCTTTTCAAACAAAAAAACAGCGCCGCTTTTTAGAACGGCGCTGCTTTAAATGGGGATGCGGT
>JALQZP010000332.1 GCA_023258235.1 Terrimicrobiaceae bacterium | reverse complement strand
CTCGGAAATGCCTTTTCTAAAAACGAGGGCGTCGTGGTGGACACCCATGTCGGCCGCCTCTCCCAGCGCCTCGGCCTCACGAAATTCAGCGACCCGATCCGCATCGAGCGGGATTTGATGAAACTCTTCCCTCAAAAATCCTGGGCCGACCTCAGCCACTGGCTGATCTTCCACGGCCGCCGCCGCTGCGCCGCGCGCAAACCCGATTGCCCGAACTGCGAACTCCGCGACATCTGCCCCTCGGCAAAAGATTGAACGGATCGCCATAGAATTTCGAATTGACCCGAACGGCAGCCCGCCACAAATTCCCGTCAGCTACGCGGGTATAGCTTAATGGTAAAGTTCCTGCCTTCCAAGCAGGCCATGCGGGTTCGATTCCCGCTACCCGCTCCAAATCCTCGCAAAGCCCCCTGGATAAAGGCTCAGAAGGGATTCGGGATGCTAAAAACTAGTAACAAAACAGGGCAAAACTAGTAACAATTGCTTAAAGGATCATCTATATTTGCCGTTGTTCGGAGATATTCATTTTAAGGTTTTCTGACCCGGAATCTGAATTTTGAGCGAATAAAAGTCCTCCCCTAACCGCTGCTGGAATTCATGCGGGGGCCTAAAAATCTCTTCAAATTCGCCATAATACTCTGGAAGGCGGATTGCCTATTATCCAGGCACCCGTTTTTCAGGCCAATTCCCGTTGGAATGGGCCTTTTTTTGAACATCCAACCGCACCATCGCATGAAAATTGTCCGCAAGGGCTATT
>JALQZP010000331.1 GCA_023258235.1 Terrimicrobiaceae bacterium | reverse complement strand
ATGGTCTCGGGCGCTATTCTTCTGGGCTTGGTTTTGTTTGTGCTCGCGGCCTTCTACCCTGAGTGGGCGCGCTACAATTCGCTGTCCTCGGAACTCGATGAAAAGCGCGCGATTCTCCAATCTCAGGAACTCGATCGCGACCAGCGCGAGCGCGAGGTGCATCTCCTCCAAAACGACCCCGAATATGTCGAGATCATCGCCCGCGATAAAATCGGAGTGATGAAACCCGACGAGCAGATTTTCCGTCTCGACGCCCCCGCCGCCACCGAGTCCTCCACGGTCCGGGCGGTTCCTGCCGCGCCTTGATTTCGTTTGCCCCTCCGGCACGCGCTGTTAGTTTCCCGCCTTTCCAATGAGTCTCGATCTTCAAACTTTGGACACCTCCGCCATCCAGGCCCGTCTGGCCTCGTTGCGGAGGTTTCTTTGACTTGCCGGCACTGAATCAACGCCTCACTGAAATCGAGGCGAGAATGACCGCGCCGGATTTCTGGGATAACCGGGAGCGAGCGCAGCGCGATGTCGCCGAGGTTTCCTCGCTCCGCTCGAAAATCCAGCCGATGCAGGCCCTCGAGTCGCGCGCTGCAGACCTCGATGTGCTTCGCGAACTTGCCGCCGAGGAGGCCCCTGAAAACCGCGCCACCGCCGAGGCCGAGGTGATCGCGGAGTTTGAATCGATTTCCAAAGACCTCGACAAATTCGAGATCACGGCCCTGCTTTCTGGCGAGTATGACGGCTGCTCGGCGTTCCTCTCTATCAACGCCGGCGC
>JALQZP010000330.1 GCA_023258235.1 Terrimicrobiaceae bacterium | reverse complement strand
AAGAATTACACACTCCATTTCTTTGAGCCATTCTAAGGCCTTGGGCGTATGGACATCGTTCCCGTAGATGGAAAAGAGAAAACTGGTGTCTGCTGCGGCTACCATTGTCCTCCAGCCTCGCCAAGGAGCTTGGACGACTCTTCGGCACTCAGGATGATTTCTTGGGATCGATCGCGGCGCAGAGCTGCACTTCCAGCCCAACTGGTCTCACGGGATGAGCCTGCACTTGATTCGGCACAGAGTCTGGCAACCGGCTTGCCTCGCTGGGTAATGACGATTTCCTCACCAGCCCCAATCCATGCTAAAAGTTGAGTGTATCGGTTGCGAAGATCACGGACAGTCGCTGTTTTCATTGTGCTACAAAAATGGAGCACTCAAGGATGGTTGTCAAAATTTATTTTCAACCCGAAAACGGATTTTTAGACAGGATGACAGGATGACAGAATTAAAAGGATTAAAGGGAATTCATTAAGAGTATCTGATGTCACATAAAACATTGTATCCTTATGGAATTTTAAACAACTGATTCTCTGTGCTCTCGGTGTCCTCGGTGGTCAATTTGCATTCCTCTATGTTGATTTGAGCCTCCGCGCCTTCCCGCTTTCCGCTTCCCGCTCCGGCGAAATCAGACACAACTTTGATTGGATCATGTATAGACGGACGTGCTAAGTGGGTGTAATACGATCGGCATTCTGAGTTTCACCCATTGGGGAATGGGTGAAAAAAAATCCACCAGAATCGCTGGTGTCATCGCAACTAATCAACATTAAGT
>JALQZP010000032.1 GCA_023258235.1 Terrimicrobiaceae bacterium | reverse complement strand
TTTTTCTTCCTGCACGTTTCGCTATCCCGTTTTTTGATGTTTTTTATGTGAGTTTTTTACTCACTTGTCCCATGTGAGCCATCAATAATGGGACTCGGTGGGATAACACTACCTGTCTCCTCCGAGCTTAAACTCGATTCAAATCTTCTGAGGCAATTGCAGAGAGTTGTTGTATTGTGGAATCGCTTGCAGGTTTTTTAGATCAAACTTGGACTGTGCCGATACCCCTTCCGATCTGACCTCAACTCCGGCTTGCATCGATTCAACCCAAACGCATTTTGAGAAACCCAACAGCAGGTATATTCAACAATTTAATTTCTTTGATTCAGAATCTTCCTTTGCCTTTTAAAGCTTCTCTTTCGAAGGAAATGATACCCATCAAGAGGATTTATCTGGATCGCCGTGCCCCGCGCGTTTGCATTCTGGGAGCCTCCAAACACACTATGGAAGAGCTTTTCTCTGGCTTGGGAGCTGGCTATTTGACTGCGGAATCGACTGTCAGCGGATGGACGCAATTTGAGAACCAAAATCATGCAACGGTTTCCATTTTTGATGCCAGAAACTACGATCCCAACTCCGATTCAGGGGTGCCAAACTTGGACCCCGCACCCGACATCGTGATGGTGTTTGCGGATAGTGCGGCTTCATTTGATATTGGACTTGCGAACCCACTTCCTCAACTGCCGGGCGTACCGGTTTTCAATCTCAGCGCAAAGTCGCCACCCAAAAAAGCGACCGAGGGCGACTCTTCTTTTTCTCTTTCCGACAATGATTGGCAGGAACAGCTCTGTGCCTCCCTTCCCTTGGAGGCCCAACTTGAATTTGCGCGTCTCCTCTCGGCCAAACGGGCCCAAGCCTACATTGCATCGACACTTCTCAAATCCTTTGGAGCTGTGAGCGGAGCCATCGGAATGCAACCGATCCCGCTTGCCGACATGCCGCTCCTTTTGTCCATTCAGGCCGCCATGGTCGCCTTGATCGTTCACACATCAGGCCGTCCGGCAAACATCAAGCTGGCATCGGAATTCCTCGCTGCGCTCGGCATCAGTGCTGGCGCAGGCTTTCTGTTCCGCGAAACGGCAAGAGCCCTTTTGCGATTCATTCCGCTATGGGGAAACGCGGTATCGGGCCTCATTGCAGGAACAGGCACCTACGCGATCGGGCGCGCTGCCATAGCTTACTTCATTGACGATTCGCCATTGATTGAGACACGACGGCTTTTTCTTTCTTTGATGAAGCCTCAAAAGAAGCCCATTCTCGGGTGAACTTATGCCCGCAGATGACCCCAACCAAATAGCCCGCGAAAAATCCCTTTTGAAAGTCCGTAGCATTTATGCGGAACTGGGATCGCTTCCGATTGAGAGAAATTGCCAACTACGTAGCGAATGCTGTCAGTTTCACATTACCGGAAAAACGCCTTTCCTTACGCGAGGCGAGGCCTTGCTTGCGGCGAAGGCGCTAAAAGCCACCGGGCGCACAAAACTACCTGAGAGTCAGGATGGAACCTGTCCCATGCTCGATCCACGGACATCTCGCTGTCGGATATATGCGAGTCGCCCCTTTGGATGTCGCACGCACTTTTGCACTGCGGCAGGTGGCGCCTTGGCCCGTAAGGATGTCCTCGATTTTATCCATCGCTTGGAAGAAATCGATGAGGACTTGGGCGGGGATGGTCCCCGACCTATAGCGAGCGCACTGGAGTATGCCTTGGAAGATTTGTAAAGAAGGGCAGGAAGCCTAGGAACTTCAAGCCGTGGCGGCTTCCAGCGTCGGGTGAACCTCCATCACATCAAGAAACCCGGACATCTCAAATACCTCGCGGAGTTGAGGCGTCAATGCGGCAAAGGCACAAGTTCCCCCGGAAACTTTCATGCGTTTGGCCGTCGTGAGAAAAACCCTAAGCCCGGCACTGCTGCTGTAGGTGAGTGCCGAGCAATCCAAAACAAGGCGCGGAATGCGCGAAGCCAAAGTCTCAGCCACGGCCTGCTCCAATTTGGGGGCGGTAAGAGTATTCAAATGCCCGGCCAATGAGAGGACGGTCGTCGAACTGATAATCGAAGGGGTGATTTTAAAATCGGGCTGGCTCATGATGGTGGTTAGATTGGAGCATGCGGGGTTGCAGCTTGGACATGGAATAAACCGTGCTTTATTTTCGGGGAAGCGATTTATTTTTTCGGTAAAAAAGAACCAAGCCCGAGACTGTCACCAAAGCAAGCCCCAAGCCTAGCACGGATGTGTAGATTGGCCTGATATCCTTCCCCAGCCACGCGCCCTCATGAATACTCATCAACACGTCAAGTGAATCTTCGGATATATCACAGGCCTCACCCGTGCGGTAAGCGACGCCGGAAATCGCGGTCACCGCAAGCGGAAGCAAAAAAAGGATCCCAATGAGGCGATGCCACAAACGGCTTTTTTGTGGCGAATGCAGCACTTGACGCCGCGAACCCCAAATCATCTGAGCCGCGCTGATGCAAAGAAAAAGCAGACCACATCCGACCAACCAAATCACCGCCATCGAAGCGGCCTCGCCAAGCCACTCCCACGAGTGAATCGAGAGGATTTCACCACCTGTTTGCGAGGACATACCGAACCACGATCGGCCAACCCGATAAGTGACGCCGGAAGCAGCAGAGACCAATAATGGCAACGCCATCCAGAGTGAGAGTTTGCGATGGAGTGGACGGAACTTCATGGAAAATGAACTATACCAAACTATAGCTAATAAACCTAGTTTTGGCAGTTGAGCCATGAAATATCGCGGGGGCACATAAATTCTAAAACGAAGCACATTGCTTTGACTGCACTCCATATCTTTTCAGTAGGGTTAATATCTGGAGAGTATGGTGGGAAGAGCAAAAGCATGGCGACATCCTTCCGCTCCTGCGCGCTTGCATGGAAAGTCTTTTTTATATTTCAAACCCATGGCTAACCGTTGACGGAATCCTGCTGACGTTCGTTTTTATCAAGATAGGCGCGAAGGTGCCGATGCTCAGGATCGAGAAGCTCGGCATCTCTGGACAAAAGATCCTGAGCCGCTTGGCGGGCCTCGGTCATGATTTCAGCATCCCGCATGAGGTCGCCCAGTCCCAGCGCCGGCATGCCGGTCTGGTCGGTCCCGAGAATGTCACCCGGTCCGCGAAGACGAAGATCCGCTTCGGCGATATCAAAACCATTCGAGGTTTTTTCCAGAACCTGAAGTTTTTCGAGATTCACGTCCGCAGAACCGGAGTGAAGCAGGATGCAGTAGGATTTGGAGGCCCCGCGACCGATTCGCCCGCGAAGTTGATGCATCTGCGAAAGACCGAACCGTGCGGCATCCTCGATCAGCATGATGGTGGCATTCGGTACATCCACCCCGACCTCGATCACGGTCGTCGCCACAAGCACGGAAATCCGTCCACTCCGAAAATCCGCCATCACAGACTCCTTCGACGCCGCATCCAGACGACCATGTACGAGTCCGACCGTGGCCGGAGCGAGAAGTTCGCGCCATTTTTCGAATTCTGCCGAGGCGGCTTTCGCGACCAGTTTTTCCGATTCTTCAATCAGCGGGTAAACGATGTAGGCCTGACGACCTTCGGCGGTCTCCTTGCGAATAAATGAAATAATATCGGGAAGCTTGGAGGTATCCCGAACGGCAGTAACGACCGACCCTCGTCCGGCGGGCGGGGCCTTCAGGATCGAGACATCCAGATCCCCGTAAAGCGTCTGCGTGATGGTGCGCGGAATCGGCGTGGCGGTCATCACCAGCACATCGGGGGCATCCGCGCGGGCGATGAGACGCGAACGCTGGAGGACACCAAATTTGTGTTGTTCATCGATCACAACCAACCCGAGATTCTCGAAGATGGTCTTTTCAAAGAGCACGGCGTGGGTTCCCACAACGAGAGGCGGAGCTTGGGAAGCCGGCCCGGAAAACAGCCCTGGCAAAGCTCCCTCGTTATTCATCGTTCCTTCCTGTCGCGCCGAGGTGCGAAGAGTGATGGGGATTCCGAGCGGATCAAGGAGTCG
The DNA here is from genome assembly GCA_023258235.1 of Terrimicrobiaceae bacterium. Taxonomy (GTDB): domain Bacteria; phylum Verrucomicrobiota; class Verrucomicrobiia; order Chthoniobacterales; family Terrimicrobiaceae; genus UBA967. The sequence goes on along the minus strand of JALQZP010000032.1, from coordinate 15,282 downwards.
TCGAAAATGGAGATAATGTTGCTCGGCGAGAATCTGCGTCGGGGCCATGAGGACGGCTTGATGTCCGGACTCGTGGGCTTGGATCATGGCACGCAAGGCCACGAGCGTTTTGCCGGATCCGACATCGCCCTGCAAAAGACGATTCATCCGGTGCGACGCCGCCATATCCGCCGAGATTTCCGCCATGACTTCTTGTTGGGACGGAGTGAGGTCGAACGGGAGGGCGTCTTCGACTTTTTTCCAGAGGCGACCATTGCCTGGGCGTGAGAGACCTCCCGAGTTTTTCACTTTGCTTCGGCGATAGGCCAACTGGAGCTGAACCCCGAAGAAAACATCACGCACAAGTTCCACCCTGGCGACTTCCGCCTCCTCGAGGTTTTGAGGAAAGTGGATCGATCGCCAAATATCGAGCGGGAGAGGGTTGGCACCAGCGAGATCAGGCCACAGGCGGGGAATAGCGGCGAGATTGGTCACGTCCAAAGCCCGATGGATATATTCCCTCAATACCTTCACTGGAAGCCCGTCTCCGGCGGGATGAACGGGAGTGATGCGATCGAAGTGGATCGAGGCGTCGGCATCATCCTCGATCACCTCGAACTCGGGATGCTCCATCACGATCTGGCGGGAGCGCAGGCGCGGTTTGCCAAAAACGACAAGCCGGTCCCCGGTGGCGATCATTTTTTGAACCCATGGCATGTTATACCAGCGGCAAACGAGCGGGGAGGACAGGATACCTGCTTCTTCGTCCTCCAAGGTGAGTTCAAAGATCCGACGGGGCCCGAAGCGCCGGTAGCTTGTCTTTTTCACAACCCCGAAAAGGCAAATGGACGATTCCGAAGCGGAATCCGGAAAACGGTCGAATTTTCGACGGTCCTCGTAGCGGCGGGGATAATGCCGAACCAGATCCTCGAGTGTGAGTAGACCCAGACGCTGAAGGGCGGCCCAACGCTGGCGCGGCACCGAATCCCAATTTTCCAAACTTGTGTCCGGCGGGAGCAGACTCATTCCGAACTCCGGATTGCCACGATCTGGATTTGGGGTTCCGAACGACCCTGCCAGTGGTTCCATTCCAACGTGTAGGCGATATCCCAAGGCGGGCGGGGCATCGCCTCAAGCGGGGCATTGAAGTAAACGGCCGCAATCCGTCGCCGCCCCGTACCGAATTCAATGCGAAGATGCTTCTCCTTCATCACACGGGGAGTGCCAGCGGGAGCGACCCCCCGGGAAAAGAGAACAGGCCTGACATTATGCGAACCGAAAGGCTCCAGAAAATCCTGAGCCTCCAGCGTGGCGGGGTCGATTTCATCCAAAGGAACCTCGCAATGAAGATGGAGTTTCGGAGCCAACATGTCCGGAGTCGCCACCAAACGCGCAGCCGCCTCCAATGCGACCCGGAACGCATCGAGATTTTTTTCGTCAATCGATACGCCGGCGGCCATTTCGTGCCCACCGAATTGAGTCAAATGGGGCGCGCAATCCCCCAAAAGCCGGACCAGTGAAAGCCCCTCAATGCTGCGTCCGCTCCCCTTCCCTGTCCCATTTTCATCGAATCCGATAATGAAGGCGGGGCGGTGGAACTGACGCATGATTTTTCCTGCAACGACACCGATGACGCCGATATGCCAATCCCGGCTCCCCGCCACGATAGTGACGTCGGTTTCGGGATTGAAGCGCTCGGAGATCGTGGCCACAGCCTCGGCGGCGACGCGGCGCTCCACAGTTTGCCGCTCGCGGTTGTACTGGTCGAGGGCGAGTGCAAGGCGTTTCGCCTCGGCGCCGTCGTCCGTCAGAAGGAGTTGAAGTGCTTGGTTCGCCGAACCGAGGCGACCGGCGGCATTGATACGCGGCCCGAGTCGAAACCCGATGTCCGCGCCCCGAACGGGGGAGGTAACGCCGGAAACCGCCTTTAGCGCCACAATTCCCGGCCACCGGGTGTTTTCCATTCGATCAAGACCATGTCGAACAAAACTCCGATTCTCGCCGACCAAGGGAACGATATCCGCGATGGTGGCCATGGCGACCAAATCCAAAAAATCCCGCAGGTCCAGACCGGGGACAGGCTGGGATTTCAGCATCGCGTGCACGAGCTTGAAAACAACACCGGCGCTGCACAGGTAGTGGAAATCGTCGCCGCATTTCGGATTCACCAGCGCCACACAATCCGGACGCTCGCTAGCGGGTTCATGGTGATCAAGAACGACAACATCGATACCGGAGCGCTTGAGTTGGGCAATTTGCGAAACCGATGTCGTCCCGCAATCCACGGCAATGAGGAGTTGGGGATTGTGAAGTTCGCAACAACGCTTGAGGCCCGCCTCGCTGAGTCCGTAGCCCTCCTCGAAACGCAGCGGCAGGAAGCAGGCGACATCCACTCCGTAAGCGCGGAAAATCCGGGCCAAAATCGCCAAGGATGTCGTCCCATCAACATCGTAGTCTCCATAAAGAACCACTCGTTCTTTTCGTTGAATCGCCAGCAACACGCGATCCCTTGCGAGGGACATATCGGGAAGCAGTTCCGGAGCACTCAGCGCCCGAAGTTTGGGATTCAAATACGCGTCGGCATCAACCGGATCGCTGAAACCGCGATCAACAAGAAGGCGGGCGAGAAAAGCGGGTATACCCAACTCGCGTTGCACATTCTGAACAACGGCGGGGTCGGAATCCGAAGAAAAAATCCAGCGGCGCTGCATGAACCGGGCGTCAGGCTGCGATACGCCGATGATTGGTGGTCAGTCGCTCGTATAGAGATGCCAAGGAAGCCACACTCGCGGACCAGGAGAAGTCCGTCGAGGCCACACGATCCGAAAGTGTCCGTACCTCAGCGTCGGTGAGGAACGCCACATGACGGATCACATCGAGCAACGCATCCACTCCATCACGATAGAAAACGAGGCCGTTTCCATGTGTCGTCATCGGATCGTAAGGCTGAACGATCTGGTGGAGTCCGTCGCAATGGCGGGCGAGAGGAACGATGCCGTTACGCATCGCTTTCGTGAGAAATTCACAACCCGGCTCGAACTCGGCAGGCAGGAGAACAAAGTCCCCAGCTTCCAAAACGCGGGTCAACTCCGCGGAACCGACTTGGGGAATATGAACAAACCGTCCGGCATGACGTCTCAGGGCAACCAGTAGCGCCACGCGATCCTCGTCCCGGACCTCACCAAGCAGAACGACGAAAATGTCATCCGAGGGCAGGCGATCCATCCCGGCGAGCAACGCACCCAGCCCGTTTCCTGCAGTCGATGCGGCATCGACAACAACGATCCGGGCGGAGTCGTCCGCTTTGATCGATGAAAACAATTCGCTGCGGGATTTGGCGATGTCCTTGGCCGCCGAGGAGGTCGCAGGAAAGGCAGCGTCATCAAAACCGGGAGCGATTCCGATCAGTTTATTGGAATGCTCGCGCAAGACGCTTTCCAAGCCGCATCCGTGCTCCGGCGTTTGCATCGCCGAGACATAACGAGCGCCCGGAAGCACCACCGAATCCGCAAAAACGATACCCGACTTGAGAAAATTCATACTGCCGTAAAACTCCAGTGCGGATGCCGAGAAATAGGAGGCCGGGAGATTGGTGAGAGCAAAATCGTGGCTCCAGAAGTTCCCCTGATACTGCAAAGTTTGAGGAGACAGCACCGTAACGATGCCGAGATTCTGCTCACGCACGAAGACGGGCACGAGCGCGGGTTGCCATCCATGCACGTGAATCGCATCCGGCGCTTCCCTGCGGGCCACCTCGACGACGCATTTGGAGAAAAAGATAAAGCGGGCGGCATTGTCCTCATAGTCACGTCCATCCATGCCATAGAGGCCGGTGCGGTCGAAATACTCGTCCCTTTCAATAAAAAGCAGGCGGATGCCCTTGGGATCGACGGCCTCCCAGACAACACAATTCAGACGGGAGGAACCCAAGGGAACAGCGAAACGCACCTTGGATCGCCGGAGTGCCAAGGCTTTCTGCTCTCGGACGCAGCGATACATTGGCAGAACGACAACAACCTCGTGCCCGGATGCGGCCATTCTCATGCACAAATCCGAAACGTCGGTGGCCAGTTTTCCGGTTTCCGCATAGGGGGCGAACTCGCTGGAAGCCATCAGAATTTTCATGGGCGAATCATGCGAAACATTGGCCCGATAGTCTAACCAAAAGAAGACCGCCCGCCCCCAGAGTGGTAGCCGACTTTAGCAGACACAAAAAAACCCCGCCGAAGCGGGGTTTTTGAAATGGTGGTGGAAGGGATTATTTACCCTTTTTTTCCTCGATGTATTTGATGACATCGCCGACCGACTGAAGTTTCTCAGCATCTTCATCTGGAACTTCAACGCCGAACTCTTCTTCGAAAGCCATAACGAGTTCGACCGTATCCAAGGAATCGGCTCCGAGATCCTCGATGAACGAGGCAGCGGGTGTGACTTGCTCGGCATTAACGCCGAGTTGTTCGATGATGATATCTTTTACTTTTTCTTCGATGGATTTTTCAGACATGGGATTTAATGATTGAGTGCAGGATGTGAGTAATGAGCGATCGGAAGATTTGCAACAAGTAATTTCGCGACAAATGAACCAAGGCGGGCGACAACTTTGCCAATGATAAAAAGACGTCAAGCGCAAACTTCCAAATGAAGACATCCGTCTTTGAAAAATCCACCATCTTGAAAGCCTCCTGCGAAAGCGTTTTCGCCTTTCACCAGTCGCCACGCAACATTTCCCGAATCGCGCCCGCCTCACTCCGCGTGAATGAGGTTGTGTGCGACGACACCGCCGTAACCGGCGGCATTTTTCGGATTCGCGCCTCGCAATTCGGCATTCCAATTCATTGGGTCGGTCAGTGGGAACGGGTCGAAAAACCCTCTCTCCTTGTGGACACCTCGCTGGCATCGCCTTTTGTGGTCTGGCGACACAGCCACATCTTCGAACCGCATCCAGAGGGTTGCCGCATGACAGATCGCGTCGAGCACCGATTGAAGGGTGGTTTTTTGGGAGCCTTGGTTTCGCGATGGATTTTGCCGTTCTTCTTCATGGCGATGTTCCACGGTCGGCACGTCGCGACGCGCCGATTCTTTGCAAAATCAGAGTCGCCGCGTGGATAGAACCGGTGAACCGGGCTTCACCAAGCGATCCACGAATCGCACCCAGCTTTCTTGCCCTGCCAGAATCTCGATCTCGACACGCATGTAGTAGAGCGGCACCTCGGGATCCATGATGCGCGGAATGCGGACGGCGTCTTTCTCCGTGGTGAGAACGGCATCCAACTGCATCCGGGCACAACGGCGGATAAAGCGTTCGATTTCCTTCACCGAATAGCGGTGGTGGTCGGCATAGGACTGGGTGAGATGCAAATCGGCGCCGAGTGACTCAAGGGCCTTCTCAAAACTCTCAGGAACGGCAATGCCGCAGAGCGATCCAATTTTCAGGCCCTCCAAAAAATCCAATGGCTTGGTCTCGCCGGTCACAAAATTACGCAGGTGTTTCGGCCGGTGTGTGCACTCGATGATATCCGCCGTTCGGTTGTAGCGACGGATGCGGGATATGAGTTCGGCATTATCACTGCCGTCGCACTTCGTGATAAAAATGTGGGTGGCGCGGCGAAGATTCGGAGGCGGCTCGCGGAGCGTCCCGCGCGGAAGCATGTGCTCGTTGCCAAAGGGCGCCTGTCGGTCGACAAGCACGACTTCCAGCCCGTGGCGCATCCGGACATATTGAAAGCCGTCATCGAGAATGAGGGTGTCCGCTTGAAATTCCTCAATCGCATAAATACCGCTCTTCACGCGGTCGCGGTCGGTGAGGACAACCACGCCTCGAAGATTGTTGGCCAACATGAATGGCTCGTCGCCAGCCGTCCTCGAATCCAAGAGAAGAGAAACCCCATCGGATACCACACGGGGTACGAAGGGCGACTTGTTGCGCGTGATTTTTTCCAGAAGCCGCACGGCTAGGGGTCGGGGAACGCTCTTATATCCCCGGCTAAGAATCGCCACCTTGCGCCCGCCCTCCTGCAACGCACGGGCCAGCATTTCGACTACTGGTGTCTTACCTGTACCGCCCACGGTGAGGTTCCCCACACTGATGACGAGGACGCCATGGGAGTGACTGCGAAAAATCCGGTTCCGGTAAAGGGCCAACCTCGACTGAACAATCAGGTAATAAAGGCCCGAGAGGCATAGCAAAACAAAGCGCAAGGCGTCCGCCCGCCAACCGTGACGGCGGTCGAGGATGACATCCATCGCAAAGGACTCCAACCCCTCGATCGATCGTCTCATTTTAAAATACGAACACCCGCATTGTCGGCACGCACACCGATGACACATGCTTGCTCGAAGCCCGAAGCCACGAGCATCGCGGGGGCGATTTTATCGGGTCGCTTGGTGGTGATGCAGGCCATGGTCGATCCCGAACCGCTCAACCAACCTCCGATGGCCCCGGCGGCGCAAGCGGCTTCCAAGACGGCCGGCAGTGTGGGCAACAATTTGGCGCGGTAGGGTTGATGCAACCGGTCGCCGAAACATCCAGCGAGCTTGGCGTAATCGCCACTCGCGAACGCGCCCGCAATCGCGGCCGCATTTCCGACGGAGTAGGCGGCATCCTTGAGGGCGATCTTCGCCGGAAGAACGCTCCGGGCATCACTCGTGGCCAACTCGATCTCCGGAATGAGAAGCAGGAATAAAAGAGCGTCGCCGACCTTGTAGCGTTGCACGGGGCCCTCCGGCGGAGCGATGCAGAACCCACCATAGGCTGCGGGGGCGGCGTTGTCGGGGTGTCCCTCCAACTGTGAACAGAGTTGAAAAAGGACGTGTTTGTCGAGTGGACGGCCAGCGAGTTCATTAAGGCCATGCAGAATTCCCAGCCTCACTGTGACACTGCTTCCGAGACCCCTTGAGCGGGGCACATCGCCCTCCACACTCCACGAAAAAGCGAACGACTTGGTTTTGGCCGCGCTGAAAAACAGATCTCCCGCCTCCGCTGCCATATCCCCAACCGCAGATCCCCTCCCCTTGGATAGGGTCGTGATATTGTAAAGCTTCAACGCGATGCCGAGGGAGTCAAAACCCGGCCCGAGATTCGCCGTCGTTGCCGGCACCCTGACTTTCACACTATTCATTCCCATACTTTGAGCCAAAGGAGGGGTGATGGAAAAGACATCTTTCATTGACTCTATTCGATTAAAAGCGAAGCTTCCGGCGAAATGAAAAGTCCGTGGCCAAAAATCTCAAACGAGTCGAAGTGGACGCGTATTCCCGACGAATACCGTAAACTTTATATCGTTTGTGTATTGGCCACCGCGTGGGCACTGGCGTTCACAGGATCCGCAAGGGCTCAGGACACCCTCACACTGCGCATTGGAATGTTCCCGAATATCACTCATGCGCAAGCACTCGTGGCGGCAAACATGTCGCGCGAAGGGAAAGGCTGGTTCGAGTCCAAACTCGGCCGCCCCGTCAAAATCGAATGGCTTGTTTATAATGCAGGATCCTCTGCCATGGAGGGAATCTTTACCAAAGCAATCGACATGACATTTGTTGGCCCAAGCCCCGCCGTGAACGCCTATGCAAGGTCCAACGGAAAAGACATTCGCGTGATGAGCGGCGCCATCCGTGGAGGCGAGGCCTTGGTGGTGAAGGGGGACGAAATCCAAAAAATCAGTGATTTCCGTGGCAAGACCATCGCCACACCTCAACTCGGCAATACCCAAGACATCGAATGCCGGTCGTGGCTGATCGACAATGGCATTCGCGTCACCCTCATTGGCGGCGACGCCCGCGTCCTTCCCACGGCCAATCCCGACATGCTTCCGCTTTTTAAACAGGGTCAACTCCAAGCCGCATGGACGGTTGAACCTTGGGTGACCCGCCTGATCAATGAAGCCGGAGGGCGGATTTTCCACTCGGACCCCGATGCGCTGACCACGGTGCTGGTCGGAAGCGGCGCATTTTTGTCGGAGCACACCCAACTCGCCGCCAGCTTCAACCAAGCCCACGCCGAACTCACCGCTTGGATCCTTGCGAACCCGACGGAAGCCCGCCGCCGTGCGCGGGACGAACTCACCGCGATCACCAAACGCGAGATCAGCCAAGCCCTCGTGGACGAAGCTTGGACCCGATTGACTTTCAACTGCGAGATCACCGTGACCCCATTTGAAAAGTTTCTCGCACAAGCCAAGCAGGTCGGGTTTCTGCGAGCGAAGATCAACCTCCATGATTTGATTTGGAAACCATGAGTATCGAAAACGCCCTTATCAATATTGCTCCCGAGCGCATCGAAATCGATGGCGTCACAAAATCCTTCACCACCAACAGGGGAACGATTGTTGCCCTCGACAACGTGAGCGTGAAGGTCGCCGAGGGCGAATTCCTCTGCCTGGTTGGACCAAGCGGATGCGGAAAATCCACCCTTCTCAATATCATCGCCGGCCTCGACACACCCGACAGTGGACGCGTCCTGGCGAACGGAGAGAGCGTGACCGGACCCGGCCGTGACCGCATGGTGATGTTCCAGGAGCACGCGCTTTTCCCGTGGTTGGATGTGCTCGGCAATGTGATGTTCGGTCTGCGTCTCAAACCCGGCTTGAACAACAAGGAACGCAAGGAAGTGGCAAAGTACTATCTAGATCTCGTCGGCCTTTCGAAATTCCAACACGCCAACATTCACGAACTCTCGGGCGGCATGAAGCAACGCGTCGCCTTGGCCCGCGCCTTGGCTCCCAATCCCCGCGTGCTGCTCATGGACGAACCATTTGCCGCGCTGGACGCCCTCACGCGAGAACAACTCTATGGCGACATCCAGCGCATCTGGGAAGCCCGCCGGAAAACCATCGTTTTTGTGACCCACAATGTCCGCGAGGCCGCCTGCCTCGGTGACCGGGTTTTGCTTTTCTCGCCCAACCCGGGGCGCATCCGGGCGGAGTTCCAAGTCGATCTCCCCCGACCAAGAGATATCAACAGCGTGGAACTCGCCCGCTACTCGACTGAGATCACCACCGCACTCAAAGGATTCACCAACAAACAAGGTACGGAGGCCGCAGAATGATTCGCTCCCTTTCATCCATCGTCTTTTTTCTCACCCTGCTTCTCGCATGGGAATTCGTGGCTCGAAGCGGCCACTACTCGCCCGTATTGCTCCCCTCGCCGCTCAATGTCTTGGAATACATCTGGCAGGCGACCTGCGATGGCACCCTCTGGGTTGCCACACTGGTCACCATGAAACGCCTCATGCTCGGCTATGGGCTCGGACTCCTCTTCGGCATTCCACTCGGCCTCATCACCGCCCGATTCCGTCTTTTGCAGGACACCCTTGGACTGCTCGCGCTCGGCGTACAGACGCTCCCCAGCGTCTGCTGGGTGCCCCTGGCCCTGCTCTGGTTCGGCCAGACCGAGGCCGCCATGCTTTTCGTCGTGGTGATGGGAACCCTCTGGTCCGTGATCATCGCCACGAATGATGGCGTCCGCGCAATGCCGCCAATCTATCTCCGAGCCGCTCGGACAATGGGCTCGAAAGGCCTGCACACTTGGTTCAAGGTTATCTTGCCGGCCTCATTGCCCTACCTGGTCGGCGGAATGAAACAAGGCTGGGCTTTCGCTTGGCGCTCCTTGATGGCCGCCGAGATCTTCGTCACGATCCTCACGGGATTTGGTCTTGGGCAATTGCTCCAATACGGACGCGAGCTTCTTGCGATGGATCAGGTCGTCGCCGTGATGGCCATCATCGTGGTAATAGGACTCCTCGCCGACCGTCTTCTCTTTTCGCCTTGGGAGAGATTTTTCCACAGGCGCTGGGGGACAGGCTCGATGAAATGAGCCACCGACAGCGCCCACTCACGAGACTTGCCAACGGGGGGTGGTTTTTTTGATGATGATTCCTATGGATGCCATTATCGATTTACTTCAACAAAACGCGCTCATGCCCCGATCGGATATGGCCCGCCTTCTCAACATGTCCACGGAGGAAGTGGAGGCCGCCATTGCCAAGCTCGAAGCCGATGGCGTCATTCTCGGCTACAAGCCGGTCATCAACCGCGAAAAATGGGGCACGGAAAAGGTCACGGCGGTCATCGAAGTGAAAATCACACCCGAACGCGATGGAGGCTTCGATCGCATCGCCTCCCGGATTGCCAAATTCGAGGAGGTGCAAGGCTGCTACCTCATGAGCGGCGGGTACGATTTGTTGATCATTGTCGAAGCGGCCAACCTGCGGGCCGCAGCCTCGTTCGTCGCCGAGCGACTGAGCACGATCGATGCCGTGCAGGCCACTGCCACCCATTTCCGCCTTAAAACCTACAAGGAAAACGGAACCTTCCACCACTTCGACGTCTCGTCCGAACGTTTATCCGTCACACCGTGAGCATCGCCATCGCCGAACACATCAAGGGAATCCCCCGCTCGGGAATCCGGGATTTTTTTGAAATCGTCCAGTCGATGAACGACGTGATTTCCCTCGGTATCGGGGAACCGGATTTCGCGACACCCTGGCACATCCGCGAAGCCGCCATCTACGCGCTCGAGCGCGGTCGCACCGGCTACACCTCAAACCTGGGTCTTCCCCGCCTGCGTCGCAGCATCTCGGACTACATTCAAAAACACTTCGGGGTCCGCTACGAACCACTTTCCGAGATTCTCGTGTCCGTGGGTGTTTCGGAAGCCATTGATCTGGCACTCCGCGCACTTTTGAACCATGGCGACGAAGTCATTTACCACGAACCGTGCTATGTCTCGTATGCCCCCAGCATCGTGATGGCGGGCGGCGTGCCTCGTCCTGTCACCACGCGAGCCAGCGAGGGTTTTGTTCTCCACGCGGAGGATCTGGAAAAGGCCATCACGTCCCGCACGCGCGTCCTGATGTTGAACTTTCCGACCAACCCCACAGGGGCAGCCATGGATACAGAGGAACTCGCAAAAATCGCCGCTGTTTGCGTGAAGCACGATCTCGTGGTCCTCACGGATGAGATTTACAGCGAACTCACCTACGAGGGCCGGCAGCACCACAGCATCGCCACGATCCCCGGCATGCGGGAACGAACGGTTCTCCTCCACGGCCTATCGAAAGCTTTCGCCATGACGGGTTGGCGAATTGGATTCGCCTGCGCCCCTGCGGAACTGATCGAAGCCATGATGAAAATCCATCAATATTCGATCCTCTGTGCTCCGATCATGGGACAGGATGCCGCCATCGAGGCCCTCGAGCACGGCGAACAAAGCGTGAACAGCATGCGCCGCGAATACGAGATGCGGCGAAACTTCATCGTCAGCTCCCTTCGCGACATGGGCTTGGATTGCCCGAGCCCGCGCGGGGCGTTTTACGTGTTCCCGAAAATCACATCCACCGGTCTCTCAAGCCGCGATTTTTCTCTACGCCTGCTTCATGAAAAAAAGGTCGCTGTGGTCCCCGGCCCGGCTTTTGGAAACGGCGGAGAAGGCCATGTACGCTGCAGCTTCGCAACCGCCCTGGATCAAATCAAAATAGCCATGGTTCGCATGGCCGAATTTTGCAGGGAATTAAAATCCTAAGCCTTCCTCACTCGAGAGCGACACCAAAGAAGTCGCGGAAGACGTCGATATAAACATCGCGCTTCATTTTCCCAGCCCATGCGAGATGAAAATCCTCGGGAAGAATCCATTTGCACGCCCGGAACTCCTTCTTGTCGGGCTTGAGCACTCCGTCGCAGGGCTTGATCAGGTCCGCCAAAAAATAGACCTGTTCCTGACCATCGCACCCGTGCTTTTTGACCCCGCTTGGAAACGCATACCTATAGGGACCACGATGTTCGACGATGCGAAAGTAGTCCGGCGTGAGCGAGATTTCCTCACGCACTTCGCGGATCAGCGCCTCCGCATCCGCCTCCCCTTTGTCTATGCCACCCTGCGGAAACTGCCACGATCCGGGAAAGTCGGCGCGCTCACACACCAGCACACAGCCATCACTCCGACGAAGAATGATGGCCACATTCCGACGATAAACGAGATTCCTCATTGTGAGACGGCCGAATTGACCGCCGGTTGTTGCTGCGTGAGGCAATGGAAGGCCCCCAAGCCCCAGATGAGTTCGCGACAATCGATCGGAACGATTTTACGGGTAGGAAAGGCCTCGTGCAGGGCGGAGATGGCCCAGGCATCGTTGCGGTCGCCGTATACGGGAAGAAGAACAGATGTATTCGCGATGTAGAAATTCGCGTAACTCGCGGGCAACCGCTGGCCATCGCGTTCGATACGGCTGGGCATGGGGATGGTTAACACATGGAGCGGCTCGCCACCCGGCAAGCGCATCGTGTGCAGTCGATCCAAGTTGTGCTGGAGCGGCTCGTAATTAAAATCGCCAGGGTCTTCCTCCACGACAGTGATGACCGTGCTGGGACCAACAAAACGAGTGATGTCGTCCACATGCCCATCGGTATCATCCCCCTCGATCCCGTCACCCAGCCATAGAATGGACTTCACACCGAGTGTATCGTGGAGTTTTTTTTCGATTTGATGGCGCGTCAGATCGGGGTTCCGGTTCGCATTCAGCAGACAACTCTCGGTCGTGATAATCGTGCCCTGTCCATTTCCATCGATCGATCCCCCCTCCAAAACGAAATCTCCGAAATCGAAAACAGGAATGCCGAGCGCCTTGGCCACGGCAGGCGGAACGGCATTGTCCTCGTCAAAAGGAGACAGCTTGTATCCCCAAGCATTGAAACCAAAATTCAACGCGGCCAAATGCGGCGCCTTCGTGTTGGTCAAAAAAATCGGCCCGTGGTCGCGGCACCAGGGTTCGTCGGTGGGAATATGAAAAAACTCCACTCTCTCGAGCGGACACGATTTCAGAAGGGATCGAACCGTTTTTTCCTGCGCGGCATCCTTCACATTGATGCGGACAATTTCTGATTCCGCCAAGGCCTCGGCCATGGCCACAAATGTGGGAATGACCCGGTCGTAGGAGCCCGGGAAACTGTTGCAATCGGGTTGGGGCCAGGAAATCCATGTCGCTTCGTGTGGCTCCCATTCAGCCGGGAGACGGTAACCTTTTTCGGCAGGTGTCTTCATGACCTACAGACTTCCCGTGATCGGTCCGGAAGAACAAGGGGAATCTTGTGAATTTTTTACACGCGAGAGAGAGACCAAGAAATCAAATCGCTATGACAAGGATTTAAGGATTGGCATCGCCCGCGCGCATCTTCTCGATTGTCGCCGTCGTTGATTTTCCCTCGACCATGTCGGCCAGCACAACCCTGCCGCCGTGGGCCTCGACCACCTCGCGCCCACTCACGTAGTGCGCCCAGTCCTTCCCCTTCACAAGTACATCGGGAAGGATTTTTTCGATGAGATCACGGGGTTCGTCCTCATCAAAAATCACAACGTAATCGACCGCGCGAAGCGATCCGAGAACGAATGCCCGGTCGGCCTGATGATTCACCGGCCGTGTCGGCCCCTTGGCTCGACGCACCGAAGCATCGCTATTCAGCCCCACCACGAGCGCGTCCCCCTGCGCTCTCGCGAAGGCCAGATATTCGGTATGCCCTCGATGCAGGATATCGAAACACCCGTTGGTGAAAACCAGACTCAATCCGGAAGCATGCAAGCGATCCCGCTCCTGGCGGGCCTCCTCAGCCGATATAATACGAGGCACGTGCATAAAAAATGGGGCTGACAAAAACTCAGACGGATTGAAACAGGGGAGGAAAGGAATCCTTGTGCGAGTCCCCTTCCTGGCGGCGGAGTTGCTCGATGCGGCGCAGGTAGAAGTCCAAAGCTGGATCAGGGATACCGCTGATTCGGGCTTTCGTGAATTCGTCAACGGCCTTTTCCCAGTTTCTATCACGGTAATGCAGAACGCCCGTCCAGAAATGATCGCGGCTACGCTCACGCTCGGGTGAAAGTCCGTGCTTGGGAGCAAGGATCTCGTAAATCTCAATACGGCGACGGTTGGAGGAAACCTTCAGGATCTCCACCGGACGAACCTCCAGGGACTCGGCCGCCGGTTCGTAGGTATCCGGGCCGATGAGAATCCGTGTTCCATAAACCGGACTCGAGGCGCAAAGACGACGCGCGAAATCCACGGCCGGACCAGCCACACTGAAGCTTCCAAGCCTTCCGCCACCAAAAGCAGCGGCTATCATATCCCCGGAATCGAGCCCCATCCGAATGTCCAACCGGCGCTGCCAGCGCGCATCACACTCTTTGTTCAACTCATCCAACCTGCTGGCAAGATCCACCGCGGCGCGACAGGCACGGAATGCATGCCTCTCGTCGGGGATCGGCGCGCCAAAGACAACACGAATGCACTCGCCATTGCATTCATCAAGGTAACCGCCGGATTCCACCAAATAATCGGAGGCCGTTTTCAAATACAGATTCGTGATCGCAGTGTAATTTTGCGGCGTGAGAAGCTCCATCAATTCGGAGTGATTATGTACGGACACCACAAGCACCGTTCCATTGATCACCTCGCCAGGGAAGTGAACCGGCACAGAGGAGGACACCAGCGTGCGGAAGTGCTCACGCGAAAGACGCTGGGCAAACAAACGCTCAAGAATCTGTTTTCGGGCTCCCGACCGCGTTCTACCCCACAGCAACCCCAATCCCAGACTACACAGCGCAGCCAGAACCGGAGCCAGCGGAGATAGAAATTTTCCATAAAGCGCCGACACCAGCGACCATGTGAAAACCAAAAGACAGATTCCGATCGCGGGCACGAATTTGAGAATCGGGCGCGAGATATCCACCGTTGTCCAAGCCACCCCAAAGGCCAACAAAACAGCAAAAAAAAGCGAGAGTGGCGGAGCCGCAACGGGAGGTTTGAATCCAATGGCCAGAGCCCATAAGGAATCCAAAACAACAAAAGTCCCACTGAAAAACGCCAGAGCAGCGATGAAACTAGACAGGATACCTATGCCAACACTTGCTTTCAGATTACTCATTTTGAAAAATTAACCACATAAGTCTCCTCTTTATTACAAAGGATTAGCGGCATTCACAATTGGATTCCTTCGCCGTAGCCGCAAATTGGGCCATCAAAAAAATCGCCCGCTCCCGGACCACCTCCGGTGTCATGGACTTTTGAGTCAACGCGTCCAAAAGAAATCCTCTTTTGATATCACAAATGAGTTACGGGATTTGGAATGTCGTGGCGGCGCGCAGGGTGACTGGGCCGAGGAGACCGGAAGTTTGAAGCGACTCGCCTTTTTTCCACAAACGCAATGTGGCAAAGGCGATTCGACCGGTAGGGCTGGGTTCATTCTTGAGAAGCCATTCTGGCAATGAAGTCACGGTGCCGTCGGCGTTCCGCTTACTGTCTTCGGGGAGGTTTTCATCCCC
>JALQZP010000329.1 GCA_023258235.1 Terrimicrobiaceae bacterium | reverse complement strand
GATGGCACCACGCTCTTCCGCTTGGTGAAGGCGGAGACGGACCGGTATTCGTACCACGTCCTTTGCAAGTCCACCAATCGCGTGAACCCGCTCGACGCGCAGTCGTCGGCCAAGATCAAGCAGGTGGTCCTGCAGGTGGAGAAAGCCTTGCGTGACCAAGGCTACACCGACGTCGGCCACATCGTGGAGTTTTTCGGCACGAAGGGCTGAGGCGGGTTCCCGTCCGGGGCGGCGAAGGAGCCGCCCCTGATTCATCCTCGCTTGGCGGCGTCGAAGATTGCCGCGACCTTGTCCCAGCGGACCACGCTCCAGAACGCGGTGACATAATCCGCGCGGCGGTTCTGGTATTTGAGATAGTAGGCATGCTCCCAGACATCGAGTCCGAGCACGGGCCGCGCGCCCTCCATCAGCGGTGAATCCTGATTCGGGAGCGACTTCACCGAAAGTTTGCCCTCGCGCCAGACGAGCCACGCCCAGCCGCTGCCGAAGGTCTTCATCGCGGCGTCGCCAAACTGGGACTTGAAGGCGTCGAGGGAGCCGAACGCCGCCGTGATCGCCGCGGAGAGTTCCCCGGTCGGCGCGCCGCCTCCCTTGGGGCCGACGGTCTCCCAGAAGAGGGCGTGGTTGAGATGACCACCGACGTTGTTGCGCAACGCGGGCCGCGAAGCCTCCGGCGCCCGGTCGAGCGAGCGCACGATCTCCTCGGCCTTGAGCCGCGCCAACTCGGGCAACTTGGCGAGCGCGGCGTTGGCGTTCGTGACGTACGCCTGATGGTGCTT
>JALQZP010000328.1 GCA_023258235.1 Terrimicrobiaceae bacterium | reverse complement strand
TTTGTTTTTGGCGAACAACTCCCACGCGCACTTTGGTCGAGCATTTGCCCTTTCCACTCTTGGCGCGCCGCGTAGGGCGGTGCTAGGTTTCCCGCCTCATGCAACCACCGCCCGTCACGAAATACAGGCCGTTCCCGCAGGTCGACCTGCCCGACCGCCAATGGCCGAGCCGTGTGCTCAGCCGCGCGCCGAGTTGGTGCAGCGTGGATTTGCGCGACGGCAACCAAGCGCTCGCCCAGCCGATGAGCGTCGAGGAAAAGCTCGAGTATTTCGAAATGCTCGTCGGGATCGGATTCAAGCACATCGAGATCGGATTTCCCTCCGCCTCGCAGATCGAGTTCGATTTTTGCCGCCGCCTCATCGAGGAAAACCGCATCCCGGCTGATGTCTCGATCCAAATCCTCTGCCAGTGCCGCGAGGATTTGATCACCCGCTCGCTCGAGGCCCTGAGCGGCGCGCGGAACATTATTTTCCATCTCTACAACTCCACTTCCCCGAAGCAGCGCGATTATGTCTTCGGTGCCACCCGCGAACAGATCGTCGGTATCGCGACGCATGCCGTTTCGTTTTTGAAAAAAACGATGCGCCCGCTCGTGGATTCGGGCTCGCGCATCCAGCTCGAATACTCGCCGGAGAGCTTCACGAGCACGGAACTCGATTTCGCCCTGCAAATTTGCGAGGCGGTCACCGATGTCTGGCAACCCACCCCCGACAACAAGATCATCCTCAACCTCCCCGCCACGGTCGAATACGCCACGCCGAACATCCACGCCGACCAAATC
>JALQZP010000327.1 GCA_023258235.1 Terrimicrobiaceae bacterium | reverse complement strand
ATGGCAGCGGCGGTTTCGGCCTGCGAATGCTCGAGCGCGAGGTGCGCAGCGTCGGAACGGCGCTTGAGATCTTCGAGGAGCGATGAAACCTCAGCAGCAGCGCGGCTGGCGGTTTCGATTTCGTTTTGGAGGAGGTGGAGCCGGGTTTCGCCGGATTCGCGGCGGCTGGTGGCTCCGGAAATTTCGCCCCGGAGCGAGTTCAGGCGCGCCTCGGAGTTCGAGAGTTCGGCGTTTTGGGTAGTGAGTTCGCGCTCCGCGCCAAGCCGCTCCTCGCGCACGGCGGAGAGCCTGGCGGTGTGTTCATCGAGCGTTTCCTGGTGGGTGCGGAGGCTTTCGAGCATTTGCTGGAGCAGCGTGTCGGTCTGCTCGATTTGCTCCTCTTGGGTGCGAATTTTTTCTTCGGCTTGGAAGATATCGAGGCGGTGGCGCTCGATGAGTGCGGTCGACTCGGCGGTGCGCTCGTGGTTCGTGGAAATGCGGTTCTCGGCCGAGAAGACGCGATTGCGGAGCGTCTGCATCCCATCACGGATCGTTCCGGCCTCAGTCTCGAATTCCTGCAACCGCTGGCGGAACTCCGCGAGTTCGCTTTCCTGCTGGGCGATTTCGACCTCGTGGATTTGACGGGCCTCCTCGCCTTGGCCGAGCTGGGTGCGGAGGTTTTCGAGTTCGGTCGCGTGGTTGCGGTAGTTTTTATGCGAGATGTGGGTGTCGAAAACCCGAAGGTCGCCTAAGATCGACTGGTAGCGACGAGCCTTGGCGGCTTGGCGCTGGAGCGAGCCGAT
>JALQZP010000326.1 GCA_023258235.1 Terrimicrobiaceae bacterium | reverse complement strand
GCGGTCGTCCAGGAGTTGATTTAAGAAAAGAAGCAACTTATTACCGTTTACACTTCTACCTACAAACAGAATTTCAGATGGCACCAGATAATGAAGTAAACAAGTTCCATATAGATGGGACTACATCACTCTCTACATTGTATCGTCAAACTATCGAACAAAAGAAGAAATACAGTAATAAATGAAGTGATTTGATGTGTGTTATTGATATTTTCATCGATGAAATTAGATAAAACCAACTAGTTCCATTTTTTCTATTTTTTTTCCTTAAGTATAGTAATAAAAATGATTTACGCCCAATAAGACGAGGTAAAAATAGGTAAAGCACAAGAAACTTGAAATTAAGCGATGTCATATTTCTTCTTAAAATATTCAGCAAAGAAAAGAAGTAACTCTTAGTCTAGTTAAGATTACAGTGGAAAGGTTTAAGTTGAAAAAGTATGAAAATGAAGCAAGACTTGTATTTTCATCGATGAAAATAGGTACAGACGACATAAGGTTAAAATGGAAAAAATGGGAAATGTTTGTTCTTTATATCATCATTTATGAAAATAAGTAAAGCTGAAAATAAGTAAAACCGACTAAAGGTTAAAGTTAAAAAAGTGGGAAATGAAGCAATTTTACACGTATTTTTTGTTATTTTCATCCATGAAAGTAAAGCCGAATTAAGGTTATAATGGGAAAAATGGGAAATGTTTGTTCTTTGTATTTTAATCGACACGCACAAAATCGCTTATCAATAAAAACCATCAATTTTATTAAAAAAAAAATAATAATAAAGCGT
>JALQZP010000325.1 GCA_023258235.1 Terrimicrobiaceae bacterium | reverse complement strand
TAGGGGTCGAAGGCAGTAAAACTTCCATAAGTAGTGTTTTTAGGGTAGTTTTCCTCCTCCGCTCAATACATCTAAAAGTTGGAATTTCTAGGATTTCGAAGGGAGACACGCCGAGATGATTTGCCCGTTCTGCCGATACGAAGATTCTCGTGTTGTTGACTCTCGTCCCATCGAAGATGGCACACAGATTCGCCGTCGCCGGGAATGCCCACAGTGCAGCCAAAGGTTTTCAACTCAAGAAGTTGCTTTGCTCAACATCATCAAGCGAAGCGGTGCCACTGAGCCATTTAGCCGTGAGAAGGTCCTTGTGGGCGTTCGCAAGGCCTGCCAGGGGCGTCCAGTAAATGAAGATGATCTAGTTTTGCTTGCTCAGCGCGTGGAGGAAACTCTACGTTCTACTGGTCAAGCAGAGATTGAAGCTCAAGAAGTTGGAATGGCCATCCTTGCGCCACTCCGAGAACTCGATGAGGTCGCTTACTTACGTTATGCCTCTGTGTACCGTAACTTTGCCTCCCTTGAAGATTTCGAAGGTGAGATCGCACTACTGCGAGCTCTACCTTCAAGCCATTCTCCGGCGCAATCGATGAAAAGTAATTCCCCAATTACTGAGAAAAGCCTTACAGCAGCACCACAAAGTAATAAAACATTAATGAATCAGAACAACTAAAAGAATACGGGGAACCACACATGTCAGAAACGGTCATCAACCGACCAGCGAAAATCAAGGCCCACAACACCATAAAAGGTAAGGGTCTGACTATCGAGCGTATCTACACTAACGAAGGCGTA
>JALQZP010000324.1 GCA_023258235.1 Terrimicrobiaceae bacterium | reverse complement strand
AATTACGGGGAGCTGCTCTTCATTCAAAAAAAACACACTGAAGCTCGACGCTATTACCAGATGTTGCCTTTTGACCAAGGGTAAAGGACTTAAAAGACAGCCGCTTGAAAACCAAATCCAAATCCTCTCCAAAGAGCTCTTCGCGCTCTATTTCCAAAACGAAACCCGCCAAAAAAGCACCGGCTCCGAAAAAGCCTGCTCCGGCGAAAAAACCAGCAGCGAAAAAGGCTCCTCCAAAGCCTGTTAAAAAGCCAGCTGCCAAGCCTGTTTCAAAGAAACCCGCTCCCGCCAAGAAAGCCCCGGCGAAGGTTTCCAAACCTTCGAAACCCGTTGCCAAAGTCCCGGCCAAAAAGCCAGTCGCCAAATCCTCCCCCAAAAAACCTGTCGCCCAGAAGCCCGCCGCGACCAAAACCTCGCCGGCCCCAAAAACCAAATCCGCGCCAGCGCCAATTCCTGAGCCGAAATCCAATAAAAAAGGCAAATCCTCGGCCGCCGCGCACGCCATTCAGCCATTGCCGAGCGACATTCCGAAGCTCATTCAGGAAAAAGTCCGCGAGCTGATCCGCCTCGCGAAGGAGCAGGGCTACATCACTTTTGAAGATCTCGACGAGCATTTGCCCGAGGGAGTCAGCAACCCCGAGCACCTCGACGCCATCATCAGCCAACTCCGCAGCGTGGAAATCGACATCATCGAATCTTCCGATGTCGACCGCGTGAAAGAGGTCGCGAAACCCGACGAGGAAGAGGAGAAGGACGAGAAGGAAGAAAAAGAGGAAAAAGAAGAGAAGGC
>JALQZP010000323.1 GCA_023258235.1 Terrimicrobiaceae bacterium | reverse complement strand
GGCCGAAGTGGTGCGCAACCAGGAGCGGCTTGAGCGCCTCGAGCAGGCCGTGAGCGTGGGCCAGATCTCCGGCGCCATGGGCACCTACGCCAATACCGATCCGCGGGTGGAGGCGATCGCCTGCGCCAAGCTCGGCCTGGTGCCCGACACCGCCAGCACCCAGGTGATCTCCCGCGATCGCCACGCCGAATACGTGCAGACCCTGGCGCTGGTGGGGGCGGCCCTGGAGCGCTTCTCCACCGAGATCCGCAACATGCAGCGCACCGATGTGCTCGAGGTGGAGGAGAACTTCGCCAAGGGCCAGAAGGGCAGCTCCGCCATGCCCCACAAGCGCAACCCGATCCGCAGCGAGCGCATCGGCGGCCTGGCCCGCGTGCTGCGCAGCTATGTGGTGGCGGCCCTGGAAAACTGCGCCCTCTGGCATGAGCGCGACATCAGCCACAGCTCCGTGGAGCGGATGATGCTGCCCGACTGTTCGGTGACCCTGCACTTCATGCTGCGGGAGATGACCGCCGTGGTGAAGGGCCTGGGCGTCTACCCCGACAACATGGCCCGCAACATGAATGTCTACGGCGGCGTGGTGTTCAGCCAGCGGGTGCTGCTGGCCCTGGTGGAGAGCGGCATCAGCCGCGAAGACGCCTACCGGATCGTGCAGCGCAACGCCCACACCGCCTGGAACACCGAAGGCGGCAACTTCCGCGCCAACCTCGAGGCCGATGCCGACGTGACCGCCCGCCTCAGCCCCGCCCAACTGGCCGACTGCTTCTCCACCGATCTGCACCAGGCCAACCT
>JALQZP010000322.1 GCA_023258235.1 Terrimicrobiaceae bacterium | reverse complement strand
GAAAGTGCGCTACGGCCCGGCTCCTGGAGTTGATGAAAGGAAAAAAGCCCCGCCGGCCCGGAAAACTCGGTCTCGGAAACGCGCGGCAAGCTGGCCGCCTCGCGCATCAGCTTCGCAAAAAACAAACGCCGCCGCCGCCGGGAAGTCACGACATCATGGCGGGAGCTGATTTCCCCGAAAACCATGCTGACCAGCTCCGACGCCTTCGCAGTGGTTCCAGAAAGAACCAAGGCGTAGATCCAAGCTGGACGCAAGAAGCGCCAATCCTTCGGGAGGTGGGACATTAGTGGAACCCTAAGCGCCGTGACCCCTTCGGCTCAAGACCCGATTGACTTTCAGAGGTGGCTGCCCCGCATGGACTCGAACCATGAATAACATTCCGCCCCAAAATAAACCTGTTCAGCCATTGTAGAAGAGCATCCGTGGACATTGTTGACATCTATAAATTTTCCCACTATTTTTCCCACTATTTCCAAGCCATGGCATCCATTTTGAAGCGGCCCAAATCACCCTACTTTTTCTGTTCTTTCCGAGCCGCTGATGGCCGATGGCTTAAAAAATCCACAAAACAAAAAAATCGTTCGGCAGCGATGTCTATTTGCGTGCAATGGGAGCAAGCCGCGAAGCAGGCTTTATCCTCGACTTTAACAGCAGCACAGGCCCGCAAAGTGGTCGCCGAAATGGTACGCCATTCCACCGGTGAAGAGCTAACTCACTTCACAGTTAATTCTTGGCTCAAACAGTGGCTGCAGGCGAAACGGGGTGAGGGAATCAAGCCGTCAACGCTGACTC
>JALQZP010000321.1 GCA_023258235.1 Terrimicrobiaceae bacterium | reverse complement strand
AAGTCATAGCGCAAGTGATAATGGTTGGAGCGCATTAGTTTATAACGGAACTGATTTTTACCATACCAAACAATACAATGTTCGTATTGTGGACAGAGTAGGCAGTGGGGATAGTTTTGCAAGTGGTTTAATTTATGGATTAGTTACTGGCATGTCCATGGCAGATGCGGCAGAGTTTGGTGTTGCAGCTAGTGCTTTAAAGCATACCATCCCAGGCGACTTGAACCATGCAACCTTAAGTGACGTTAAGGATTTAATGAAAGGCGATGGCAGCGGCCGCGTTCAACGATAAAATAGTAACTTAACAATGATGCAATTCTATAATGAATTGCATCATTCATTATAAGAATTGATGATTTAAAACGGAAGAATATGATTATAGATACCCTTCAGAATGCACACAAATATTACAGTGTACATCCTTTATTTCAGTCAGCTTTTGAATATATTGCTGCGCAAAATTTAACTGCCATTGAAATAGGTAAGTTTGATATTTCAGATGGATTAAAAGTGATTAACAACACCGCTGTTGGTAAAACAGCCGAAGCAAGTGTTGCTAAATTTGAATGCCATAATAAAAATATTGATATTCAACTTTGTATCAAAGGGGACGAGCAAATGGGATGGAAGCCTAGAAGTAAGTGCGTATTGCCTAATGGCGAGTATAACGCTGAAAAAGATGTGCAATTGTATTTGGATCAACCAGATACCTTTTTTAGTTTAACCGATCATCAGTTTGTTATTTTCTTTCCGGAAGATGTTCATGCCCCAATGATTGGGCAAGGAGAGATTA
>JALQZP010000320.1 GCA_023258235.1 Terrimicrobiaceae bacterium | reverse complement strand
GGATACCAAATTGGCGGCCAAGATCGTGCGAGGGGGAGTGAAGTTGGCCAGGAAGCATGGCGTCGCCCTGCGACAGAGCTTCGAGCGAACGGTTCCGAAACTTCTGGCCGCGCAACGCGGGCGTCGCCACAAGAACGGAGTGCAGAGGGCAAGGAAAGCCGCTCGTCGTTTGAAAACAATCGCCTGGCGGGTGGTTCGACAACTCGACAAAAGGCTCTCTGCGGATGCTTCGGATCGGCGCTGGTTGGAAGTGGCCAAGCGGGTTTTGAAACAAAAGAAGGGCGACAGAGCTAAGGTGTATTCCCTCCATGAGCCGGAGGTTTACTGCCTGTCCAAAGGCAAGGAGCACAAAAAATACGAGTTTGGAGCGAAGGCGTCGGTGGTTGCGGGAAAAACCCACGGGGTCATCCTAGGAGCCTACAGCCTGCCGGAGAATGACTATGACGGGCACACGCTGGATCCAGCACTCCAACAAGTCGAACGCCTGGCCAAGTATCGGCCAGAGGTCGCCATAGCCGATCGCGGCTATCGAGGAAAATCCCGGTGCGGGGAGACGGAAATCGTGACCCCCAAACCTCCGAAAAAGGACGCAACCAATTACGAAAAGAGAAAGGCACGACAGAGGTTCCGCAGGCGGGCGGCGATCGAGCCACGAATCGGACACCTCAAGAGCGACTTTCGACTGGGCCGCAACTTCCTCAAAGGCCAAAAGGGCGATGCCATCAACCTGCTCTTGGCCGCCACCGCCTCGAACCTGAGCCTCTGGATGAGGAGGGTTCTTTCGGCTCTTTATTAC
>JALQZP010000031.1 GCA_023258235.1 Terrimicrobiaceae bacterium | reverse complement strand
AGCGCGACCGTGTAATCATAGGTGCGCTCGTCGCCCATCACGCCTACCGAGCGAACAGGCAGAAGCACGGCGAAGGATTGCCAGACTTTGTAATACCAGCCCGACGATTTCATCTCATCGATGACGATGGCATCGGCTTCACGAACGATTCTCAGGCGCTCGGCATCGATCGCGCCAAGAACACGGACGGCCAGTCCGGGGCCCGGGAATGGCTGGCGATGGACAATTTCCTTCGAGAGCCCAAGCTCCTCGCCAACACGCCGGACCTCGTCCTTGAACAACTGGCGCAGGGGCTCAACCAACTCGAACTTCATGCGCTCGGGAAGACCACCCACATTGTGGTGGCTCTTGATCAAAGCGGCGGGATTTCCGGAAATCGACACACTCTCGATCACATCGGGATAGAGGGTTCCCTGGGCGAGAAAGCGATAATGTCCGGGATCCGACTTTTTGAGGTCGCGCGCGGCGGCCTCAAAAACTTTGATGAACTCCGCCCCAATGATCTTGCGCTTTTTTTCGGGATCGGTGACACCTTTGAGCTTTTTGAGAAACTGATCCGAGGCATCGACCGTGCGCATACGAATGCGAAATTCCCCGGCGAAGAGTTTTTCCACGGCAGCCGCCTCATTGGCTCGAAGAAGGCCGTTATTCACGAAAATACAGGTTAATTTGTCCCCGATCGCCTTGTGAATCAGTGCCGCTGCCACAGAGGAATCAACGCCGCCGCTCAAGCCCAAGATGACGCGGCCATCACCCACTTGGTCGCGAATCTCGCGGCACGTGCGGTCGATGAAGGATTCCATTGTCCAGTTCGATTTGCACCCGCAAATACGATGGACAAAGTTCGCGAGGATCTCGCTCCCGCGAGGGGTGTGGACAACCTCTGGATGGAACTGAAGGCCGTAGATATTGCGATCGGTGTCGCCAATCACGGCATGGGGCGAATTTTCTGTTCGTCCAAGTGGACGAAAACCGATGGGCATACGGGTGATCTTGTCGCCATGGCTGTTCCAGACATCCAGCGTCGCGGGGAGTTTATGAAAAAGCGCGCACTTGGGATCCCCTTTGAGCTTGCCGGGACCATACTCGCGCTCCGTGGAGCGTTCCACCTTGCCGCCAAGCCCGTGAGCGATGAGTTGCATGCCGTAGCAAATACCGAGCACCGGAATACCGAGTTTATAGATGGCGCGATCGACCTGCGGCGCCTTAGGGGCATAAACGCTCGCGGGACCGCCGGAGAGAATGATCCCGGCAGGCTTGAGCTTCGCGATCGCGGAGGCCTTCGTTGTGTAGGGGATGATTTCGGAATACACTTGGCACTCGCGCACCCGGCGGGCAATGACTTGTGTGTATTGCGATCCGAAATCGAGAATGAGGATTTTATCCCCAAAAGTTTTGGTGGCCATGGGATGAATTACTGATACTCGGGTCCAAAAGAATCGCTGGTGGCATTGTTTGGAACGATAGTTCCACGACCTTGAATGCCGTCTTGGAATTTTTCACCAACATCCTCGACGCTCTGCTCGGAGACAGCGCAGGACGTTAGAAAAAGAGGTGTTAGAAGCATTAAAAAAAAGATCACGCCTTTCATAGCCGACTAGCATAATCATTCACTCCACCATGGCAAACATGATTCCACCCGAGATGCTCTTGGATTTTTATCGCGAGGGAATTTTTCCGATGGCGGTGGATGGTGAAATCCGCCTCTACGATCCCGATCCTCGCGGCATCCTCCCCCTTGAGGAATTCCGGGTTCCCCATGGCACCAAAAAAACACTTCGCGATCCGCTTTGGGAAGTCCGGTTGGATACGAGTTTTGACGAAGTGATGATCGCCTGCGCGGATCGCAAGGAAACTTGGATCGACGAGTGCATTTTTCACAGCTACGCGGAACTGCATCAAGGCGGCCATGCCCACTCCGTCGAGATCTGGAGGGAAGGCGAACTCGCCGGAGGCCTTTATGGAGTGAGCATTGGCGCGGCTTTTTTTGGAGAATCCATGTTTCACCGCGTGGGCGGCGCATCCAAAGTCGCCCTCTGCCATCTGGTCGAGATGCTTCGAAAAGGGGGATTCACACTACTCGATCTGCAATGGGTGACACCCCATTTGGCCACTTTCGGAGCCAGGGAAATTTCTCGCTCCGAATACAAGCGGCGACTCAAGGAAGCCCTTCAGCGCAAGGGGAAGTTCGAATTAAAACCCTCCGTCTTTGGAAGCAAGTGAGGCCAGCGTTATTTCTTGTAACGGTGCCAGCTCATTGATGCCGGCGGCTATGTCAAAAATCTCCACGGAAACCGAATCTCTGTCCTCATGCTCGGGATAATCGGCGAGTGAAACAAAAAATCCGATTGTGACACAGGAAAAGGCGAGCGCACCGATCCATCGCAGTAAAAAGGGGGGCAGAAAGGTGGCACGCGCGGTTGACTCCCTCGTTGCACGCAAAACATTCCTGGCAAAAAAAGGCGACACGGAAGGCGGTGTCGCCTCGCCCAACGCCCTCCATAGGGCGTCATTTTCAATCGGTTCTTGTTTCACAATGAATCAAACACCGGCTTGGCCGGAAAGTTGCGAAAAAAAACTTAGACCTCGTGGGCGTCCAAGAAGCCTTCCAACTGGCGGATGCGAGTCGGGTGGCGCATCTTGCGAAGGGCCTTGGCCTCGATTTGACGGATACGCTCACGGGTGACTTTAAACTGGCGGCCCACTTCCTCCAACGTGCGGCTGTATCCATCCACCAAGCCGAAGCGTTGCTCCAGCACTTGGCGCTCACGCTCGGTGAGACTATCAAGAACATCCTTGATTTTATCCTTCAGCAAAACGATCGCCGCCATATCGGCAGGATTGTCAGCCCCTTTGTCCTCGATGAAATCACCGAAACTGGTGTCGTCGCTATCACCCACTGGCGCTTGCAGCGAGATGGGCTGCTGGGCCATTTTGAGAACGGCACGAACGCGCTCGACGGGAAGCTGGATTTCGTCGGAGATTTCCTCCGGTGAAGGTTCGCGACCGTATTCCTGGACGAGTTGCTTTTGCACCCGGATGAGCTTGTTGATCGTTTCGATCATGTGCACCGGAATACGAATGGTGCGGGCTTGGTCGGCGATCGAGCGAGTGATCGCCTGCCGGATCCACCATGTCGCATATGTCGAAAATTTGTATCCTCTGCGGTATTCGAACTTCTCGACCGCTTTCATCAGGCCCATGTTGCCTTCTTGGATGAGATCGAGGAAGGAAAGTCCCCGGTTGGTGTATTTTTTTGCGATCGAAATCACGAGCCGGAGGTTGGCCTCGACCATTTCCGTCTTCGCCTTCAATGCGCGACGGTGCCAAAGCTTGAGTTGATCATGATTGGTGCTCAACTCCGCAGGAGAAAGCCAGAAACGCTTCTGCATCTCTTTCACCTCCGCCGTATGCTGGCGACGCAGCTTCGGACTTGGATCTTTCGCGTGCTTGGCGAGCTCCTTCTGAACATTTTTGAGCGCACGATGATTGTCGTCCACCAACTGAACAAAATCCTCGATGATCTTTTGTTTGTAAAAAAACTTGGGATAGAGGTTCTGAAGTGTCTGAAGAGAGCGCTCGAACTTTTTGCGTTTTTCCACAGCGGGTCCACTGACCTGCATAAGGTCGGAGTAGATCCGGGAGACGGCATCCATCTGGCGCTTGACCTGCTGACAGAGACGCGGAAGCAACTTCATATATCTCTCGCGGCTCTCGATTTTTTTGTCGAGAATAACACGGTCGAAACGCTCGCGTTGGTCCATGAGTTTTTGGGCGAGATCGATGTGCGCACGAGCCACAAAACCAAAACCGTATAGCAACTCCTGGACTTTCAACTCGGCGTCTTCGATGCGCTTGGAGATTTCCACCTCCTGCTCACGGGTCAGAAGGGGGACTTGCCCCATCTGCTTGAGATACATACGCACTGGATCGTCGAGAATGTCCAACTTGGAGTCGGCTTTTTCTTCTTTTTCCTCCTCCTCTTCGTTGTCTTTTCTAACCTCTTTGACGCGATCTACATCCGAAGAATCAATAATCTCGATCTCGACGCCACGAAGTTGGGTGATGATCGCGTCGATGTGATCGGGATTATTAACCCCCTCAGGAAGATGCTCATCCAAATCTTCAAAAGTGATGTAGCCCTGCTCCTTGGCGAGCTTGATCAACTCACGCACTTTGTCCTGAATCAGCTTGGGAATATCGAGAGGACCAGATGCAGGGGCCGCGAAAAGCAACGCTTTTGCCGCCTTGGTTTCCTTGGCGATTTGTTTGCTGGTGAGAGCGGGTTTTTTATTGAAAGAGGGCTCCTCGGAAAGCTTGCCTGTCTTGGGCGCGGGCTTGGCTGCGGCTTTTGACGTGGTCTTGGGTGCAGCTTTCGGCGCGGACTTGGCAGGAGCTTTTGGCGCAAGCTTGGCGGCAGCTTTTGAAGCCGGCTTCGCGGCTGCTTTCGACGAAGGCTTGGCCGCTTTGGATACGGGCTTGGCCGCAGATTTTGGCGTGGGCTTGACTGCAGCTTTTGGTGCAGGTTTCTTGGCAGGCACTGTTTTGGCAGGAGGTGCCTTTTTGGTCGAAGGGACTGGCTTTTTCGATACGGGCCGCTTAGCCGCAACCTTGGGCTGAGGCTTGGCTTTTGATGGGAGCGGCTTCTTGGCGGTCACTTTTGATGCCGGCTTAACCTGTTTGGCAGGTTTGCCTTTTGCCTTCACCGGCTTGGAAGCCTTCGCGGGCGGAGTTTTGGATTTGGATTTGGATGCCAAACGGGATTGGCTCTTCGAAGAGGTGTTTTTAGTTTTCAAGCTGCTTTCAATTAGGCCAGTTCAAAAGGGCCGCTGAACATCTGCCACACGGATTTTAAGGTCAAGTATTTGTTTTTGAATTTTTTCTCTTTCCGCCACCGGAACGGACGAGTCGGCGAGTTGACTTTTAAGACCCTCCATCTTTTGGGTGAGTTGCTGAATAACAAGCCCCTGCCATGTCATTTTGGCGCGATCGAGAGGGGCAGGCATGGGGCGACGCGTGTCGAGCGATGACAGCATGCGCTCCTCCGCTGCGCTCAGCGTCGAAAGAAGCGCGGGCGGCAGGGTGCCCCCGTCGAATTCGGCCTGCGTGAGTTTGTCCACCAAAGCGCCGCCCGGCTCGAACGAGACTGCCGGGGCTTGGGTGCGAAGCCATTCACGCACTTCAGAGCTGGCCAGCGCGATCTGGCAAAGCATATGCATCCCCGCCGAAAGCGTGATTTTTTCAACCGGCTCATCAAGGGAAACCACGCCTCGTTCGTTGCGGGAGTCCTGATTCGGCGCCTTCATGGCCGACCTGATAACGGCATGGGGAAGCGAGAGCCTCGACGAAATACGGCCAAGGATCGACTCCCGAAGCACGGCGTCTTGTACCAAAGCAAGCGGCGGGGCGATGCGGCGGACAAGCTTGGATTTTCCTGCAGGGCTATTCAGTTCTCCACTGAGAATGGCCTCCTCCAAGCTGTGGTCAAAATAATCGGCCGCCTGCTCGACCAATGCCAGAAAAGCGGCGGGGCCATCCCGACGGATAAGGGAATCGGGATCCTCACCGGATGGAAGAACGACGACTTTGACATTCAAACCCTGCGATAGAAGCGATGGCAAAGAACTCGAGGTGGCTTTTTTGCCGGCCGTGTCCGAGTCGAAACACAGAAGCACGGTTTCCACATAGCGCCTCAAAAGACGGGCCTGATCGGACGTGAAGGCCGTTCCTTGGGGCGCGATGACATGGCGGATTCCCGCCTCGTAGGCCGAGATGAGATCCAACTGCCCCTCGCAAACGATGGCTGTGTTTTTTTCGATGAGATCGCGCTTCGATTTGTCCAGCCCGTAGAGAACCTTACCCTTGGTAAAAAGCGCCGTCTCCGGCGAGTTCACATATTTGGCCGCTTTCGAATCCGACTCGAGCGTGCGCCCGCTAAATGCGATAACCTCGCCGTAATCATTGCGGATGGGAAACATGACGCGATGTCGAAACCGGCTATAGATTCTATCTCCGGGCCTATCCTCTTTCGAGGAGGCAAGACCGCTGAGAATGATCTCCCCATCGGAGAAACGACATCCACGAAGGTGTTCCAGCAAAGCATCCCAAGAGTCCGGAGCATAGCCGAGTTGCCAGGATTTTGCGATTTCGGATGTGATGCCTCTCGACTTCAGGTACTCCCTCGCTTGGACACCGGACGGAGATTTCACCAAAGCCTTGTGGAACCAGGCGGCCGCCTCCGCTTGAATGGCGAGAAGACGCTGACGCTGACCGTGCTTTTGTCCGTCCTCGGCTGAAGCGGCGTCTTCAAGAATCGGGATTCCTGCGCGTTGGGCGAGCCTGCGCACGGCGGAAGGAAAGTCCACGTGTTCGTAGTCCATCACAAATCGAAGCACCCCGCCGCCAGCCCCGCAGCCGAAGCAGTGGAAGGATTGACGTGCGGGATTGACGTGAAAAGAGGGCGTTTTCTCCTGATGGAAGGGGCAAACGGCCCGGTAACTCGTTCCCGCCCGCTTGAGCGGAAAATACGACCCGATCAAGTCAACGATGTCGCTGGCTTCCGTTACGCGTTGGATGGTTTCTTCGGAGATGAGTCCCACAAATTCAAAATACCTTGCGACAGTCCCATGCGCGAGTGAGATTTCAGGCCTATGAAAAGCGCGCTTCTTTTTCTTCTTATATCACTGTCCCTCTCGAGCGCATTTGCATCCGAAAAGCCCATCCAGACGGGTTCCGTCGTCGTCCTTCCCGTAACCGGACCGGTCAGCGAAGCGCAATTTTTCTTTCTCCGTCGGGTTCTAAAAAATGCCGAATCTGTTGCCGCGGCCGCCCTGATTTTGAATATGGATACTCCGGGCGGCGACCTCAAAGCCACGGAAAAGATCGTCCAAATGCTGGGTAAAAGCCCAATACCCACCTACACCTACGTGAACACCAATGCGGGATCCGCAGGCGCACTCATCGCGCTGGGAACAAAAAAAATCTTCATGGCTCCCGTGAGCGCGATCGGAGCCGCCGCACCGGTCGCGGGATCGGGACAGGAAATCCCGGAGACAATGAACGCCAAGATCGTCTCCTATTACTCGGGCTACTTTCGCAGCGTGGCCCAGAAAAACGGCTATCATGCCGAACTCGTTGACGGATTCATGAACCTCGATAAGGAAGTCAAAATCGGGAATGAAATCATCAATCCCAAAGGCGCTCTTCTCACGCTGAGTGCGCAGGAGGCGACTCGAGCCATCGGTGGAGGACCCCTTCTGGCCAGCGGCATCGCCAAAGATCTCGCGGATCTGGCAACCCAGTGCGGCCTGCCTGCCGACAAGTTGGTTTCAACGGAGCCTTCGGGATTCGAAACCCTGGCCCAGTGGATCACCGTCCTCGCTCCCTTTTTGCTGCTTGGCGGAGTGCTTGGCGCCTATTTGGAGTTAAAGGCCCCGGGATTCGGCGTTCCGGGCATTCTTTCCGCGATCTGCTTTTTGCTGTTTTTCGGTGGACACTACATCGCAGGCCTTACGGGATTTGAAATGCTCGCCCTCTTTGCAATGGGGGTCGTTTTTATCGTTCTGGAATTGGTTTTTTTTCCAGGAGTCGTTGTAATGGCTCTCGGCGGTACCGTCATGATCCTGGTCTCTCTCTTTCTTGCCATGGCCGACTTCTACCCAGCGCAACCACTTCACTTTTCCTACGACTTTTTTCTAACGCCCATGCTGAACTTTAGCATCGCCATCTTGCTCGCCTGCATTTTCATCGGTTTGCTTTCGCGTTTTTTGCCCTCGCTTCCGCTCTTTCGAAAACTTTCCCTCGCCTCCAAGCTGGAAGCGGGGCCATCCCTTGCCGACACATTGTCGGACACCGGCGAGATCACAGCCATTGCCGTCGGTGACCATGGCTCGGCTCTCACTGCCCTGCGCCCATCGGGACGCGCCCAAATCGGGCAAGACCACTTCGATGTCCTCACCGAGGGCGACTTCGTGCCCGCAGGCACACCAATTCAGGTTTTAAAAATCATGGGCCAAAAAATCATTGTCGGCCAAAAAACCCCCTCCATTCACTAGCGAAAGAAAACCAAAAATCCGCCCATTTGGGATTCTTTTATTGCGAATTACCACACTTGCAGGCATCGCTGTTTGCTTGCGCCTCGCTAAAATATGCCCTCCCACCAAAAAGCTCTTTCCGTTTTCTTGATTTTCGCATTCTTGCCCTTCATCCCCTTGATTGCGCAATCCTCTGAAATCAACTCGGCCACGAAGCTGGAGCCCGGATTCATTATCGTTGCCGACTTTGCTGGTGATCCTAAACTCATCGAAAAAGAAGGCGATGATCCCCGCCCGCTTCAGAAGGGAGAAAAAATCCAGCCCAGCACATCCATCCGATCGGGAGCAGGCGAGCGGGTGGATTTGGCCATGTCCAACGGCGCTTTGGTTCAACTCCTAGATAACTCACAACTATCGATCAGTGAATTCCTCCAAGATCCCTGCAAATTTGTTTTTTCTGACGGCATTTTTTCTCTGACTCAAGAAATTGACAATTTGGAGAACAGTACGTCCCCCAACCAACCCGTCGAGGCAACAACCGAGGCTTGGAACAAGCTTTCGACGGAACCCTCCCTGTCGAAGTGCAAACTTCTGCTCAACGAAGGAACCATCGTCGGATACTCAAAAAAACTCCGCCCGGGTTCAAAGTTGGAAATCGTAACGCCGATTGGAACCGCAGACATAAGAGGCACAACCTGGCGAACCACTGTCACCCCCACAGATAAATCCAACGAATTTCGCGGTGTTATCCAAATCACGGATGGTTCGATTTTTTTCACAAAACCCGACGGCACAGGATCCGTCTCGATTGCCGCCGGCTACAGTTTGCAATTCAGCGCCAAAGTCGCTGATCAGGGCAACGTGATTTTTTACGCTCTTTCCGCCACGCCAATGAGTCCGGAGAGCATCCAGACCTTGCTGACCATGGTGAGCGAAGTCGAATCCAAGCAGACCTATTTCAAACTGGGCCGTGGGCCCAACGGCTCTTTCCTTGCCTCGGCCACAGAAACCACTCCACCAAACTTGAACGGAGCACCGCCTGACCCCAAAACAGATCAAGATCTTCAAGACCAGCCCCCAACCCCAAGCAAGCAAGAAAAGCTTGCGAGTGATGAGAAACCCGCTTCCTCCCCATTGACGACCCCGGATGAGGAGGAATCCAAGCCTGTGGCTGAGCAGGCGCCCTCGCCTCTGGAGCCAACCAAATTACCTCAACCCACAACGGAACAAGTCCTCGAAAGCCCGGTGACAAAACCACACGAGCAAGAAAAGCTTGCGAGCAAGGAACCGGCTGCCCCACCGCCGTCGCCCACCTCTTTGAATGAAGATCTCGCATCTCTTTCCCCCCAAGCACGGGGATTGGCGGACTTGGGCTCACAACTTTACAAGGACAAACGTTTCTTCGATTCGGTCATCATTTACCGCCGCGCTCTTAAAATGGAACCCGAAAACCTGTTTCTCATCGCCCACGTTGCGATCGCAAAAATCCAAGTCGGCAAGATAAGCGACGCGCGAGTGGGGTTGGAAAAAGTTCTTCTCAAGAAACCCAAGGATCTCTTGGTTCTCACCAACCTTGCGATTGTTTATTCGAGGTTGAAGGCTTACGACAAGGCGATAGCCACCCTCGAACAGATTCTCGAAATCGACCCTCAAAACGCGCTCGCCATCCATGACATGGGGGTCGCTCTTGGAAAGGCCGGAAAACTCAAGGAGTCCGAAGACCACTTGCTCCGCAGCATCGCACTTGATCCTGACTATGGCCAGGCCCACCTCGACCTCGCCTTGGTGTATCTGCAACAAAACCCACCCGCCCTTGATCTCGCACGCGCCAGTTACGAAAAAGCCAAGTGCCTCGGGTGCAGCCCCGACTCCAAGATCGAGGGCCGGCTCAATAGTCCCTGATTGGTTGAATTCCTGTCTGCCGAAACGGGATCCCATTTTTTTGAATGAAGCCGAAGCTGATTTACGATGGCGAATGCCCGTTTTGTATGAACAGCGTTGGGCTTTTAAAAAGTGTGAGTGGAGATTCCATCGAATACCGCCCATCGAGTGAGGCCGCCAAAGATCATCCGGAAATTCCACTCGCGGATTTTGAAAAGGCGGTTCAATTCATCCGCGCCAACGGAACACGCGCATCGGCAGCGGAAGCCATTCTCGAAGCATTGATCCCGTTTCACCCGGCCGCAAATTGGATTCACTCCTGGTATTTGAGATCATTGGTCGTTCGATTCGTTCTCGAATGCGGATATGAGTTCGTGGCCAACCATCGCCAGCTTTTCTTCGGTCTCATACCGGATTCCAATAAGATCTCTCCGCTTGAACGGGAAAAAACGCAGCCGGGCACAGTCCACGATCAATAAGGCGGCTTTGAGCCAGTAAAACCAAATCCGGATTCGTCGGCGAGGAATGCGCTGCGGCATTCGCTATCTTCCAAAATGCCTTGGCATAACGGGACGGGCTTTGAATCCCAGAGGACGGCCAAGGGCTTGTTTCGAGACTTTTCAGGGAAGTGGGAATTTTTTCTAAAACGGGATTCAGGCAACGACACTCCTCCCAAGCCGACCTGGGCGACCGATTCAAAACTTCCAACTGCCCCTGCCACGTCAGACGACTGAAAGCAATCGGTTGCTCCAAATCCATTATCGCGGGTTGGAAACGTGATGCCAGCACCGATGGCAAATCCCCTTTTACCCGCAATCGGAGCCGATTTTGTCTATCGGACTCGGCCAAGACATCAATCAATGACGGGGCAATAAAAACTTCTGGATAAAGATGTGGAAACCGAAAACCCAGCGCCTCCAGATCAGGCATCACATCCGGAATGGCTCTCGCGATCAGCGGAACGCGAGAGGCGGAAGCCTCCACGAATCCCATACCAAACCCCTCTTGCACCGATGTCAAAAGCGCCACTTCAGCCACTCGCAAAAGCTCATCCACCCGAGGCGCTCCCGGCTTATCCAGAATCCCGAATTTCACATTCCATCCCCCCTTTTCGGCAGCCTCCTTTATCATCCTTGCGTAGGGCAACTCATCACCCGAAGCCTTTCCCGATGTCGTCACAAAAACCGCATCCGGCCTCAACCAACGTGCGAGCAGAATGGCCTCGAGTAGATTTTTGCGACGCAAAAAACGAGTCGGACAGACCCATATCGGCGATGAGGTTTCCAATTCTTGCTCGATCCATTTTTTCACATTTCCGATTCGGCTTGGGGAAACCCGTTGGGGTCGAACAACGGGATTGGGTAGATGAAAAACGCGCGAGCCCATTGCACCAGCCAGCGATTTGAAATCCGAGAGATTGATGGTGACTTGGACCGAACGATCGGTGCCACCGAGCGTTATCCCAGCCGCTTTTTCGAGCGTGTCCCAACCGCACCGCTCCATTTCCTGCCAGCGCGACCAGCGACCAGCGCACCAGAAATCGTGATGATGCAGGATCAGCGTGCTTCCCGATTTTTGACAAAATTTTATCACCTCTTGATTCAAAATCGCATTTCTCGCCAGGCCGGGATTGTGAAACCAAATCAACGTACGCTCCGCCTCCTTCCGCAGAATAACGGCTGATAAAGCTTTGCGAATACTTCGGGCTATCGAATCAGGTTCTCTTGACTGCTCGGAGAAATAATCCAAGGCGGGCACCGGGCGAATAGCCACTTGCCCCGCAAAGCCATCGATAAGCGGGTGCTCCGATGGCGGACTCCCGCTCAGGAGTGTCAGTTTATTCAAATCCTTGGGGGCCGATCGCAAGATGGCAGGCAATGTCAGTTCGATAACCTTTCGCACACCGCCTGGGCGCCAGTGGTAGTGGATC
This sequence comes from Terrimicrobiaceae bacterium, assembly GCA_023258235.1. Taxonomy (GTDB): domain Bacteria; phylum Verrucomicrobiota; class Verrucomicrobiia; order Chthoniobacterales; family Terrimicrobiaceae; genus UBA967. The sequence goes on along the minus strand of JALQZP010000031.1, from coordinate 7,561 downwards.
ACCACGAGGTGAGAAAATGGGAAATCGGTTTTGAGCACCGATTGAAAATAGCCATTTCACGGACTTGCTCAATGCGAAGCAACTCGGAAGATTGTATCGATCATGTCGGATTTCCACCAGCACGGCGGCATAGCCACGCTTCACCACCTCGGCAACCCCGATTACAAAAAACTAGAAAAGGAGCTCAACGAACTCTCTCCGGTGATGGCTCTCGTTTTGCCCTGCCATGCCCGCGATCTTCGTTCCCCCGTCCTTGCTGCCATCTTGGAAGAACTCACTCAGACCCGATTCGTTCGCCACGTTATCGTTGGCCTCGATGGAGCAGATGAGTCCCACTTCCATTTCGCCCGTTCGCTTTTTCAGAAACTCCCGCAGGAAACAGCCATCCTTTGGAATGACGGACCGCGAATGAGCGCAATCATCGCCCAACTTGAAGTCGCTGGAATGGATCCTGGCGCAAGAGGGAAGGGTCGCAATCTGCGGCTTTGTTTCGGGTATGCTCTATCTGCAACGAATGCCCCCTTTGTGGCCGTGCACGATTGCGACATCGTGAATTACCGGCGCGAAATGCTAGCCCGGCTTTGTTTTCCCGTGGTCCATCCGGAAATGGCATTTGAAGTCAGCAAGGGATTCAGCGCTCGCTTTTCCGATCGCCTGAATGGCCGGGTGATGCGACTCTTGATCAGCCCGCTTCTGCGCGCCATGGAGGATCTGGATGGCTTTCCGTCCACGCTCGGTTCGCTTCAAAACTTCCGTTATCCCATCAGCGGCGAGGTCTGCCTCCACCGCCGTGTTGTACAGGAAATCCGATTTCCCTCGGACTGGGGAGTTGAAACAGGTATGATGGCGGATGTTTTTCGCCTGTGCGATCCCCATCGCGTTTGCCAGGTCGATATCGCCGAGACATACGACCACAAACACCAAGACCTTTCCGAAAAAGACCCACTCGGTGGACTCAATAAGATGGCGTGCGATGTGACCCTCTGTCTTCTGCGAACGATTTCCGTCCCGATCAATCCTGAAAAACTGGTGACCGACTATCTCCGCATCGGACGGGAAATGATGAGATTTTATGCGGCGGATGCCCGAATCAACCTTCTCCAATACGATGCCGCACTCGAAGAGCATACAGCCATCCTGTTTGCCGGTGCGATCGAGCGGGCGGTTTCGATTTTTGCGGGCGACCCATCCCGGCCGCCGGGAGCGCCCGGGTGGAGTGAAATCGAGGCGCGACTCCCGGGGATAGGTGGGGCTATGGTTCAAGCCGTGAAGCTCGACGACGAAAAAGCCCACTGCGATTGACCAACTCGTCCGCCTGGGACTCCAACGCTTCCAAGCCTCCGTCATTCCAAACCACAAAGTGGGCACGGGAAATTTTTTCCAAAGTCGGGGTCTGCGCAGCTAAAATCGATTCGGCGATCTTCTCCTCAATCCCACGGGCCACAACCCGCTGGATTTGCGTCTCACGGGAACAGGCCACGGTGATGATCGATGAAAAATGCGATTCCAAATGGTTTTCAAACAGCAGGGGAATATCCACCAACAGCGGACTGGCGGCATTCGCCTTCTCGGCTGCGAAAGTCATCCAGCGCGCGCGCACCCTCGGATGAAGGATCCCCTCCAACCGGCCCTTGGCTGCGGCATCCGCAAAGATCACCCGCCTTATTTCCGCCCGGTCGGGCAAACCGTTTTCACCATAGGCGGCAGATGATATTTCCTTGGTCACCGCCTCCCTGACATCGGCATCCCGCTCCAGAAGCATCCTCGCCTCGGCATCCGCATCAAAAATTTCGGCTTCTATTCTGCAGGCCAGCATTCGACAGAATGTGGACTTGCCCGAAGCTATACCGCCTGTGATCCCGATAACTGACATGTAGGTATTCCGCTGAGATTGTTAAATAACCACCCGCTGGCTATCTTAGGTTGTTCCAGCCCGGCGTCCCGTATTTTTTTTCAACGAGACAATCCACATCCGACTCCAGCTGAGCGGGGATGGAAAATTGGGCACTTTCACATGCCAAGGCCGCCACAATGGCCGGCCGGGGGATATTTTTCAAACGAAGGGATCCTTGGTAAAGCACGCCTGCTTTCGAGCGGCGCAGTGCTCCGCCGCAGATTTTGATGCCATCAAGGACTATGTCGAGCGGCACGGGGCTTTGAAAACAAGCGGCTCCCTCGCGGCAATCCTCGGGCAAAACCAAACGCACTCCACCGTTAGTCATGGAAAGCGCAGCAACAAACGCTTCGTGAATTTCACGATAGATACTCATGGACGTCATGCCTGCCACCGGATCGCTTGCCGGAATAGCCAGCGCCACAGTCAGATCATCCCCGTGCAACACAACCCCTCCGCCTGTCCAACGCCGCATCAATGGCAGTCCTGCCGCAAAATGGCGGATTTTTTCCAACCCTGGGCATAACCGAAGGTGGCCGCCGGCGATGACCATTCGTAGAAACGGAGTGCCGGGCGAACGGCGTGCTGAAGCAATGCCTCATCACAGGCCATTTGACCTGCTGCGCATCGAGGTGCCGCATCCTCCCAAATATCCAAATGTGAAAAAACCATGGTCGAATTTCCGCACGAAACATCCTTGCTTCTCCTTGTCGGCGGCTCACTTCATGTTTAGGCTCCTTGGTCATGGCAAAGCAAGCACTCGGCAAAGGCCTTAGCGCACTCATCAACAAGAGAGTGGCCAGCCCGGCCCCCTCTGAGGAACACGGTGAAAAAATTCAAAAAATTCGCTTGGGCAACATAACCCCAAGTCCACTCCAACCGCGTCAGGAGTTTCCCGCCGAGCACCTTCATGAGTTGGTCGAAAGTATTCGCGAGCGTGGCATCATTCAGCCCCTCATCGTTCGAAAGGTCGATGGAGTCTATGAACTCATAGCCGGCGAGCGCCGATGGAGGGCCGCCAAGGAACTCGGTCTCGCCGAGGCCCCTGCCATCGTCAGGGAAGCCACCGACCGCGAAGTACTCGAGTTGGCACTGATCGAAAACTTGCAGCGGGAAGGCTTGAACCCGATTGAGGAGGCCGCTGCCTACGCGAAACTCTACTCCGAATTCAAACTCACCCAAGAGGAAATCTCGAAGCGGGTGGGCAAAAGCCGCGCCTCGGTTGCCAATGCCATGCGACTGCTTGATCTCGTGGACGAGGTGCAATCGCAACTCAAACACGGCCGACTCACCGTCGGGCACGCCAAGGTTCTGCTCTCTCTTAAAAATCCGGATGAGCAAAAGTGGCTATCGGATCAGATCCTCCGCAACAATCTCTCCGTGCGCACCGCCGAAAAAATGGCCGCCCAACAGCTTGCCAAGTCCGGTCGAACATCCACACGCCGGGGCGACAAGGCAACGCCCGACCTGACTCCGGCCATCAATCGCATTCAAAACCTCCTCACCCACCGCCTCGCCACCCGAGTCCAGATCCACCACGGAGAAAAAAAGGGATCCATTCAAATCGAATATTACGGTGACGATGATCTGAATCGCATCCTCGCTCTCCTTGGAGTCGTAGAAGAATAGGTTCACACGTGAAAAAACTCCTTAACGCTATTGTAAACGCGATCGACTCCGACCACTTCCCAAGCGGGGCGGAAAACGTGCGTGCGCTCCCCGAGCGTTTTGAATTCAGCCGCGCCATCCCATTTATATTTTTGCACGTAGGATGCCTTGGTGTGATTTGGACTGGATGGAGTTGGGTTGCCGTGGGTGTGGCCATCGCTTTGTATTTTGTCCGGATGTTCGCCGTGACGGCATTTTACCACCGCTACTTTTGCCATCGAGCCTACCACACGTCCCGTCCGATGCAGTTTGTCTTTGCAATCATCGGTCTCACTGCCATGCAACGCGGTCCGCTATGGTGGGCATCCGTCCACCGCCACCACCACGCCCACTCGGACGAGGACGTGGACGCCCACTCACCCGTTGCCAAAGGGTTCCTCTGGGCCCATATCGGCTGGCTCACGAGCAGTAAAAACTTTCCCACCGACTACCGTCTGGTTCGCGATTTGACGAAGTTTCCGGAGTTGGTTTTCCTCAACCGCTTCGATGTGATCGGCCCGATCGCCCTCTTTGTCCTTCTGTTCGCCTGCGGCTCCATCCTTGAATCGCAGATGCCGGGCTTGGGAACTTCTGGATGGCAGATGGTCGTTTGGGGGTTTTTTATCAGCACAACCATTCTCTTCCACGGCACCTGCTTGGTGAATTCGCTCGCGCACACGATGGGAAGCAAACGCTTCGACAATGAAGACGACAGCAGGAACAGCCTGTTGATCGCGCTCATCACTCTTGGCGAAGGCTGGCACAACAATCATCACCAATACCAAGCCTCCGCACGGCAAGGGTTCTACTGGTGGGAAATCGACATCTCCTACTACATCATCAGACTCATGGGCCTGCTTGGAATCGTCCAGGATATCAAACCTGTACCCGCGAAGGTATACGAGCAAGCTGCAAACCGCGTCGCCTCGTGAGGGAGCGCGTTGCTGTCATTGGCTCCGGCATCGCCGGAATGGGCGTGGCATGGCAACTCCGCCACCATGCCGACATCACACTCATCGAGCGCGAATCGCGACCGGGCGGTCACACAAACACCGTTTTTGTGGAGGAAGATGGCCATTCCATCCCCATCGATACGGGATTCATTGTTTTCAACCATGCCACATACCCGAACCTTGTGCGTCTTTTTGAGGAACTGCGGGTGGAGACGAAACCGGCCGAAATGTCCTTCAGCGTTCAGCACGGACCAACCGGACTCGAATACAACGGGATGGGCCTGAGCAAACTCTTTGCTCAAAGAAGAAACATTTTCAGTCCGCGCTTTTACTCGCTCATTGCCCAAATCATGCGCTTTTTTCGCATCGCACAGAAGGCGCTGCAAAATCCCGCATCACTGGAATGCACCGTGGAGGAATTCACTCGCCGGAACGGACTAGGGCAGGATTTTTTAGACCTCTATCTCGTTCCGATGAGTTCGGCGGTGTGGTCGACCGAGCCTGGAAAGATGCTGGAATTTCCGGCACTGAGCCTGATCCGATTTTTTCAAAACCATGGCTTCCTCGGCGTAAGCACCCATTACCCTTGGTTCACCGTCAGCGGGGGTTCCCAAGCCTACATGAAAAAAATACTCGCCGCCCTTGACCCGGTCCGCCTTCCCGCGAAAGTCGTCGAGGTTCGTGAAAAGGAGTCCTCGTCTAACGTGAAACTCGAGGATGGAAGCGATCTGGAATTCGATCGCGTCATCATCGCCACTCATGCCGATGAAGCCTTGGCGATGCTACCGGAACCCGATGCGCTGCAGGGCCGGCTTTTGCCGGCATTCCGATATCAAAAAAATATCGCCACACTGCACACCGACACAAGCGTGATGCCTCGCACTCGTCAGGCTTGGGCATCGTGGAACTACCGTATCCAAAGCGCCCCCGCCGGCCAAAGCGAGGCGACCACCCACTATTGGATGAATGCCCTTCAAGGCGTCTCGCAGAAACGGAATTACTTTGTCTCTGTGAATGGCTCCGAGTCGATTCGCCCGGAATCGATCCTTTATCAGACGACTTACGAGCATCCCGTTTACACTCTTGAAGCAATGAAGGCCCAACGCGACCTTCCGAAACTCAATACACGCTCCCCAAACCAAAGGGTTTTCTTCTGCGGCAGTTATTTTCGCCACGGCTTCCACGAGGATGCCTACAGCTCCGCCGTCGATTTGGCATCCATCCTGCGCCCCAACCTCCTTCCATGACGGCACAGGCGTCTTGCCTTTACGAATGCGCGGTCATGCACCGCCGACTTCTCCCCAAACGTCACGAATTCGCTTACCGGATTTTTCTCTTTTACCTCGACCTTGATGAACTCGCGGAAATATCGAACCGCATCCCCTTTTTCTCGCACAATGGATCCAACATCTATGCCCTGCGAAATGAGGATTATTTCCAATTCCACAGCGCTGGACTGAGGGCGAATCTCGAAACCTTTCTCGAAACCCAAGGCGTGACCATAAAGCCTGCACGCATCCGCCTTCTGACACTCCCCCGCTTTCTCGGCTATACATTCAATCCGATCTCCATTTTCTTTTGCTTCGATGAAAACGACCACCCCCTGACATCTGTTGTTCAAGTCGGCAATACCTTCGGAGAACTGAAACCCTACCTCGTTCCCGTGGATTCCATCACAAAAGGATTCCACGTTCGTGTGGCAAAAAACTACTACGTTTCGCCTTTCTCCCCGCTCGACCTGGAGTTCGATTTCCGATTTGACCTTCCAGGAAACCGGCTCCGCATCGCCATCGACGATTTTGAGGGAAAAGAAAAAGTGCTCCTCAGCACACTCACTGGCCCTCGGGTGGAACTCACCGCCTGGAATTTGGCCCGCCTAACCTTCAAATATCCACTGATCACCACGAAGGTGATTTTCCTCATCCATTGGGAAGCCCTGAGACTCTGGTTGAAGCGTTTTCCGCATCGCAGAAAGGAAGCCGACCCCGAACTTCAGCAGGGTGCCTTCCGGGGCCACTAGAAATAAAACGCGATTCCTTGGGATTGGAATGCCGCCTTTTGATCCGAGAGGTATTTATCACCGAGCTTTTCAAAGCCACCGGACGCGCGGTAGTCCTTCAAGAAAGCGTTGATTTTTTCCCGCAGATCCCGTGAATCAAGTCTCATGCCAATCGCCCAACTTTCTTTCTGAATCGGCATCAGCAGCGCTCGGGTTGTCGAGTTTTGTTCCTGGGCGTTTTTCCAAACGCTCATCTGATCGTATAAAAATCCATCGGCATTGCCCTGAGTGACCTCCATCACGGCGGCGGATTCTTTTTCGAGCGCAAGAATACGCGCTTGGCGAATGTGGGCACGCGCCCAAACCTCACCGGTGGTCCCTTGTCGGACGGCAATGGTTTTGCCCGCTTGATCCAAATCGGAGATCGACTGGATCGGCGAGTTTTTCCCGACCAGCAGAGCCAATCCAATGGTCAGATAGGGATCGGAGAAAGCGATCGAGGCCCGCCGCTCCGGCGTATCCGTCATGGACGAAATGATGCAATCAATCTTCCCCGTCTTCAGGGATGGAATCAGTCCGGTGAAAGGAATATTTTCTATGCGCACGGGGCGACCAAGCGAATGCCCAAGCGCTTGCGCAAGATCCACACTCACCCCGGTCGGCTTCCCTGCGACATCGATTGTTTCAAAGGGCGGGTAGGAAAGATCCATGCCGACCACGAACTCGTTCGCGTTCCGCTTCGTCCAACAGGCCCCTAGAAAAAAGGCCAAAGCGGAAATGAGACTATTCCGGACGACTCCGGTGAAACTCACGGATTTGCGCTCGTCTCCAGTTTTTTACCGACCGTGGTGATACCTTCGCCGACTTCATAGACCGCATGATCGACCGCAGCCCCAGCTCTCTGACCAGGTCCGCCGGGACCCGAGCAACCGATGAAAACAAAAGGAACGATTAAAATAAGGACATGTTTCACGGCTGATATCTATTCACCTCGCATCAACGGGGTTCAAGTTTTTATCTCTTTGGCAGATCCCGATTGAATCGCAGTCAAATCCTTGCAGAATACGC
>JALQZP010000319.1 GCA_023258235.1 Terrimicrobiaceae bacterium | reverse complement strand
TCAATCCCGATGGAGCGGCAATAAGAGTCACGTAATATTCCAAGAATGTTTCGAAGCTTTGCATAGGGTCGGCCACCAAAACCACCTGTTGCTATCTCTCTATCAAGATCCCACAAGGTAAGTCCATGCGTAACGACATCGAGATCAGGATGGCTCCGTTGCTTGTACTCCAATGGATCGGTATCTGCCATGAGATGTCCATTGGTCCGGTAAGCCTGAATTAGCGCTTGTACTCGCGCCGCCTTATTTAATTGATCTTTACCTTCGGGAATATCGGCATGCCAGTGGATGGGTACATAAGGAATTCGAAGTGCTGCAAAAATCTCGCCATAGAAATCATCATCACCTAGTAATATTTCATGGATACGACGGAGGAAATCTCCGGATTGTGCACCTTGAATAATTCGGTGGTCGTACGTTGATGTCAATGTTATTACTTTAGATATCGCAAGTTCTGCGATGGTTTCTTCACTAGCACCTTGGAATTCAGCCGGATAATCCATCGCTCCAACTCCAAGGATGAGACCTTGTCCTTGAACTAAGCGAGGAACAGAGTGAACGGTTCCAAGCGTTCCTGGGTTTGTAAGCGAAACGGTAGTTCCTGCAAAATCTTCTACAGTCAACGAGCCTTTACGTGCTTTCTTAACAAGCGCTTCGTACTCACTCCAAAATTGCCCGAAGTCGAGGCTTTCACAACCTTTAATAGATGGAACCAGTAATTGGCGTGAGCCATCTTCTTTAGCTAAGTCAATTGCAATTCCAAGATTAATATGTTCGGGATGACCAATCGCAGGTTT
>JALQZP010000318.1 GCA_023258235.1 Terrimicrobiaceae bacterium | reverse complement strand
AGACAAAAGTTCTTCTGTCAAATGCAACGGCAGTTGCGCACAGAACATCGCGATGACGCGGCTCAAATCCAGAAGAGATTCCCAGCTCCTAAAAATAGTAAAAACTAGCTAGCAACAGCATCGGTATGGTATCTGGAATCTCTCCATAGTAGTCTCTAGAGAGTCATACTCAATTCCCAACAATTCACAATTCTCTCTCTCTCTAGAAGGAAGAATCAGCCACCACCACCATGGCAATGAACTCGGAACAATCCAATACTGCCAAATCACACCACCTCGACGACGACCACCAACATCGAAGTAATCAACTCATCGTAAACTTCCCTGCAAGCCGACATCGTTGTCAAGAAGAAAAGCAAGTCCGCTTCGCCTCTGTCGCCGAGGTGAAGCTTGTTCATTCGGTGCGTCACATGTGCAGCAAGCAGGAGCTGTGGTATTCCAGCGGCGATGTGATGTCGATGCGATTTGAGATGAAGAGAGATGCGTATGTCTTGGCCCAGACACTCCGGTCTCCTTCAGACAAGGTTCTCCGAGGGGGTATTGACATTAGTCAAGCGGTAGGGCTAGACAAGCTCGTTGATCCTTTTCTAGGAAGAAAGATCCAAGAGACCACAATTCTTCAAAGGCGTACTGTTGTCCGCCTCCAAGAACAAGTGCTAGACGAAGACGAGCTTCGTCGTGTATCAGAGAGGTTCTCTCGAGAAAGTTCGGTGAGAGCTCACACTCTTGCAAAGGGATGGGTAGCACTGGATGGGGGAAAAGAGAAACAATAATGCTGGGGCATCAAAACATTCAAAA
>JALQZP010000317.1 GCA_023258235.1 Terrimicrobiaceae bacterium | reverse complement strand
CAGGTACTTGGCGCCGGCCTTCGACGGGTTCTCCTTCGTGCCGATGTCCACCTCGAGCCCGGTGACGGGATCGCGGCGGTCGTTCTTGAAGGTCTCCATGCTGCTGTCGGAGATGTCGTTGCGGCACTTGGCCCAGAACTCGAGCACCTGGTTGCGGCGCTCGGTGTCCGTGATGGCGCCGTTCTCGTAGCTGCGCATGACCTTGAGCACGCGCTTCTCGGCGTCCTCGATGATGCGCTCCTTGTCCGCGCTGATGCGGAGGTCGGTGATCGCGAACGAGAGGCCGGAGATGGTGGAGTAGCGGAAGCCGACCTCCTTCATGTTGTCGAGCAGGTCGATGGTGTCCGACTTGCCGCGGCGGTTGAAGGTGTCGTCGATGACGCGGGCGGCGCCCTTCTTGCTCAGGGAGCAGTTGTAGAAGGGCATGCCGTCGGGCAGGATCTCGTTGAAGATCAGGCGGCCGAGCGTGGTGACCACGCGGCGGCTCTCGGGGAGCTTCTTCGGCTGGTCCTTCTCCTTCTCGACGCTCTCGCTGAAGCGCTCGAGGCGGATGTCGATCCAGTCGTGCAGGTCGATGGCCTTGGTCTCGTAGGCGAGCAGCGCCTCCGCCAGGTCCTTCATGCGGCGGATGCCGCCCTGCTCGGTGGGCTTGTCCTTGAAGCCGACCGTGAGGAAGTACACGCCCATGACGATGTCCTGGGACGGGCTGACGATCGGGTTGCCGTTCGCGGGGCTGAAGATGTTGTGGATGGACATCATCAGCACCTGCGCCTCGGCCTGTGCCTCGACGCTCAGCGGGAGGTGGACCG
>JALQZP010000316.1 GCA_023258235.1 Terrimicrobiaceae bacterium | reverse complement strand
ATGCCCGCGCGGGCCACGGGATTGTCCACGCGGGGATCGCCAGCGGCTGCTTTGAAGGCGATCAGGGCGATGTCTTGGTAAAACCCTTCATTCGTCTCCGGCTGCGGCAGGGACAGGGGAATCGTCTTTCCTCCCTCCACCTGGCTCTCGCTCCAAACCACCTTCTGCATCGACTGCGCCGGCTGGATCCATGGCCCTCCCGATTGGCTCCACCCATCGCAACTTTGCATCGTGATTTTTAAATCCAGACGCTCCGCCTCGCTCAGGGAATGCTTCACGAGATCCCTCCACTCCTGACTCCTGAACACAACGGGCCCTCGGATTTGGGTGGCATCCACCGAGAAAATCTGCGCGCCCGCCAAGCCGATCTGCTTCATCGCCTCCAGATCAGCCGTGATCCCCTCCTTGGAAACATTCCCGTTGATCCAATGCCACCAAGTGTGCGGCCTCGCGGAATCCGGCGGGTTTTGGAATTGCTGCTCGAGGTTTTCCCCGGCGTGGAGTGAGGCAGAAAGAGTCAGTGCGAGTATTAATTTTTTCATGGAATGGTTGCTAAAAAACAGCAGCGGGAATGAAAATGGAGCCCGCAGTTAGTATCCAAATCCTCACCCCCTGAAAATGCACAAACTGGCAAATCTGATGGCTCGCCAAAGTGTTGTAAGTCGAGGAGGTTTTCATCGTCACTAATGCCCCGTCGGGAGATTAAAAAAACCTCCTTCGACCACTGACGCCTGCTCATTGTGGCTATCACCCGCGCCAAGGTAAAAGTTACGATGATACGCTATTAACTTCGACGATTATACTTCTTCTGAAGGAGTTCC
>JALQZP010000315.1 GCA_023258235.1 Terrimicrobiaceae bacterium | reverse complement strand
GGCCGCCATGTTCCTGGCCATCGGCGTGCTGTATGACCGCGTGCATTCGCGCGAAATCTCGGCCTATGGCGGCGTGGTCAACACCATGCCCAAGTTCGCCGCCTTCGCGCTGCTCTTTTCCATGGCCAACTGCGGCCTGCCGGGGACGGCCGGCTTCGTGGGCGAGTGGATGGTCATCCTGGCGGCAGTCAAGGCCAATTTCTGGCTCGGCTTCGCAGCCGCCAGCGCGCTGATCTTCGGCGCGGCCTACACGCTGTGGATGTTCAAGCGGGTCTACCTCGGTGCCGTGGGCAACGACCACGTCAAGGCGCTCACCGACATCAACGCGCGCGAATTCCTGGTGATGGCCCTGCTGGCCATCGCCACCCTGTACATGGGCGTGTTCCCGAAGCCGTTCACCGACGTCATGAACAGCTCGGTGGCAGAGTTGCTCAAGCACGTGGCCATTTCCAAGTTGAATTGAGAGACCCGGACAATGATTGACAACCTCAGTTGGATCACGGTCTACCCGGAGATCATCCTGCTGGCCCTGGCCTGCGTGATCACGCTGGTCGACCTGGCCGTCAAGACCAGCGACCGGTCCACCACCTACTGGATGACGCTCTCCACCCTGGCCCTGGTGGCGCTCATCCAGGCCGAGTACGCCATCAGCGGTCTGAACCAGTACGGTTTCAGCAAGCTGATCATCAGCGACCAGATGGGCAACTGGCTCAAGTGCTTCGCCGCCCTGGCGGTGATGGTCACCCTGGTCTACGGCCGTCCCTACGCGCAGGCGCGCGGCATGCTGCGCGGCGGCGAGCTGTTCACGCTGTCGCTGTTCGGCCTGCTGGGCATGTTC
>JALQZP010000314.1 GCA_023258235.1 Terrimicrobiaceae bacterium | reverse complement strand
TACCGCGACGCCGGCGTCGATATCGATGCCGGCGACGAGCTCGTCGACGACATCAAGAAGATCGTGCGCAGCACCCGGCGGCCGGAAGTGCTCGCCGGCGTCGGCGGCTTTGGCGCGCTGGTCGGCCTGCCGAAGAAGTACAAGAAGCCGGTGCTGGTGTCCGGCACCGATGGCGTCGGCACCAAGCTGCGCCTGGGCATCGACTCCGGCCGGGTCGAAGGCCTGGGCCAGGACCTGGTCGTCAACGACGTGCTGGTGTCCGGCGCCGAGCCGCTGTTCTTTCTCGACTACTACGCCACCGGCAAGCTCGACCAGAAGGTCGCCGCGCAGGTGATCAAGGGCATCGCCACCGGCTGCAAGCTCGCCGGTTGCGCGCTGGTCGGCGGTGAGACCGCGGAAATGCCGGGCATGTACGCCAAGGGCGATTTCGACCTCGCCGGTTTCTGCGTCGCGGTGGCCGAGCAGAGCAAGATCATCGACGGCAGCAAGGTCAAGGTCGGCGACGTGATCATCGGCCTGCCGTCCAGTGGACCGCATTCCAATGGCTACTCGCTGGTGCGCAAGATCCTCGAAGTCAGCGGCGCCGAGCTCAGCCACAAGTTCGAAGGCGGCACCCTGGGCGACGCGCTGCTGGCGCCGACCACGATCTACGTCAAGCCGGTGCTGAAGGCGCTGGAAGCCAAACTGCCTATCGCCGGCATGTCGCACATCACCGGCGGCGGCATCGTCGGCAACCTGCCGCGTTGCTTCCCTAAGGGCATGGCCGCGGTAATCGACACCAGCAGCTGGAAGCGTCCCGCGATCTTCGACTGGCTGCAGGAAAAAGGCGGCGTCGAGC
>JALQZP010000313.1 GCA_023258235.1 Terrimicrobiaceae bacterium | reverse complement strand
AGGAATTCCGCGACTATATGCGAGAATACGGTGGAAAAAAGATCGAGCCCAAAGGGGCTGAACGGATTTATGTAAGCCGCTCTGCGCTGCCTAAAGCACGTGCCAGCTTTTTGTCCGAAAAGATTCTGGAAGAGCATCTGGTCAAAGCCGGATACGAAGTCGTGCACCCGCAAAAGCTGTCCAAGCAAGATCAGATTGCCCAGTACCGCGCGGCAAAATGCATTGTGTCACCGGATGGCTCGCCGATGCACATGCTTGCCTATGTCGGAACCCCGGGGCAAAGGGTCGGCGTGATTGCGCGCAGGTCGGCAGCCATGAACAATATCTTCGAAAGCCAGCTCAAGGCTTTCTACGGCGCGGACGCCCATACCATTAACTGCCTTACCGATGACTGGCTTCCCAACGGCGCCGGCCGTCCGGGGCGGAGTTCTTGGGGTGAACTGGATATGGTTGCCTTGTACGAAGGCCTCATGGCGACCGGTTTCCTGCCCGAAGGCACCGAACCTTGGCCGCCCGTGACCGATGCCGAAATCGCCGAGGAACTGGCCGCAATCGGAGAGCGCGAAGGCGTTGTCTATCGCAAGTACGTGCCGGCTTAACCACTTACCGCTTCGTCTTGCCCGCCTGCGCGGAAATCCTCCTGCGCCTTTCGGCATTCGTCGATTAACGCCTTGATGGCGGGTTTGCCTTTGACCTTCTTGTAGACCTTCTGATGGCGCAAGACGGCCTGTTTATGCAGCGCCGCCAATAGCTTATCGGACATCAAATCATCAAGTATGACTTGGCTCCGCTTTGCTTTGGGCAGGATCGAGTCGTCGAATTTGTCGTTCCGGTCATAGCT
>JALQZP010000312.1 GCA_023258235.1 Terrimicrobiaceae bacterium | reverse complement strand
AGTTTCCTCTTCCAGATATTTACCGACGATTCAAGCGGAACTGACGCTGCATCCGCGAGATAGCTCAAGGTGCCGGGGAAAGCCAAAATACAGGCAGCCGCTATTGCATGTACGGCAAATTCGGATGTCAGCGCAGGCGGTGCAGTAGAAATCGACGGATCAATGCCCAAAGCGACAAGTATCTTTGGCAAATAGTGAAGTGCCACCGAGCCTTGCAATATTGTAATCATGCCGCCAAGCCAGAAGTTGGTCTCTACTTGGCTAGGTGCCAATGAGTTTCCGCGCTTTTGGATCGCCTTCGGCAACAACCACGGGAGACCATAGTCTTGACCTATCGGCCTTAAATTAAGCTCTGGTGCTTCGCGCTCGCAGTTCTTCACACAGCTCATGCACAATACGCACTGAAAAGACTTGCGAATGAGGCGTTGGGAAGTAAAGAATTATATTGTCACAATATCAAATCGTACTCACATCGCCCATATCCCTGGATTGTTCAAGCAATTGGAAAGGATATTACAACACGTGCAAGTGATCGACCTACAAAAAATTAGACAGCAGGCGACCCACCTTAACTGATTATTCTTCAAATCCATTGTGCACCCCTTAATTGCAAACGAATCTGAAGGATCCAACGTTGGCGATCCGCCTACTTTGCACGTCGGATTAGTGCAGCCTTCACAATTCGCTTTCCAAGTACGAACTTCGGTCATCGATAGAGTTGCAAACATTTTATTCATGGCACCAATCGGGCACAGGTATCGACACCAAAGTCTTTTCTCATATACAACGGAGCCAGCCACAGCGCCAGCTGTAATCAGTAGCAAAAGACAAGATCGGAAGAGCGTCGTGTAGGGA
>JALQZP010000311.1 GCA_023258235.1 Terrimicrobiaceae bacterium | reverse complement strand
GGACACGCAACGCAGCACGATCGGGAAGGCGTACGTGCGCTTGTCGCCCATCACGCCCACGCTGCGCACGGGCAGCAGCACGGCAAAGGCCTGCCAGATCTCGTGATAGAGGCCGGCCGTCTTGATCTCCTCGCGCACGATCAAGTCGGCATCGCGCAGGATGTCGAGCTTGTCGTCGGTCACCTCGCCGAGGATGCGGATCGCCAGGCCCGGCCCCGGGAAGGGATGACGGCCCACGATCTCCTCGGGCAGGCCGAGGGAGCGGCCCACCTTGCGCACTTCATCCTTGAACAGCTTGCGCAGCGGTTCCACGAGCTTGAACTGCAGATCCTTGGGCAGGCCACCCACGTTGTGGTGGCTCTTGATCTTCACCGCCACCCGTTCACCGGTCTTGGGATCCACGTTGGTGCCGGCGCTCTCGATCACATCGGGATAGAGGGTGCCCTGGGCGAGGTAATCGAAGGGGCCAAGGCGCTTGCTCTCCTCCTCAAACACGCGGATGAATTCGGTGCCGATCAGCTTGCGCTTCTCCTCCGGATCGGTGATGCCAGCCAGCTTGTTGATGAAGCGCTCGCGGGCATTGATGTATTCCACACGGATGTGGAACTTGCGATCAAAGAAGTCCATCAGGAATTCGGGCTCGCCCTTGCGCATGAAGCCCTGGTCGATGAACATGCAGGTGAGCTGATCACCGATCGCCTTGTGCAGCAGGAAGGCGAGGGTGGAGGAGTCCACACCGCCGGAGAGGGCCAGCAGCACCCGCTTGTCGCCCACCTGGGCACGCACATCCGCCACCGCTTCATCGATGAAGGCGGCCGTGGTCCAGTCCGGCGTACAGCCACAGATGTGATAAACAAA
>JALQZP010000310.1 GCA_023258235.1 Terrimicrobiaceae bacterium | reverse complement strand
CAGCCGCTGGTACAATGACCTCGTCGTTCAAGCGGACTTGGCGGACAACTCAGGTGTTCGCGGTTGCATGGTGATTAAACCGCATGGCTATGCGATTTGGGAAAAGATTCAGGCTGAATTGGATTTTCGCTTCAAGGAAACGGGGCACGTAAATGCCTATTTTCCGCTCTTTATTCCCAAGAGCTACTTCTCCAAAGAGGCCGCCCACGTGGACGGCTTTGCGAAGGAGTGCGCGGTGGTTACGCATTACCGTTTGAAGAACGATCCGAACGGCAACGGAATTGTAGTCGATGAGGATGCCAAGTTGGAAGAAGAACTTATTGTTCGTCCCACTTCCGAGACAATCATTTGGGATACCTACCGAAATTGGGTGCAGTCCTACCGCGACTTGCCCATCTTGGTGAACCAATGGGCCAACGTGGTTCGCTGGGAGATGCGCACGCGTCTCTTTTTGCGCACGGCGGAATTCTTGTGGCAAGAAGGCCATACGGCGCATGCCACGCAGGAGGAAGCCATTGCGGAAGCGGTCCAAATGCTACACGTCTACGGCGACTTCGTAGAGGAGTTTATGGCGATTCCGGTGATTCGGGGTGTTAAATCCGCCAACGAGCGCTTTGCGGGCGCCTTGGAGACTTACTGTATTGAAGCGTTGATGCAGGACGGCAAGGCCTTGCAGGCGGGCACGTCGCATTTCTTGGGCCAAAATTTTGCCAAGGCCTTTGACGTAAAGTTCCAAGACAAAGACGGCGAGGTAAAGCACGTTTGGGCTACGTCTTGGGGTGTTTCTACCCGTTTGATGGGGGCTTTGATTATGACGCATTCGGACGATAACGGCTTGGTGATTCCGCCCAAATTGGCG
>JALQZP010000030.1 GCA_023258235.1 Terrimicrobiaceae bacterium | reverse complement strand
TTTGGCGCAGCCCGCCATCCAGTTTCCCGTGCTCCCTCTCGTAGTGCGGAAGCCAGTCCGGCAGCAACGCCTTGAGACGCTTTCCGCAGGGTTGCTCCGAGGTTTTCCAAATCCTCCACAGCACCACCGCTTCCGCTTCTCCATAAACCGGTGGCCGCCCTTTGCGCGAACACAACCCGCCTCCCCATCCGGCTTTGCCCGCCAGCAGTTTGATCGCGTGCTTGCGGCTGTAATCCCACTGCTCGCAGACCTCATCAATCAGTCGGGAGCGTCCTTCTCGGCCCCTTCCCACATACCGTTGCCGCATACGCGGCAACACCTCTTTGGCTATCTTTAGACTCATCGGCATTCCTTTCCTTTGCCGGTGTCATCTTTTTTGAGTCAACGACCTTGCCCTGCCTCCGCTTGCCAACCGCCCAGGGTGTCAAAACTTTTGAGGCAACAGGGGAAAAAATGAAGCCAAGAAAAAATGCTTGCCGACCTGCGATGGTGCTGATACGCTTTATTCAAATGAATTTCTTCAAAAAAAAATTAACTGCGTTCACTCTTGTTGAGCTTCTGGTTGTAATTTCGATTATCGCGATTTTGGCATCATTGGCGCTTCCTGCCGTGACTAGTGCGATTGTTAAAGCTCAAATGTCTCAGGCGGTTTCAAATGTGCGCCAAATTTACACTGCTAACTTCAATGCCGCCGCAGACGCAGCTGCAACGGGAACAACAAATTTTGGATGGCCTGGCGATGTGGCTTCCGTTACCGATGTTCAAACATACGTGGATATGCTTGTAGGAAATGATTACTTCAAGCCTCTAGATGCGGTCAAAATATTTGCTGTTTCTGGAATTACTCCAGGCACAGCCTCGAGTGCGACGAATGCAACTATTACTCTTGCGAACTGCGGTTTCAATATTTATAAAGTAATGGACACTGATGCTGGTACTACGGTTTTTGCCACCACAAAAAACTATACTTACAACACAGCATTGACAACAAACCTTCCTTTCAAAGACGCTGGATTTGTAGCTTTTCGGCGGGGTGGCGATGGGGCTGTTTACAAAAAAACTCAGTACAACGAAACCAATGTTTTGGGCGCTTTACCAACGGACACATCGCCTCTCCAATAAATAAAGCAAGCCTATTATTAATATCATGTCCATACTAGCTAAAATCGAATCCGAACAATTCAAGTCCGAGATCACCTCTTTCGAAGTTGGTGATACAATCAAAGTCCACACCCGAGTGATCGAGGGTGATAAAGAGCGCGTGCAGATCTATTCTGGTATCGTAATAGGACGTAAAGGCTTTGGTATCAATGAAAACTTCACCGTTCGCCGTGTTTCCTACGGTGAGGGCGTTGAGCGCGTTTTCCCATTGCACTCCCCTCGTATCGCTAAGATCGAAGTCGAGCGCCGTGGAGCTGTTCGTCGCGCGAAGTTGAACTTCCTGCGTCAACGCAAAGGCAAGTCCGCTACAACTGTCAAAGATCGCGCCGACCGCTCTTGATGCCGTGCTCCTTGGAGCATGAGCTTAGGTTGAGGGAAAGTGGCTATTTCATCGTTGCAGGCATAGACGAGGCTGGACGTGGTCCGCTCGCCGGTAGCGTTTTTGCTTCTGCCGTTTTTCTTCCACATGGATTTATTCCACAGGGGATCAATGATTCCAAGAAGCTGACACCTCGTGTTCGCGAGCGCCTTTATAAGCAACTGACTTCGGAACCGGAAGTGGCTTGGTCTGTCGCCAAACAAAATGCTCCCGAGATTGACCGCTTGAATATCCTGAGAGCCACGCATACCGCGATGAGAGCGGCATGGGAGCTTCTTGATCCTCGCCCGGATCACGTCCTCATAGACGGATTGACTGTTCCGGGATTTCCTTGTCCACAGACGGCCTTGGTGGGCGGGGATGCGATCAGCCTGAGCATTGCGGCCGCCAGCATTATTGCCAAAGTCGAACGTGATCGGGAAATGGAAGAGATGGATCGTCTTTATCCCGAATATGGCTTTGCGAAGCATAAAGGCTATCCAACCCCTGAGCACTTTGCCAAACTGCGTTTACATGGGCCTTGTCCGATTCATCGCCGAAGTTTTGCGCCGGTCGCGCAAGCCGAGCTTTTCTGAAGCCGGACATATCACTTTGGGGCGCGAAGGGGAGGAGATCGCAGCGCGCTATCTCAAAGAAAAAGGCTATAAGATCCTTTACCGCAATTTTCGCGCTCCGCATGGCGGGGAGGTCGATATTGTTTGTCGTGACAAGCGTCACAACGAGCTTGTTTTTGTGGAGGTGAAAACGCGAACCGATGAGATCTTTGGTCGTCCATCGGAGGCGGTGGATCATAAAAAACGAGCACTGATTTTGCGAGGGGCAATGAAGTGGTTGCGCATGCTTGATATGCCGGATATCACCTATCGCTTCGATATCGTGGAAGTCGTCATGGATCCCGCATTCGAAATCCGGGTGATTGAAAATGCCTTCCACACACCGGAAAAATATTCTTACTAAATGTCCGCAATTCCGTCTCTTCTTTCCGCTCAGGAACTCAAACTTTCCTATGGTTCGCAGATTTTACTCAATGGGGTGAGTCTCACCGTGGCGCCCGGCGAAAAGGTCGGCCTCGTCGGCAGGAACGGATGCGGCAAGACAAGTCTTCTTAAAATCCTAGCGGGAGAAAACGAGGCGGATGCTGGAGAGATATCCCGTCGGCGAGGACTTCGTACGGGATATCTGCCACAGGAATTCGAGCTCAATCCTGCGCTGACTGTTAGGCAGAATATCGAGTCTGGCGCGGCTGATCTGGTGGAGTGGATGCGGCGCTATGAAAACGGCGAAGGCAGTGAAAAAGAGCTTCACGATCTTTTGGAGAAAATCCAGCACGCGGATGGCTGGAATCTCGAGTCGCGCATTAAAGCTCAAGCGGGAGCACTCAGCGCGCCGCCACTGGATCATTTGGTGTCACCGCTCTCCGGTGGCGAGAAACGCCGCGTCGCATTGTGTCGAGCCCTGGCATCCCAGCCTGACTTGCTCCTTTTGGATGAACCCACGAACCACTTGGATTCCGAGTCTATCAGCTGGTTGGAGGAAATTCTTCAGTCCTTTCCTGGGGCCGTGGTTTTCGTCACGCACGATCGTTATTTTCTGGAAACGATCGCGACCCGCATCATCGAAATTAGCGGAGGAACGGCTTTTTCGCATCCAGGCAACTACACCGCGTACCTCGAGTCCAAGGCGCTTCGTCAGCAAATCAGCGAGCAGTCCGAGCGACGGCGTCAGCGTTTCATTCGTGCGGAACTGGAGTATGTCCGTGCCGGTGTTCGCGCCCAGCGATCCAAATCCAAAAACCGCTTGGAATCGTTTTACAAAATAGCCGGGCAGGAGGCTCCGCCCGAGGAACGGGAAATGGATCTCCTTATCCCGCCGGCCCCCGAGACGGGAAATGTGGCCGTCGAGTTGGTGAATACGGGAATGTCATATAGCACGAACGATGGCCAGCGATGGCTTTTCCGCAAAATGAATCTCTCGCTTCGACCGGGGCAATGCACGGGAATCGTCGGTCGCAATGGTGTCGGGAAAACGACACTGCTTCGCCTCTGCCTTGGCGAGCAGGATCCGGTGGAGGGAACAGTGACCATCGGAAAGCGTGTTGTTTTCAACTATATTGACCAAGGGCGAATCCAGCTCAATGGCTCTGGCACAGTGATGCAGGAGATCAGTGACAGCGGGGGAATGGTGAAATTTGGCGATCAAACCATAACAGTGAGATCGTATCTGCGGCGCTTTTTGTTTGATGAATCGCGCGTGAATGAGCGCGTGGACAAGCTATCTGGTGGGGAGCGGGCGAGGCTGATTTTGGCCAAGGTACTCTGCCGTGGAGGCAACGTGATTGTCCTCGACGAGCCTACAAATGATCTCGATTTGAGCAGCCTGCGCATGCTCGAGGAGGCACTGGCCGCTTTTGCAGGAACGGTACTTGTGGTGAGCCATGACCGTTATTTTCTAGACCGTATTTGCGACCAGATTGTCGCATTCGAGGAGGGAGGAATCCATATCCAGCCTGGAAACTTTTCCTACTACCTTGAAAAGAAAAAGGAGCGGGATCGGCGCTACAAAAACCTCGGGGCCGGCTTTTCAAGCAATGCGTCTGCGCCAATCGTTCCAGTTTCACCCGTTTCCAGTGCTCGCAAATTAAGCTACAAAGAAAAAGCGGAACTGGATTCGATGGAGGAGACAATCATGAGCGCCGAGCAGTTGGTTGCGGATATCGAAGCCGAATTGAGCGATCCCACATTTTTTACCACCCGAGCCATCGAGGCGCCTGCTGTTACAGCAAGGTTGGATGCCGCCCGCGCTGATGTAGTGCGTCTCTATGACCGCTGGGAACAACTTTCCAAATGATGAGTCATGACACACCTGTGCCCGGTCAACGCTGGGTGAGCGACAGTGAGCCCGAGCTTGGTCTCGGGATTGTTTTAAAATGCGAATACGGCAGGGCGGAAATCTACTTTCCTGCAGCGGGCGAGCATCGCCAATACGCATTGGGGAGCGCTCCCATCCGGCGAGTGCGATTTCAAGAAGGCGACACGATCAAGACACACAAAGGGGAAAGCCAGTGCGTGCTTTCAATCGAAGAAGCCAACGGCTTGCTGATCTACCAGTGCGCCGGCGGACCTGTTGCCGAAGCCGAGCTCTCCGATTTGATCAGTTTTTCCAAGCCCGAAGAGCGCCTGATGGTCGGGCAGGTCGATGAGTTGGCTCAGTTTGATCTACGCGTGGAATGCTTGAGCCGGCGACGTTCTCTTCGGCAAAGTCCGATCCGCGGATTTGCAGGTGCCCGCGTAGATCTCATTCCGCATCAAATCTCGATAGCGGCGGAGGTGGCGACCCGGATCGTGCCAAGGGTTCTGCTTGCTGATGAAGTCGGCTTGGGAAAAACGATTGAGGCCGGATTGATTCTCCAGCGCCTCCACCTCACAGGTCGCGCAGAGCGGGTGCTTGTGATTTTGCCGCCCGCGCTGCTGAACCAGTGGTTCGTGGAAATGTTCCGTCGATTCCAAATATCTTTCAGTATTTTCGACGAGGAGAGATGTGCCTCTTTGGATGCCGGTGGCGAAAACCCTTTTCTCGATAGTCAGTTGGTGATTTGCGGGATCGATTTTCTTTCCTCGAACCCTCAACGGGCGGCCCAAGCACGCGAGGCCGGATGGGATTTGCTGGTTGTCGATGAGGCGCACCACCTTCAATGGACGCCGGACCAAGCGAGCGCGGAGTATCAACTGGTTGAATCCCTCGCCACCTCCACACCATCACTCCTTCTGCTCACGGCCACACCTCAACAACTCGGAATGGAGGGTCATTTTGCGCGTCTTCGACTGCTGGATCCCGACAGGTTTGGTGATCTCCAGACGTTTCTTGCGGAATCCGAGCGCTACGAACATGTCGCGAAAGCCATCAACTCGTTGCTGGATGGAAAAAAGGTGGCCGACGAGGCGCTTTTCAAGGGTCCTCGCGTCGCCGCGCATTACGAAGCTTTTTTGGCCGGGGATGTCGCCGCGCGGGACCGTGTGGTAGCGGCTCTTTTGGATGAACACGGGACCGGGCGCGTGATGTTTCGAAATACAAGGGCGGCACTCACCGGTTTCCCGAAAAGAAAAGCCCACCTTGTCCCGATCGCCCCGTCACCGGACGATTTTGCCGCGAAGTTAGCTTGGCTGATCTCCCTGCTGAAAGAACTCAAAAAGCAAAAAGTCCTCCTCATTTGTCACTCGAGGGAGTTCGCCGAGGAAATTCTCGAGCGGCTCCAAAGCGAGATCAAAATCTCCGCCGCCATTTTTCATGAGGGCCTGACTCTATTGCAGCGCGATCGCAATGCCGCTTTCTTTGCCGACGAGGACGGGGCAAGACTGCTCATCTGTTCCGAAATTGGAAGTGAGGGGCGGAATTTTCAGTTCGCACATCATCTTGTTCTTTTTGATTTGCCCGCCGATCCAGAACTCCTTGAGCAACGTATCGGTCGCCTGGATCGCATTGGGCAAACATCGACCATTCACATCCATGTGCCTTACGAGGAGGGGAGTGGTGGAGAGGTCCTTGCGCGGTGGTATCATGAAGGTCTCGATGCCTTTCAAAAAAACCTGCACGGCGCGGGCGAGATCTGCGCGATTTTCAAAAACGAAATTCAAAAACAGGTTTCTTCTTTCGACTCGGCCAAGCTCGATAAACTGATCGCTCAATCCGTTGCGGAGAAAAAGAAAATCACCAAACACCTTCAACGAGGCCATGACCGTCTGCTGGAGCTCAATTCATCCCGACCGGAGGTGGCTGCTCCCGTGATTCAGGCGATTCAAAGACAAGATGCGGATGTCGAATTCGAGTCCTTTTTCATTCGAATGCTCGATCATCTGGGAGTTGTCGTGGAGGAACTCGGGTTGCGTTCCTATTTGCTGAAAAGCGGCGCTTCTCAGGTCGCCTCTCTACCTGGTCTGACGCCCGATGGACTAATGCTCACTTTCGATCGTGCCAGGGCGCTTTCCCGCGAGGATATCGGATTTCTTACGCCGGATCATCCCTTGGTGCGCGCGGCGCTGGACGCTCTGCTAGGTTGCGAGACCGGCAATAGTGTTTTCGGAATTTGGAAAAGCGATGCACCGAATGCCGTATTTCTGGAGGTTCATTCCATCGTGGAGTGCGTTGCCCCACCCTCTCTTCACGTCGATCGCTTTCTACCTGCCACGCCACTCCGAATCGTTGTCGATCAAGGCGGCAATGACTGCAGCGACCTTGAGGAGTTTCGCTCAGCCAAGCTGGAACGCGGTGATGTTTTCAGCTTGCTCGACACGCCGGTTTTCCGAAAGAAACATCTTCCCTCCATGCTTTCCAAAGCGGCTGCCTTTGCTGAAAAGCAGAAAGGCGTCATTGTGGAAACGGCTCGAAAAATGGCCTGTGAGCAAATCGATCGGGAGATCGAGCGCCTGGAGGATTTGAAAGCGATTAACAGCCACGTCCGTCCAGCTGAGATTGAGGCGTTGAAAAGCCTGAAGTTGGCGTTGATGGATTCCCTTTCCGGAGCCACCCTGCGAGCCGATGCACTTAAACTTGTTCTTAGGGTGAGCGGAGGTCCGGGTTGAAATATTTCGCAACCGGAACGTTCCTAGTGCACTATTTCCAATCATGAGCGTCCCTCAAAATACGATTGCGATCATTTACGATTACGATCAAACCCTCTCGCCTTTCTACATGCAGGAGGAGGCTTTGTTTCCGGTTTTTGGAATCAATGCCGCCCATTTCTGGCAACGCTGTGGCGAGTTGGTCCAGAAGCAGGGATTTGACAGCGAACTGGCGTATATGAAGGTGTTGTTGGACTGTCTGGAGATTGATCGTCCCACGAATGCGTATCTCAGAGAACTCGGTGCGCGTCTCACTTTCTACAAGGGCCTTCCAGAGATGTTTGATGAGTTTCAAAAAACATTGCTCAGTCCCGAGCATGTGGCTCACGGGATAAGAGTGGAGCACTATATCGTGTCCTCGGGATTGAAGGTGCTTATCGAGGGGAGTCGATTGGCTCCCTATGTGCGCAAAATTTTCGGCTGCGAGTATGCCGTGGACGAGCGCGATCGCATCACATTCCCCAAGCGTGTCATCAGCCACACCCAGAAAACGCAGTTCCTCTTCCGAATCAACAAGGGCATGCTGGAAATGGACCAGGATGTGAACGACCACATGGACAACGATCTCCGGCCGGTTCCATTTCAAAACATGATTTATGTTGGCGATGGCCCGACCGATGTGCCTTGTTTTACGCTCATGCGCCGCAATGGGGGGCAAGCCATTGCGGTTTATAATCCAGATGATGTGACGAGACTGAGTTTCAAGAAATGCTACCAACTCTCAACCCATGCGGATCGGGTTAAAAACATCGCTCCTTCCGATTTTCGAAGCGGCAGCCACCTCCGTTTGCTCTTGGAGGAAATGGTGGTCGAAATCGGCAACAAGATCGTCCAGCGCCGCCGCGACGACATGGAAGCCGGAACGGTTAAGGCGCCCAAGCATTGAAGCGCGGTTTCACTGCGCGCGCGGGCTAGGTGTTCGGCTCGCCTGCGGTGTGGCGAATGTCTGTTAGTGAAACGGCGAAAATCGTGTCTTCCGCGATGTTCTTGGCTTGATCGCCGATTCTTTCGAGGCAACGTGCGATGAAGATGAGTTCGAGATAACCTCGAATGAAGTCGGGGTTCTGCGGCATCTTTTCCGTGAGGGATTCCGCAAACTCCCGGTTGAGCTGATCGAGTTCCTTGTCGCGGCTTTTGATTGTTTTCGCGAGTTCGATATCCCCATCCGCATAAGCTTTGATGGCATCATTGAACATCGAGGAGGTGTGGCGGAACAAAGGTTCCATGGTGGCGGTCTCCGGGATGATTGGGAGAGCGACCAACTTACGCGCCCGGCGGGCGATGCCCACGGCCTGATCGGCAGCTCGCTCGAGATTGACGCTGGTTTTCATTGCGCCAATCACATTGCGAAGGTCCGAGGCAAAGGGATGAAAGCGGAGCATGATTTCCATGCCTTGGGTATCCACTTGGATCTCGAGAAAATCGATTTCCTCATCATCGGCGATGACGGTGTTGCAGAAGTCCTCATCGCGATCGAAGAGACCCTTGCGGGCGTTTTCGATGCTGCGGGATGCGAGACTCGACATCATGAGGACATCCTTTCTGAGATTATCCAGCGCAGACTCGAAACTGCTCAAGATGTGGCGGGCGGTTTCTTCGGACATGAATATGGATATTATACTGGGGGGCTTTGGTATTCAACAGAATCGTCCCGTTTTTTCTCGGGCGCTGCTGAGTAGAATCGCTCCACGCGACGACCGATGCCGGTGAGAATGTCCCAGGCAATAGTACCGGATCGTTTGGCCAATTCTTCGGCGTCGATTGAGTTGACACCATCGTTGCCGATGAGGGTGGCAACATCCCCGACCTGAACATCGGGCAGGTCGCTCACGTCGATGATGATTTGGTCCATGGTGACGCGTCCGATAAGATGGCATCTTTTCCCATTGATCAAAACTCCGCATCCTTGGCCGGAAGCTTGGCGCGGGTAACCATCCGCATAACCTACCGGGAGGACCGCTGTGCGGATGGGGTTGGAGGAAATATAAGTGCGGCCATAGCTCACACCTGCCCCGGCGGGGAGATCTTTCACCAATACGATTCTGGCTTTCCATGCGAGGACCGGCCGGAGTGCGGTGCAAAATTCGGCGATGGGAGAGCAACCATACAGCATGAGACCGGGGCGCACGATGTCGCCGGCGAATTCGGGCAGGGTGAGGATGCCGGCGCTATTAAGACTGTGCAGTCTGGCGTTGGGCGCCATTTCACGCAGTTTTTGGGCCAGCTTCGTAAAGCCATTCAGCTGGTGTTTGGTAAAGACGGTGTCTTCATCCGCAGAGGGCAGATGCGTGGAGATACTGTGGATCTCGATGCCCGGGATGCCTTGAAGGGATTGCAACTCGGATATCGCAACGTCTTTCCAGACGCCGATACGTCCCATTCCAGTGTCGATTTTAAAGTTGATCCGGACGTTTCCGTATTCAGAAAAGGCCCTCGCTTCGATCGCACTTGAGACCGTAACGATGTGACCGTTCTTGACTGCGGCGTGACGTTCGCCGGGCAGGCAGGGGCCGAGCAGCATCACGTCGCTGGGATTGGCGACGGTTTTGATTTCGGCCGCCTCCTGGAGATTGGCGACTCCAAAAATGGTATTTTCACCGGCGAGGGCCTGAACGGTTTCGCGGGCTCCATGGCCGTATCCGTTGGCTTTGACAACGGCAAGGATCGATGGGGCGGGTCCAATGCGCTGCCGGACAAAATGAAGATTGGCGCGGAGGGCATTCAGGTCCACCTCGGCCCAAGTGCGCAAACTTTCAGGAACAGAAAAAATCGGCATGAGTGAAAAGAAGTGGAGGTAAGGAGGCTCGAACTCCTGGCCTCGTCATTGCGAACGACGCGCTCTACCAACTGAGCTATACCCCCGTCTTTGAACCGCATTTACTTTAACCGGCATTTCGTTGAATCAAGCAACAAAAAAACCATCCACTTGGTCGTTGGCGGCGGATTTTTTTTCAATAAGGGCGTAGGCGTTGTGGTTGTGAATGGACTCGAAGTTCTCCGC
This sequence comes from Terrimicrobiaceae bacterium, assembly GCA_023258235.1. Lineage (GTDB taxonomy): Bacteria > Verrucomicrobiota > Verrucomicrobiia > Chthoniobacterales > Terrimicrobiaceae > UBA967. The sequence goes on along the minus strand of JALQZP010000030.1, from coordinate 9,820 downwards.
CTCGGCGCGATACCACATGATATTGGGATCGGCTTCGCAGCGAAGCGCAACGTTGCGGACCAGATCCTCAACAAAAACAGGGTTCGCATACGCTTGCTCGGTCACGTGCTTTTCATCCGGCCGTTTGAGCAGGCTGAACAACTCAGCGCTGGCGGATTCCTCGCAGAGGCGAACCATATCCTCGATCCACATGGGTTTCTTGCAGCGGACGGAAAGGGTGGCGTGGCCGCGCTGGTTGTGCGCGCCCGCAGCGCTGATGGCCTTTGAACAAGGGCAGAGCGTGGTCACCGGAACGGTCGTGGTGACAACAAAATCAAGCACGCCTTTGGTGAGAGTCGCGCTAAAGACGACATTGTAATCGAGGAGACCGGGGGCCCCGCTGACGGGGGCTTTTTTTTCCAAAAAAAAGGGAAATTCGATATCTAGGTGCGCGCAGTCGCTCTCCAGGCGGCGGGCGGTTTGCTCAAGGATGTCGCGGATGTTTTCCACATGCACCACAGGGCCGTGGGCGCTGAGCGCCTCAATGAAGCGGCTCATATGGGTGCCTTTGAAGTGGTGAGGGAGATCGACGGTCAGTTGGATGGTGGCGACTGTGCTTTGGGTTGCTTGGTGCTTGTCGCGGACCTGCATCGGATATCGCAGGGATTTAATGCCCACTCGGTCAATGGCCAGCTTACGGTCGTCGCTTTCGCTTTGGGTGTCTTTCAACATGTGTTGGCGATTTTGCGCCACACGTTCGCGCATCGAAAGCCAAAAAAAATCGTGCGGGCCATCGGCGATTGGTTTTTAGTTGGGTTCATGGCAAACAACTTGTTCGATCTTTCCGGCGAAGTCGCTGTGGTGGTGGGCGCCACGGGCGTTCTTGGTGGTGGCATGGCCCTCGCGCTCGCGTCAGCCGGAGCCAGTGTTGTCGTGTCGGGGCGAAACGCGGATCGGGGTAATGAAAGAGTGAGGGAAATCACCAAGGCGGGCGGCAAGGCGATTTTTTTTCAAACCGATGCCACAGATCGCGAGAGCCTGATGGATTTATTGGACGCGACAGCGGATAAATTCGGCATTCCGAGTGTGCTGGTGAATGCAGCCGGCGGCAACGATGCCAGCGTGACGGTGACCCCAGAAAACCCGTTTTCGGAAATCGCTGTTGAGGATTGGGTGGCCAACTTTGATTTGAACCTTATCGGAGGCGCGTTGTTGCCGTGTCAGGTGATCGGTGCCGCAATGGTCGAAGCCGGTCGGGGAAGTATTATCAATATCGCCAGTGTTTCCGGCCACCTCCCCCTTTCGCGAGTGGTGGCCTATTCCTCCGCGAAGGCCGCCGTGCTCAACCTGACTCAATTTCTTGCGCGGGAGTGGGCACCAAGCGGGGTGAGAGTGAACTCGATAACGCCGGGATTTTTTCCGGCCGAACAAAACCTGCGCCTTCTATTCAACCCGGATGGCACCACCACGCCTCGCGCGGCAGCGATACTCGGCCACACACCGATGGCGAGATTTGGCGAGGCGGACGAACTTTCCGGCGCAGTGGTTTTTCTTGCCAGCCCGCAGGCCAGCTCGTTCGTGACAGGCTCCGATATTCGCGTGGATGGCGGTTACCTTTCGCAGACCATCTAGGTCGAGACCTTTGTTACGCGGCGTCGCGAACGAGCGGGGCTTGATGTGCCGGGCTTGTGGGCGTATAAATTTGGCCGCTTCTCCTGTATGTCCGTAAAAACTGAAAAAGATCTCCCGGAATTCCATCGGGCCACATGGCTCAAGGCGATGAGCGCCATGCAGCTCAAAAATTACGGCTACACGATCCAACTTCTTCAGACCGTCCTCAAAAGCCACCCGGACTTTCTTGCCGGCCGGCAGGTTGCTCGCAAGGCTGGCATTGCAAAAAATCCCGGAAAGAAAAGCCTGCTCGCGGGCCTTTCCGGAGCTTCATTTTCTGGACATAAAATCCAAGGCCAGATCAAAAAAGATCCCCTCGCTGCGATGGAGGCTATCGAGAAGCTCTTGGAAAACGACCCGACCAGCACGCAGTTGAACATGATGCTTCATGATGCCGCCGTGGCTGCGAATCTTCCCGAGGTCGCCGGGTTTGCTCTCGAAACGATCCTTGATGCCTCACCGAAGGACACCAAGATCATGCACCAGTTGGCTCGGCACTGCATGCAACATGGCAATGCCGCAAGGGCTGCGGATATTTATCTCAAAATTATCGATATTGCGCCAAGCGATCTTGCCGCCGTCAAGGGAGCCAAGGATGCGGCCGCAGCTTCTTCCATGCAGAGCGGTGGTTGGGATAAGGAGGAGACGACCTATCGCGACCTTATCAAGGACAAGAGTCAGGCCGTCGCCTTGGAGCAGCAATCGCGTGTTGTCCGGAGCGAGGAGATGATCGAGAATCTTCTGGCGGATCTTCACGTCAAAGCCGAGGCGGAACCCGGTTCCGTCGATACGGCCCGTCGCATTGCGGAACTCTACGAGCAGAAAGAGGACTGGGACAACGCGACCAGTTGGTTCAACTACGCCGCCGCCCTCACTAACAATTCCGATTTTGCCCTCGTTCGCAAAGCCTCGGACCTGCGGGTAAAGCAGTTCGACCACGCGATCGATGCGCGTCGTGAAATCATTGCCAGCCATCCAGGCACGCCCGAGGCGGAGCAGTATGAGACCGAAATGGCCGACCTCATCGCCCAGCGCTCCGAGATCATGCTGCAATCCGCCCGCGCCCGTGTGGAGCAAAATCCGACGGATCTTCAATCCCGCTTCGAACTTGGCGAGATCTTGCACTCGCTCCACATGTATCAGGAAGCAATTCCCGAACTCCAACGGGCCCGCCAAAACCCGAATGTTCGCATTCGGGCCATTAGTCTGCTCGGCCAATGCTTCACAGCTCGCTCGATGCTCGACCTCGCGGCAAAGACACTGTCCGACGCGGCGACCGAGTTGGTGGCGATGGACAACGTGAAAAAAGACATCGTTTACAACCTTGGCTTGGTTTATGAAAAAATGAACCTCACAGACAACTCGATTGCCTGCATGAAGCAGATTTACGAGGTGGATTACGGCTATCGGGACGTCGCAGCACGAGTGGAGAGTTCGTATTAATCGTTCAAGTCCGGCATCATGCCAACCGGGGGTTTTTACCCAGAGGATTCTGGTTTGCCCGAAAACAGAGGAAGGATAAACTTTCGCACGTGGCACTTCCACCTGACATCACCGTTCGTCCATATGAGGCACGCGACCGCGAGGCGGTTCGCCGGCTTTGTTGTGAAACGGGTTTTCTTGGCAAGGCGATCGACCCGGTCTTTGAGGATCGAGAGCTTTTTGCGGATTATTTAACCGCCTATTACACAGATATCGAGCCTGAGGCGGCGTTTGTGCTGGAGCAAGACGGCATAGTCAAAGGCTACTTGCTCGGATCCCGTCGCCCCCTGCGTCAGCAATTCTATCATTTTTTTCAAAACCTCCGCCTTTTTATCATCGGGATGGGCCGGTATCCGCGCTACAACACGGCCACGCGCGCATTCATCCGCTGGATTCTCAATCATTCCTGGCGTGAGGTGCCCGCAGCGCCCCGCCGAACGGCCCATTTTCATATCAATGTGTTGCGTGAGGCCCAAAGTCTGGCCGGAACGTATGTGCTGATGCGCACTTACTTCGACTTTCTCCGTTCCCGTGGGGAAAAGGAGGTCTTCGGTCAGATGGTCACCTTCGAGTCCCGGCGTGGCGCAAAAGTGCTGGAGAGATTTGGTTTTCGCGTTGTCGAGCGGAAGGAAATCTCAAAATACCGCGGTCTTCATCACGAAGCCGTCTATCTTACAACCATCATCAAGCAATTGGGTGTGCCTGAGTCCAAGGCTTTGCCGATCTGAGAGTCGCCTTCCTTGGTCTTGGATCGTGACCCTTCCCGATATCGCCCTCACACAGGAGGTGAAGTTTTTAGTTTCAGGAGGGCGAATATTTCGTAGTTTGGTGATCTTCGATTCATGATTTCGTCCACCGAAAAAGCACTCCGCGACCTCTTGTCCCAACGCATCCTTATCCTCGACGGGGCGATGGGAACCATGATCCAGCAATATAAATTGCAGGAAGCTGATTATCGCGGGGAGCGTTTCGCTGACTGGAAAGGGCAGGATCTCAAGGGGAACAACGATCTTCTTGTCCTCACAAGGCCCGAGGTGATCCGTGAGATCCATGGAAAATACATCGCTGCCGGGGCGGATATCATTGAAACCAACACGTTCAACTCCACAACGATTTCACAGGCCGACTACGGGTTGGAGGGCATCGTTCCGGAGCTCAATCTGGCCGCCGCCCGCTTGGCGCGATCAGCCGCAGACGCCTGTACCGATCGCCGCATATTCGTCGCCGGGGCCATCGGTCCACTCAATCGCACACTTTCCATTTCCAGGGATGTGAACGATCCCGGCAAGCGAGAGGTCACTTTTGAGGAGGTCGCCGCCGCTTACACCGAGCAGATTGAAAACCTCGTCGCGGGCGGGGCAGACGTGCTCTTGGTGGAAACCATTTTCGACACACTCAATGCCAAGGCGGCCCTCTTTGCGATTGCGCGTTATTTTGAGAACCATCCGCGCCTTCCGGTAATGGTTTCCGGAACGATCACGGACTTGAGCGGTCGCACACTCACCGGGCAAACAGTAGAGGCCTTCCTCAACTCTCTCGCACACTTCCCCATTCTTTCGATCGGTCTGAATTGCGCTCTGGGCCCTAAGGAAATGCGCCCTTACATCGAGGAACTTTCAAATATCGCGCCTTTTTTTGTCAGCACCTACCCAAATGCCGGTCTTCCCGACCCGCTTTCTCCGACCGGTTTTCCGGAAACGCCCGAAAGCCTCGCGCCGCAGTTGCAGGATTGGGCGAAGCAGGGTTGGCTGAATATCATTGGCGGCTGTTGCGGCACGACGCCAGATCACATCCGAGCGATTGCCGATGCGGTAAAGGGCTTTAAACCTCGCGCGATCGCCTCACGCACACGGACCTTGCGGTTAAGCGGACTCGAACCATTCACGGCCCGTCCGGAAATTCCATTTATCAATGTGGGTGAGCGGACGAACGTGACCGGTTCGCCGAAATTTGCGAAGCTCATCCTTTCCGGAAACTACGACGAGGCTCTCGCTGTGGCTCGTCAGCAGGTCGATGCGGGCGCCCAGATCATCGATATCAACATGGATGAAGGCATGCTGGACGGCGCTGCCGCCATGACCAAATTCCTCAACCTCATTGCCAGCGAACCGGATATCTCCCGCGTGCCGGTGATGATCGACTCATCGAAGTGGGAGGTCATCGAAGCCGGATTGCGTTGCGTTCAGGGCAAAGGCGTCGTGAATTCGATCAGCCTCAAAGAAGGACCCGAAAAATTCAAAGCCCAAGCCCGCTTGATCATGGCTTATGGCGCTGCCACGGTGGTGATGGCGTTTGACGAACAGGGGCAGGCGGATTCGTTTCAGCGAAAAATCGAGATTTGCGAGCGCGCCTACCACATCCTTGTGGACGAGGTCGGATTCCCCCCGGAGGATGTCATTTTCGATCCCAATATTCTCACCATAGCTACAGGAATAGAGGAGCACAACGAATACGCGATTGCCTTTATTGAAGCGACGCGTTGGATCAAAGCGAATCTCCCCTATGCGCGCGTGAGCGGTGGCATCAGCAACATTTCCTTTTCTTTCCGGGGCAACAACCATGTGCGCGAGGCCATGCATGCCGCATTCCTCTACCATGCGATCCGTGCCGGTCTCGACATGGGCATCGTGAATGCCGGTCAGTTGGGAATTTATGAGGATATCCCAAAGGATTTGCTCGGCCTGATCGAGGACGTGCTCTTCAACCGTGGCCCGGATGCCACCGAACGGCTTGTCACTTTTGCGGAAACGATCAAATCCAAAGCCGGCGGAACCGCTGCCCAAGCGCCCGATCTTTCCTGGCGGGAGGGTTCCGTCGAGGAGCGTCTCAAACATGCCCTGATCAAGGGCATCGTTGACTTTATTGATGCCGATACCGAGGAGGCCTACCTCAAATACGGCAAGCCGCTCCTTGTCATCGAGGGTCCGCTCATGGAGGGAATGAAGGTCGTTGGAGATCTTTTCGGCGCTGGAAAAATGTTTCTTCCCCAAGTCGTCAAGAGCGCGCGCGTGATGAAAAAGTCGGTAGCCTGGCTCACGCCGCTCATGGAGGCCGAGCGTCTCGCCAATCCCGACGCCCGCACTCAAGGCCGTATCCTCATGGCCACGGTGAAAGGCGACGTGCATGACATCGGCAAAAATATCGTGGGCGTCGTTTTGGCCTGCAATAATTACGAGGTCATCGATATGGGCGTCATGGTCCCTTGCGAAAAAATTCTCAGCACCGCTGTGGAGAAAAAATGCGATATCATCGGCCTTTCGGGTCTGATTACCCCCTCACTGGACGAGATGATCCATGTCGCCAAGGAAATGCAGCGTCAAGGGTTCACGATTCCTCTCATGATCGGCGGGGCCACGACGAGTCGGGCCCACACGGCGGTTAAAATCTCCCAATATTATCCCGCCGGAGTCGTACACGTTCTGGACGCCTCCCGCGCGGTGAATGTGGCGAGCGCTCTCCTCAGTCCGGATCAGAAGCCTCAATTCCTTGCGGGTTTGGAGTCGGATTACGAAGCCTTGCGAGTCCAGCATTCGGGTCGCCAAGCCGGTCGCCCCCAACTCTCGCTGGCCGAGGCGGCCGAGAATCAATTTCCAACCGATTGGGCATCTGTCGATATCGCGAAGCCTTCCCGCACTGGCATCATCGAGTGCCATGTCTCGCTCGAAGAACTCGTCCCCTTCATTGACTGGTCGCCTTTTTTCCATGCTTGGGAATTGCGCGGTCGTTTCCCCGGCCTGCTCGACGATCCCGAGATCGGCGTCGAGGCGCGCAAACTCTACGACGACGCGCGCAGCCTTCTTGATGAGATCGTGTCCAAGCAACTCTTCCGTCCGCGCGGCGTCATGGGATTCTGGCAGGCGTTCAGCACAGGTGAGGACATCCAACTTCTCGACGCGGATGGACGCCCGCTTGAGGTCTTGCATTGCCTCCGCCAGCAAATGAAAAAGCCCGAAGGTCAATACAACTCCTCGCTCGCAGACTTTATTGCGCCCGCCTCCGCCGGGCGACAGGATTTCATCGGTGCCTTCGCTGTTACCGCAGGCAGGGAGGTTCATGACCTGGCCGACCATTACGAAAAGAAGCACGATGACTACCTCTCGATCATGACCAAGGCCATCGGCGACCGCTTTGCCGAAGCCTATGCGGAATGCCTCCATAAAAAAGCCCGCGATATCTGCGGTTTTGGAAAAACCGAAAACCTCACGCCAGAGGAAATCATTCGCGAGAAATACCGTGGCATCCGTCCCGCTGCAGGCTATCCATCGCAGCCCGACCACACTGAGAAATGGACACTCTGGCGCCTCTTGGATGCCGAGAGTCGCACCGGCATCACACTCACCGAGAGTCTGGCCATGCTTCCCGCGAGCAGCGTGAGCGGACTCTACTTCGCCCATCCGCAGTCCAAATACTTTGCTGTGGGAAAAATCGAGCGCGACCAAATAGAGAGTTATTCCGCACGCAAGGGCCAGGATATCGCAACCACCGAAAAGTGGCTTCAATCCTACCTCAACTACGACCCCGATAGCGCTCTCACCCGGCCCTGCCTTGCTGGCGCGTCTTCTTAACCATCACTTCAATGAAAACAATCGTCATGGGGCATCGAAACCCCGATATGGACTCCATCTGCGCAGCTATCGGATATGCCGAATTCAAGCGTGCAAGCGGAATGGAAAACGTGGTCGCGGCGCGATGCGGCAACACCAATGGTCGCATTGACTTTGCTTTGCACAAATTTGGTCTCGAGGCGCCCGTTTTTATTGCGGATGTCTATCCCCGTGTGGAAGACGTGATGGAGCGCAACGTGGTCAGCATCCATCATGCCGCGCCGGTCTATCAGGCGATGACGCGATTCGGCGAGGACAAGTTCCGTGCCTTGCCTGTGGTCAATGACAATCGCGCCTGCGTGGGTATCCTTTCGGCATTCAAGCTGGGCAAATACCTCTTCCCACCTCTCGAGAACCTTTCCTCGAGCCGCGTTGTGGAAGCCTCAATCGCGCACATCCGGGATGCCATCCGGGGCATGCTGCTAAGTGGCAAAGAGGATACCACTGTTTGCTCGCGGACTCTGGTTGTTGCGGCCATGTTGACCGAGTCCTTCAAGAAAAGACTCGAGCAACTCGACATCCCCTCCACGGTGCTCATCGTGGGTGACCGCTGGAACATCATCGAGATGTCGATCAAAGCGGGAGTTCCCTCCATTATTATCACAAACAATTTCTCCCCTCCGGACAGGGTTCTCGCGATGGCTCAAGAGAATGGGACCACACTCATCTCATCGCCCCACGATACGGCCACCACTGTTCTTCTCGCTCGAGCTGCCGTTACGGCCGGACAGATGCTCACACCGGAATTCATGTGCCTGAGTGCGGAACTCACCCTCCGACAAGCCCAAATGGATGTCGCAATGGTCTCCCAGTTTGCCTTCCCTGTTCTCGGACCCGACGACAGGCTCATCGGCGTTTTTTCCAAGAGCGACTTGCTGAAGCCATCGCCCCGCCAGCTCATTCTGGTGGATCACAACGAACTCACACAGGCCGTCGCAGGCGCGGAGGACATTCCGATTATTGAGATTCTTGATCACCACCGCATCGGGGTCGCTCCAACGCAGCAACCCATCCTTTTCATGAATAGGCCGGTGGGCTCGACCAGCACGATTGTCGCCGATTGCTTCCGACAAGCCCGCCTGACCATTCCCAAAAACGTGGCCGGTTTGCTCATGTGTGGAATCATTTCCGACACACTCAATCTCACATCTCCCACCACGACGAAGGTCGATCGACTCATTTTGGATGAACTCGCAGCGATCTGCGACATTAAGCCCAGTGATTTGGCATCCGAGATTTTCTCGGTCGGCTCCCCTCTTCAAACACTCTCAACCAAGGACGTGATCACGGCGGACTGCAAGGAATATGAGGATCGAGGTCAACTCTTCAGTGTGTCGCAAATCGAGGAGATCAGTTTCTCCCAAATCGAAAAACATCGCACGCCCCTCATTGAGGAACTCGAAAAATACCGGGCCTCGCACAATTATCTTTTTTCCACACTGCTCATCACGGACGTCAACACGCAGAACTCGATCCTCCTTGTCCGGGGATCCGAGAGTTTCACCCGGCTCATTGATTTTCCGGAGAGTGGACGCCATGTATGGCAACTCGACGGCATTGTTTCCCGAAAGAAACAACTGCTCCCCTACCTCACGGATCTACTTGCGCGAATGACGTAGGATTGCAGGAAGATGTACGCTCACGATGCGTTCGCAATCGCGTCCTCGAGAAATCGATTATCTGCCAAGCGCGACATCGAAATGGATTTTCGGGATAGGTGGGCTTGCGTTTGGCGAGTGTTGAGATTGGCTCATACAAACTTTTTTGTCTGCAATATAAATTTCATTGCCAAAGCAGCTAATTGCATTCAGTATCGGTCACAACTCAACCCTCAGTCAAAAACAGTCATCTTTTGAGAGTAGACAACATGACAAGCATCGAACGAATCTTTTTCGAATTATCCAATAGATTTGGGTATCGTTGCATTTTTCTCTAAAGTTTGATTAAATGCTGCCGATTTAGTTAAAACCCTATAGTTTTCATTTCCGATACCAAAACCCAGAACTAACAAATATACCATGGCCACATTCTCCTTCTCTTCACTTGCGGATTTCACAGCGGCTAAATCGACCCTCGCTGGCGAT
>JALQZP010000309.1 GCA_023258235.1 Terrimicrobiaceae bacterium | reverse complement strand
GCGCTGGTCGTCACCAGGGTGGAGGTTAGCATGAAGAAGATCAGCAACAAAAACACCATGTCCGTCATGGAGGACATGTTGAATTCGGCCGAAACTTTACTGCGGTTCTTGAGGTTCATGCGCTTGGAATCAAACGGGTTCGTCCAAGAGGTCCAAGAATTCGGTGCTGGACGTTTCCATCTTGTAAATCACCGACTCCACACGGGTCACGAGGAAGTTGTAGCCGAAGTAGGCGAAGATGCCCACGACCAGACCGGCCGCGGTGGTTGTCATAGCGACGTAGATACCTTCTGCCAGCATGTCGATTTGGACACCGCCCCCTGCGTTGGCCATTTCTTTAAAGGCCAAAATCATACCGATAACCGTACCCAAGAGGCCCAACATCGGTGCGCCGCCCGCGATGGTGGCGAGGTAGGGCAGGTTGCGCTCCAAACGCTGGATTTCCAACTTGCCTTGGTTCTCAATGGAGGCTGAAATGTCTTGGAGGGGCTTGCCGATGCGGGTCAACCCTTTCAAAATCATTCGGGCCACTGGACTGTCCGAACGCTCGCACAAATTAATGGCGGACTGTACGTTGCCAGAAGCTACGTGGTCTTTGATGTCCTTCATGAACTGCGGATCGATTTTGTTGGCCCGTTTGATGGCGGACATTCGGTTCACGAAGATGTAGACCATGGCAATCGAGAGCAGGACCATGAGGCCCATGATGATTTGGCCACCGAGACCGCCGGATACCATGAGGTCCAAGATGCTCATCGTCTTTTGCGTGGTGGCTTCAACCGCTTGAGCAGGAGCAGCCGCAGCTGTTTCCCCGGGAAGTTCAATTTGAAGGAAGGTCATAAAAGGTAGATTCTTAAGCTTCTAAC
>JALQZP010000308.1 GCA_023258235.1 Terrimicrobiaceae bacterium | reverse complement strand
GTGATTATCAAGTAATCCGAGTTCATAATCATGGAGTTAATAGAGCTATATTTGAAGTTAGCTTTAATGTTCTTTATGCACTCCTTGACTCCATCAATAAATCCAAGGCGCTCAATTTCCGTGAGGAGGTAAAGAAAGAATTGTTCACTGTCAGTCTCGCCTTGTTGTAGCTCTGCAAATTTGGGAGCGACGAGAGATTTAACGGCGTCGTAGGGGCTGAGAGCGCCATTGTGAATGAAGGCAATGTCTTGATAAGTAAATGGATGTGCATTGGCGTCAGTCACAGGCAAACCGGGAGAGGCCCAACGAAAATGAAGCAATCCGCCGTAGGAATTTGCCGATTGAATAGTCTCCTGAAAACTAGAACTTAGCGCAGCAGTTTCTGTTTTCTTGGTGAGAGTTGCAGTGCCTCCGTTAGAAAGTGCCAGACCCCAGGAATCGTCATGTACTTTAGAAAGCTCAACGAATTCTTGAAAAGCGCTACCCATAAACGACGGCAGAGTAGTTTCAGTACGAGCTGAAAAAGCCATCAATCTGCACATACTTAAATCCTATCGGCTAACCTATGTAAATGCTTCTTACCGTATTAGTTGTCATCGTGGTTCTGGCTTATGTCGTCGAATCTCTTCTCGACAATCTCAATCAAAGTACAGCTCGAAATCCGCTAGACCCAAAAATTGCAGGGCTCTATGACTCTCAAGAGCGGGAGCGGTCAATCGCTTATAGCGCTGAGAAAACTCGCTTCGGTTTCTATTCATCAACTTTTTCAACCATCGTGATGATTCTGGCTCTCACCTACGGTTGGTTTGCCGCTATTGATAGTTGGGTTAGGGAGAGGTTCGATAACGAGATCGTTGTATCTCTTGCCTTTATCGCCT
>JALQZP010000307.1 GCA_023258235.1 Terrimicrobiaceae bacterium | reverse complement strand
GATTCGATCCCGCATAACGAATGGGTTGAAACTCAAAATAAAGCAAAAGCGGTATTACGTGCCGCAGAAATTGTGCAATCAGGAAAATAAATTATGTTGCTCATGATTGATAACTACGATTCATTTACTTATAACCTTGTTCAGTATTTGGCTGAGTTGAAACAAGAGGTTGAGGTGCATCGTAATGACGAGATCACGATTGATGAAATCAAAAAAAAGAATCCTCAATATATTGTGTTGTCTCCTGGCCCATGCACGCCGAATGAAGCAGGGGTTTCTTTAGAGGTTGTGAATACATTTAAAGGCCAAATCCCGATTCTAGGTGTTTGCTTAGGCCACCAAACGATTGGTCAAGCTTTTGGCGGAAAAATCATTCATGCCAAGACATTGATGCATGGTAAAACTTCACAAATCCATCACACGAATCAAGGCGTATTTAAAGATTTAAAAAATCCATTTATAGCAACACGTTATCATTCGCTCGTGATTGAGCGCGCAACACTACCTGATTGTTTAGAAGTCACTGCATGGACGGATGATGAAGAAATTATGGGGGTGCGCCATAAAACATTACCCATTGAAGGCGTGCAATTTCATCCTGAATCAGTTTTAACTGAACACGGCCACGATTTATTGAATAATTTTTTAAAGGCTTATGGCTAACATAGATTCAAATGAATTATCTGTAAAAGACTTTATGCAGTCTTTAATGTCAGGCGTATTAAGTGATGACATTATTGAGTCATATGTTTTGGCTTTAAATGAAAAAGGACTCACTTCTGAAAATATTTTTGATGCAGCCACTGTTATGCGTCAATTTTCAAAACAAGTCGAGATAAAAAATAAAACACATCTTGTCGATACGTGCGGCACAGGTGGGGACGGCAT
>JALQZP010000306.1 GCA_023258235.1 Terrimicrobiaceae bacterium | reverse complement strand
ATAGTATGCAATGATAATCAGTTAACTGATGACTTAGTTGCCATACACCCTATAGTGGATGCTGGATATGATATTCATCTCTCTTCAAAGGGAGGAATAATCAACAAACCAAGTGATGGTCATTCTTTCCCAATCCTAAGGGATGGTTTAAAGTGGATGATTGATCTTGAAGAACTGAAAGAAATTAAAATAAAAAGAAAGCCTATTTATTGTAATACTGTTAGTATTGCAAACCAAGTATTACGTTTACATGAACGCATGGGGCATCCATCTTCGGAAGCAATGTGTACTGCAATTAACTTTGGTGCTTGAGAAAACGTCAAGGTAACAGCTGAACAAGTGCACAGAGTCATGAAACAAAACCCCTGCCTTCCTTGTTTATTAGCCAAGAAGAACAAACCAGCTATAGCAAACCCAGAGAAAAATGATCTCAATGAACTAAAAATAGGGGAGCTATTAAGCGGTGATATAATTGGCAAGATCCAACCTGCAACAAGAAATGGAGATATTTACTTCTACCTTTTTGTGGATAAGAGATCTGGATATATGAGGGCATATACCTCAAAAACAAAAGATGGTTTTGTAACTGCATTGGAGAACACAATAACTTACTTTGAAGACTTTGGACATAAGGTAAAAGCTTTCAGGTCTGACTCTGAACAAATCATGAAGTGGGGACCAGTGAAGCAATTACTTGAGTCTAAGGGAATTCAACCACAGCATTCTCTTCCCTATGCACATTATCAGAACCTAGCAGAAAGATATGTTCAAACAATTGTGAAAGCAGTATCCACAGTCCTACATGGTCAGTCATTATTAAAGGCTAACTTATGGGATTATGCATTACTTTATGTGGTTAATTGCAAGAACTCAACACCAAACAGTAAAACCG
>JALQZP010000305.1:249-912 GCA_023258235.1 Terrimicrobiaceae bacterium | reverse complement strand
GAGCACACCGCCCTGAATGGCGGCACCCACGGCCACCACCTCATCGGGGTTCACGGTCTGGTTGGGATCCTTGCCGGTGATGCGCTTCACCAGCTCCAGCACCGCCGGGATCCGGGTGGAGCCACCCACCATCACGATCTCGTCGAGCTCGGAGGAGGAGAGCTTGGCGTCCTTGAGGGCCTGCTCCACCGGCACGCGGCAGCGGTCGATCAGCTTGCTGGCCAGCTCCTCGAACTTGGCGCGGGTGAGGGTGAGATCGAGGTGCTTGGGGCCCTCGGGGGTGGCCGTGATGAACGGCAGGTTGATCTCGCTCTGGGTGGCGCTGGAGAGCTCGATCTTGGCCTTCTCAGCGGCCTCGGTGAGGCGCTGCAGGGCCTGCTTGTCGGCCCGCAGATCGATGCCTTCGTTGGCCTTGAAGGTGTCGGCCAGGTAATCAACGATCACCTTGTCGAAGTCGTCACCGCCCAGGTGGGTGTCACCGGAGGTGGAAAGAACCTCGAACACGCCATCGCCCACCTCGAGCACGGACACGTCGAAGGTGCCGCCGCCCAGGTCGAACACGAGGATGCGCTCGTTGCTCTTCTTGTCGAGGCCGTAGGCCAGAGCCGCCGCCGTGGGCTCGTTGATGATGCGCAGCACCTCGAGGCCTGCGATCTTGCCGGC
>JALQZP010000305.1:0-239 GCA_023258235.1 Terrimicrobiaceae bacterium | reverse complement strand
AATCATTGAAGTAGGCGGGAACGGTGATCACCGCCTGGGTGACGCTCTCACCGAGGTACTTGCCGGCATCTTCCGCCAGCTTGCGCAGCACCTGGGCGCTCACCTCCTCCGGGGCGAACTGCTTGCCCAGCACCGGGCACTTCACCTTCACGTTGGAGCCGGCCTTCTCCACGCCGTAGCTCACTTCCTTCGATTCCTCGTTGACCTCGTCAACGCGGCGGCCGATGAAGCGCTTCACC
>JALQZP010000304.1 GCA_023258235.1 Terrimicrobiaceae bacterium | reverse complement strand
AATAAAATCATTACGCGTGCTCTGTCGAATGATATCTTGCATGGGATAACATGCGCTGCGGTTTTGCGCTTCGCACGTGAAGCGCAAATGGATGTTGAAGAACGGAATTTCACAATTTCAGAGGCCCAGGATGCGGACGAAGCATTCATCACATCAGCGTCAACTTTTGTGATGCCTGTGGTCGAGATTGATGGAAAAGCTGTTGGAACCGGATCTGTTGGTCCAATGGCGACACGCCTGCGCGAAATTTATCTGGACGAAAGCATCAAGTCGGCAATCTAAACCTGTTCTGCCGACGGGCTGCGAATTGCATCGCAATCCGACAAATGCGCGGTCCGTTTGACCGCGTTTTTGTTTGAGCCTGTCGACAACCAGGCCATGCAACGCGGTGCGTTTTGTCCAAAAGAAAAGCCCCGCAAAAGCGGGGCTGAGTGGGGGAGAGGATATTAGCCGTTTTGGGTCGGCAATATCACAACTTCGACGCGGCGGTTTTGCGCGCGTCCTGCTGCATTCAAGTTCGATGCGATGGGCTGATCCTCGCCGGCGCCATAGGTTCTGATACGGCCATCAGTAACGCCGTTTGAGCGCAGCACAGAGGCGACAGCCTCGGCGCGGCGCTCAGACAGGTTTTGGTTATACAATGCGTCGCCCGAGTTGTCCGTGTGGCCAACAATCCGAATAGTTGAATTTGGGTATTCGTTAAGATTTTGCGCAAGCGCTGCTAAGTCCGAGCGCAATCCGGGCGCGACATAGGCACTGTCAACATCAAACAAGATATCTTGGGGTAGGGTCACGATCAACCGATCGCCCGTATTCGTGATAACCACATCGTCATTTTGCATATCACGACGCAGCGCGGCTTCTTGTTGGTCAAGCTGATTGCCCATGACTGCGCCGATACCAGCCCCGACAAT
>JALQZP010000303.1 GCA_023258235.1 Terrimicrobiaceae bacterium | reverse complement strand
ATCGTCACAAATGTCGCCGCGTTCGGCGCGTTCATCGATGTCGGCGTTCACCAGGACGGCCTCGCGCACATCAGCCAACTCAGCAACCAGTTCGTCAAAAACCCTTCCGATGTCTTGAAGGTCGGCCAAAAAGTGAACGCCACCGTGCTGGAGGTCGACCTCGAGCGCAAACGCATCAGCCTCTCCTTGAAATCCAACCCCGAAATCGGCGCCCAGTCCCGCGGCCCGCGCGACAGCAGCGGCGGATCTAGAAATTTCCAAAACCGCCCCGCCCCGCGCCAGCAAGCCCCGCAAGTCGATTGGTTCACCGCCGCGATGAACAAGAGGAATTGATCCATCGCTTCCTGTAACCACGCCGAACTTGAGAGGTTGCGAAGGCCGTGTTAGCGGTCTGATTGCAAAAGCACCCGTAGCTCAGTGGATAGAGCACCGGTCTTCTAAACCGATGGTCGCTGGTTCGATCCCAGCCGGGTGCGCCAGTTTTATTCGAGCGAGCGTTTGGATTTGAAAAGGATGCCGAGGGCAAGCGTCACGGTGCTGCCGATGAAGACATAGTAGGGCCAGGCGATGGCGGGCCACCACTCGGGCATGAGGAGGCCGAAATTCCATTCGGCGGGGATGAGTTCGAGGCGCAACAGGGCGGCGGGGTCGATGGCGGGGATTTTGACTTTGCCGAGGATCAGAACGGCGGCGATGCCGAGGATCATGGCGACGACATTGGTGGCGTCGTTTCCACGCGACTTGGTGAGGACGCCGAGGAGGAAGATGCCGAGCAGGGAGCCGTAGCCGTAGCCGAGGACGCCGAGGGCGAGGGGGATGATAGTGATGTTGGTCTCCAGCACGGCGTAGGCGGCGGCGGTCGCCACGAGGATCATCAGCCCGCCGAAGACAGCGGTGGCGGTGCGGGCGGCGCGGAT
>JALQZP010000302.1:388-934 GCA_023258235.1 Terrimicrobiaceae bacterium | reverse complement strand
GAACGCAAAAAGCAACGCCCAAGTCGCATCGATTCGCACCCTCCCGCGAGTCACGATTCCCAGCCCCTCCATGGTCACTAGCAGGAGCAATGCCCCGATCGGCAGGTGCAAAAACACCGGGTGAAGCGCTCCGATAAAATTGATCCACAGTCCCCACATGCCCGCCGTCTTAGGATTCGCCAGACCCGGCTCCCCCAAAAAAGGCAAAATGGCCAGCCCTGCCGCTGTGCCCACAAACGCCAAGATCAAGAGGAGACGAATGAGAAATGTCATGGGAAAGTCAGATCAAATATTGCGGGAATGAGGGTTGGTCACAATGGAAGCTTTGGGAAAAAACATGTAATTTTTGGGAGCCTCGAATCGGCTATGGAAACTCTAAAAACCTAACCCATGGAAGATTGCCCGACCATGGAGGAAATTCTGAAATACCTGTCGGATTTTATGAAAAGGGGGCGCCGCTTCCGGCTCAAATTCTCCCCGCCGCAGAGCTAGCGAGACTTTGTTTTTGAGAAACCACCGCAAAGAAAAACGCGAACGGTTTTGCCG
>JALQZP010000302.1:0-378 GCA_023258235.1 Terrimicrobiaceae bacterium | reverse complement strand
TTGCTAGAGAATGGGCGTGAGCCCGATGGGATCAGGGTTGAACCCTGCTCACCCATTATTTTTTCTCGTCAGACTTTTTGTCGTCCTTGTCGTCGCAATCGCCGTCTTTTTTCTCGCACTTGCCCTTGTCCTTGTGGTCGCAAGTGCCGCAATGGGCTTGGGACGATACGATCGAGGTGACAATAATTGCTGTGGCGAGGAGAAGTGATTTAATCATAAGACCCGTAGATAGACTCCGTCATGGCCGCGCTGTCAATGCGGCATTTCAAATCAAGTGGAAGATCATGCGCGGGCCCTCTTGCGAAACTCCCGGGGCGAAGTCCCGGTAAATTTCGAGAAGGTTTTTGAAAAGTGGAACTCGTCGTGGAAGCCAAGCAT
>JALQZP010000301.1 GCA_023258235.1 Terrimicrobiaceae bacterium | reverse complement strand
CGATCGTTACGGTTTTTGGTTTTGGGTTTTTCTATCTCGTGGGCGCCGTCCCAGCGGGGATGGCGGCGGGATTGTCTGCTGCGGCCTCGGCGTTCATTGGGTGGTGCGGCTACGCTGCCGGGGCGTGGGTGATGATTTTTGCGGCCGATTCGCTCGGGAAATGGATCGCGCGGAAATTGAAAATCCCCGACCAGCCCGATCCGGATAAATTCATCTCGAAGGTCTGGTCTCGCTTCGGCCTGATCGGTCTCGGCTTGCTGGCTCCCGTGACAATCGGCCCACAAGCCGGATGCGTGATGGCCATCGCTTTCGGCGAGAAACCCTGGAAAGCCGCCACGGCACTCTCCCTCGGTGTCGTTCCGTGGTGCGTGGGCTTCGCCTACGCCGGAGCGCAAGTGGCGAAAGGGCTGGGGTAGAGATTGACCACAGAGGACACAGAGAGCACAGAGGAAGAATAAGAAATCATTTTGGGCGGTGGCTCATTTGAACTGGAGATTCTCTAAATCTCTCTCTGCAAAATTTTCCGCCTCTGTGCTCTCTGTGTCCTCTGTGGTCAACCCACTCAGCTTGCGCGGATGGGGATTAAGGTCACGACGGCTCCGTCGCGGGTGGAGTTTTTGCGGATGTAGGGTGTGGCGCGCAGGTGGATCGTTTCGCCGTTTTGGCCGGGGAAGCTCGTTTCGATCTGATCCGCGCCGGCGATGATTTGGCGGGCGGCTTCGGCTCCTTTCAGCAAGAGCGGGTGCGAGAGTTCCGTGATGGTGCGGCTGATGTCATGCGGCAGTAGGCCGGTGCGGCGGGCGGCGCTGGGGGTGAACCGCCGGATGCGCAGGTCGCAATCCAGGAAGATCTTCGCGATGTCCGCGCTGGAGATGAAATTATCCAAATCCTCGTTCACCTTGGTGAGCGCTTGGATTTTCGATTGGTGCTCGTTGTT
>JALQZP010000300.1 GCA_023258235.1 Terrimicrobiaceae bacterium | reverse complement strand
CGATGTTCAAGTCGATGAGAATCCCAAATTTTCCGCCCGATTTGAGATGCTTGAGCATTTTAATCATTGCGCGTTCTTGCGGGATGACGGTGTTGCCAGTGCTGGCACGAAGTTGGTTGAAGACGGAGCCGAGCAAAGGGTTTTTGAATTTCTGGGCGATAACTGGGCCTCGCGTGATCGAGTAGGCACCAACAAGTGAGAGCCACTCGAAATTCGAAAAATGCATACAGCAGTAGATCGCGGATTTTTTGGGGTCTTTGCGGTAGGTATCTTGCTCCCAGCCTTCGAAGACGATGTGGTTGCGAACGAATTCCTCGGTGAGGTTCGGAGCCCAGAGGAGTTCGAGCATCGTGCGGGCGAATGTGCGGTAGGAGCCTCGGGCGATCCAGCGTTTGCGGCGCGGGGAGAATTTGCCTGGAAAAGCGGACTCGATGTTTTGGAGGGCGGTTCGGCGGCCGCGTGGGTCGAGGAAATAGACGACCGATCCGATGAGGTCGGCTAGGGGACGAAGGGTTTTGAACTCTAGATGAGCAACTAGCCAAGCTGCTGCCGACAAACCGGCGTATTCAAGCCAGTCGCGGAGTGGGTGTTTCACGGCTGTGATTCGATGCGCGGAAACAATGGAACCGGGTCGCCGAGTTGGTGTCCATCGGAGAGAAGGCCCCAGGCGGTGTTGGCGAGATTTGGCTCACCGGGCCAGTTAAGTTGACTGCGCATGGCATTCGATTCCTCTGGAAGGATTGGGCTGAGTAGAATCGAAACGATGCGCAACGACTCGGCCAGAGTGTAGAGGACTTCGTCGAGCTTGTCCGCGTGCGCGGGGTCTTTGGAGAGTTTCCACGGAGAGGTTTCTTCGACATACGCGTTGCAACGGATGACGATTTCCATGAGCGCTTCGATGGCGGTTTGGGCTTGGTATGCCTCCATCGCCGCGTCCCAGGCTT
>JALQZP010000002.1:30757-53195 GCA_023258235.1 Terrimicrobiaceae bacterium | reverse complement strand
GCGGCATCGCCACCGGTATGAGTTCAATTCCAAATACCGCGAGGCTTTGGAGAGTCAGGGGCTCGTCATTTCAGGAACATCGCCGGACGGAGATTTGGTGGAACTAGTCGAGCTGAAGGGCCATCCATGGTATATTGCGTGCCAATACCATCCCGAGTTCCAATCCAAGCCGAACTTTCCGCATCCGCTCTTCCGCGGCTTCATCTCCGCGACGCTGGCCCACGAGGATTAGTAGAAAAAAATCCCTGTCGGAAGTTCGATGAGCACTTTCTCTTAAAGTTTTGAGAGAAGGTGGCGAAGGTGTTCGGGTATCGAGCGCAGTCCGCGTGCATAGCGGTTGTCTTGAATGCCGTTCAATTGTTCCAGGCATTCGGCAATGAGCCGCTCGGCGATCTTTTTGGCGGCATCGATTGTGCCAGCCTCGCGCAGCATCTGGGCGAGGGCTTCAGCACGCTCGCTATCTTCATTGAGAAGGATCTCGCGGAGTTCGCTCACGTCCTTGCCGGACTGGAGCATGAGGAGGACGGGAAGAGTGAATTTTCCTTTTTGAAGATCGGTGCCCAGCGTTTTACCCGACTCGTCCTCATTTCCGGCCAGATCGAGGATGTCATCGTAGATCTGGTAGGCGACACCGAGTTTGGTGCCATAGGTTTTGAGTGAGCCTATGACTGTGGGGCTGGCTTCGCTGATGAAGGCGCCGAGTTCGCAAGCGGCTGTGAAGAGGGCGGCCGTCTTCATTTCGATAATGCGGTAGTAGTCTGCCGTGCTGAGTTTGAGGTCATGACGGCGTTGGGTTTGAATGATTTCGCCAGAGCAAACCTCGGAGGCGGCATCCGCGATGCGGCGGCAAATATCGCTGTTGCTGAAATTCGTGGAGAGCCGGAGGGCATGGGCAAAGAGGCAGTCGCCCAAAAGGACAGTGATGGCATTGCCCCATTTCGCATTGGCCGAGGCTTGGTCGCGGCGGAGTTCCGCCCCGTCCATGATGTCATCGTGCACGAGCGTGGCTATGTGAATGAGTTCGAGAATCACAGCAAGATCGACATGGCTCGCGGTGATTTTTCCCGTTGCTCCGGCCGAAAGAAGGGCGAGGGCGGGGCGTAGGCGTTTTCCACCAGCTCCGCAAACGTAGGAAACATAGCCCTCGACGGCCGGATCAAACGACTTGGCTTGAGCACGAATGCGTTCCTCCACGGTGTAGAGGTGGGGGTTGATGAGTTCGAATGCCTCGGCGAAGGAAATCAGCTGGGATTCCGTCCCTTCGGCATTTGGGATGTGATTGGTCATCGTGAGTAGGATTAAAGTGAAGTGGACTTGATCGCAAGGATCCGGCGAACGATACAAAAAGGAATAATCAGCGCGACGGCTACGGCGGTGGCGAGGAGAGGGCCCGGGACAACACGGGCGCGGTTGCGAGCCACGGCTTGAAGTCCGGCCCTGACGGCCTCTTGTGGTGAAACCACGAAGGCCGGAAACGTCTTGAAACGGGATGCTGTTTCTTCCTCTCCGGGTCTTGTCGCCGTGTCAAAAAACTCTGTCGGAACCGGGCCGGGGCATAGCGCCGTGACGGTGATGCCCTTCGGGCGAAGTTCCATAGCGAGAGCCTCGGAGAAGCTGGTCACATAGGCTTTCGTTGCGGAATAAACCGCCATTTGCGGAAGAGGGAAAAAGCCCGCCACACTGCTGACATTAAGGATCGCGGCACGACCATTCACAATCATTCCCTGTACCAAGAGGTGAGTGAGGTGGGTGAGTGAGGTGATATTCAAATCCAGCATATTCTCCACGCGATCCCAATCGCTGGAGTCGAAGTGACCGTGGTCGCCGAGACCGGCGTTGTTAACTAGGACGTGCACATCGATACCTTCATTGGTGAGCCAGTCGGACAAGGCATGGCGGCGCTCTGGCAGCGTGAGATCAGCCGCAAAAACCCGCACATCCAGATGGGGGTGGAGTTCGCGCAGGTGCGTGGAGAGAGATTCCAAGCGGTCATTTCGGCGTGCCACAAGGATGAGACGCGAGGCATGGGGAGCGAGTTGGTGGGCAAATTCCTCACCAAGTCCGGAGGAGGCTCCAGTGATCAGGGCCGTGCAGTTGTTAAAAAAATTCCACATTGAATCGGGCGGTATCGTCAAAAAAGAACAGGTCTATCCAATATACGAACGCAAGGGGTAAAGGGATACGATCAGGCGATTTTTTCGAGAAAAAGCCGTGTGACCAGACTGCTTGTCACGGGCTTGTTTGAGTAATAGCTGCCATTTACGGGGGCGATGTCCGATGGGGTGCGTCCAACGGCGGTGGTGACAAAGTGGTGGTCGCAAAGAACGCCATTTGTAGGGTCCATGCCGATCCAACCGGCACCGGGAAGATAGGCTTCCACCCATGCGTGCATGGCGCTTGAAGCTTTTTTTTCCTCATCGGGTTTGTCGCCCTCCCATATGAAACCGCTGGCAAGGCGTGTTGCGAGGCCGTTTTGGCGTAGCGACTCGGCGAGCAGTGTTGAAAAATCGCGGCAGGATCCGGATCCACGCTTGAGGATTTCTGCGGCTGTGTGGCGATGGGCATCCTCGCGGCGTTCGTAGGTGATATTCTCAAATATCCAGGAATTGATATTCACTAGCGTCTCAACGGTGGGACGCGGAACGGTGGGGGCGAGCGGGGAGGGGAGTTTGGCGTTTTCCGCCATGGCGATATAGGGGGCAAGCACGGCGAGTTCCTCTTCTTTGTATTGGCAGGGAACCTTCAGGGCATGCGCGTCGAGGAGGAACTGGAACGGATTTTTTTCCTGTATTTCCAGCTCGATGCTGGTGCGGAAGCCGAGCCGGTTCGAGGAATTTGGATAAAAGATATGAGCGACGATGTTGTCGAAGAGATCCCGGCGATATTGAATCTGGGCATCGGCATTGCTCTGAAGGGTGAATTGATTGATTTGGACGTGGACGTCGATGCGGGGATAAACTCTAAGGGTGTGAGGCGAAAGGGAAACCGCGTCTTCGTAGGTGTAGAGCGTTTCTTTGGTGATTTTAAGTTTCATAATTGACTCCCGAATATCCTTTAATTTGGCACGGCCGCGCTCATTAGGCTAGGCAGAATAGGACCCGGGTCAGTCTTGAAAAAGCGGTTTGGTCTCCGCATGCATGAGGACCTGGTGGTTTAAAAAACTGTCGCAAAGGATGGTATGAAGGGCGAGCAGGCGCTTCAAAAGACTTTCGCAATGGATTTGGAGGGGGGATTTGCCGTGTTTCAGGGGCTTGTGCCCGACCAAGAGCGTCTCCCAATCGGTGCTGAGAATGGATTGAATGAGGCTTTCGATCTCCGCAATGGCGCGCCCGGTCGAGGGGGAGAGATTTTTTTCATTGCCTCGAATGCGGGTTACGCAGTTGGTGAGGCAGTGAACGACGGATCGTGGGACGACGGGATTCGTCCAGAGGAGTTCCAATAGTGGCAACGGTTCGATGCGCATCTGGTAGACGCGGCGGTAGATGTCCCGGCTGTTCAATAGGCGAAGAAAAGCGGAGAGGCGGATTTCCATGGCATGATCGCTGCCACTACCGGCGGGAGGCTGCAAGAGGGGTTTCGTGATCGAGGTGATGGCATTCGCCGTGATCGCGGCGCGTTCGATGAGTTGCCCGATCTCGCAGAAATTCCATCCATCGTCGGCGAGCATCGTGCACTGGGCCGTCCCGAAAAACTGGGGAATCAACTGCCGGGCGACATCGCAGAGGCGCCGGCTTGAGGAGGTCAGGATCTCCTCGCTGGAATCGGGGACAAACTGGGCGTTTTGAAACCGGTTTCTCAGCCCGCTCATGACGCCCCACGCATCCAGACTCAATGTTTCCAAAACGCATTCGGCATTCCCAGCGGCTCGCAGGATGGTGCTCACGACCGAGCCGGGCTCATTGGTATCCAACGTGAGGCGGTAGCGCCCTGCGGGGCTGGAAATCGTACGTCTTGTCGGACTGCCAGCGCCTTCGAGCATCGGAAGAATGCGGTTCCATACCGGGCGGTAGTTCATCCGTTCCGTGGGGTTGAGTTCCTCGATTTCAAGAGACTCGATGACGCTCACCATTCCGGCGAGGTCATAGGCGCGCTCGAGATAGCGACCGATCCAGTAAAAAGCCTCTGCGACGCGACTGGTGACTCCGTGTGCTGGAATCTTGGCATCGATTTGCCGGGAGGGATCCCATTCATCCCGCTCTTTATGCAGGCCGACTTGAACCCATGTGTCTTTGCTTCCGCCGCCGAGTTCGGAGGAGGTGAATTCGGATTCTGTTGTTGAGACGCGGGTGAGAGCGCCCGGGAAGACTTCGTAGGATCCATCGGCCTTGCGTTGGGCGAAGAGGATGTGGTCTTGGCGGCGTTTGCGACGTTCGCCGTCTTGGAAGGAAATCGTTTCCGCATCGCAGGTTTGAGGTTGGGCCACAAATTGCGATGGATTTTCCAGGATCTCCCGTTTGGCGGCTTCCCGTTTTTCATTGGACGGGAGCCGTCCATCCCCACCAAGGAGAATGCGTTCTCCCCAGAGGGGACGGATGGTGAAATTTTGTAGATCTCCCATCACATGCTCGCGCTGGTCGATGTCTCCCATCCAGTAGGTTGTCACGGAGGGGAGGAGCGGGCGTTCGCCGAGGTAGTATCGGATGATTTGGGAGGCGAAGGGAAGGAGGGCTCGATCGTCGGAAATCTGGGAACCGATGGCATTGACCACAGCCACACTTTGCCTTCTCACACAGTGCGCCAGTCCGGGGATTCCCAAAGTGGAATCGCGGCGAAAAACCATCGGGTCGAGCCATTGGTCGGAAACACGTGTGTAGATGACGTCTACCTTGTCCAGTCCGGACACGGTTTTGAGATAGACTTCATCATTCAAAACAAGCAGATCGCCACCTTGCACAAGAGGGATACCCATTCGGCGGGCAAGAAAGCTGTGCTCCGAGTAAGCCGGGCTCAGAGGGCCTGGAGAGAGCAGGACGACCATCGGATCGGATTCCTTGGAAAACGAGCGTAGCATTTCCAGAATGTTGGTAGGGACATCCGAGATCGAAAGGATACCGGTATCTTGAAACGACTGGGGAATCACACGCGTCAGGGCTCTCCGGTTCTGAATCATGTAGGACATACCGGAGGCGTTGCTGAAATAGTGGTGCTTCGCCGCGAGTTGACCATCCGGAAGGCGACAAATACTGATCCCGCTCAGGTGCAGGTACGCTCCCGCCGGCAATGGCAGGCCTGTTGCCGCGCGCTGAAAAAACGGACTTCCGAGAACGGGATTTATCGGGATCACCCCGTCGAGCAGGATCTGTTTCTTCGAGTAGATATCCTGAAGAAACATCTCAAAAGCCTTGAGGCGTTGGTGAATTCCGCTTGTGAGAGGCTCCCATTCATCCGGCGTGAAGATCTGAGGGAGGAGATCGCAAAACCAGGCCCGATGGCCCCAAACGCGGTCCCTCTTGATGTCAAAAGTGACCCCCATCTCGCGCATGGTCGCCTCGAGTTGATCGTCCAAGGCGCGCACTTGGGTGCGGGGCATTTCGTTCAGGCGATCAAACAGGGCACGGTAAACCTCGCGAGGTTTTCCCTCGGCATCAAAGGTTTCGTTGTGAGCGGGAAAATCCCATTGCGAGTTCATCGGTCGGATCGTTTATCCGCAAACCATGTTCGGGCTTTCTCGACATCCCGCGCAATTTGATTTTTGAGTATATCCACATTGGGAAACGGGATTTCAGGCCGAAGGAATTCCAGAAATTCGACTTTGATTTTTTGGCCGTAAAGATCGCCTGAGAAGTTGAGAATGTGGACCTCCAAGATGCGTTTGCTGTCGTCGCCAAGGGTCGGCCGGGTGCCCAGATTGGCAACGCCGTTTAGAGATTGTCCGGAGGCATCGACTCTCGCGATATAAACCCCGTTTGGCGGAAGAAGTTCATTATTCAGGGTGAGATTGGCGGTCGGAAAGCCGAGTTTGCGGCCGATTTGCGCGCCCGGGAGCACGACGCCGGGGAGCGAGTAGTTCCTGCCGAGCATGGTTGCCGCTGTATGAAGGTCGCCTCCCAAAAGGGCTTTGCGGATGAGTGTGCTGCTGACCATGGCACCGCCGATTTCAAGGGGTTCCACTTCGTTTGTAAAAAAACCGTGTTCGTGGCCCATTTCCCTTAGCAACGTAGCACTGCCGCTGCGGTTTTTTCCAAACATCCACCCTCTGCCAATACAAATCCCTGCCAGATGAGGGGTGGAGCGGGTGAGCTGAAGAGTAAAGTCCGAGGCCTCCGTGGCAGCGAAGTTGGCATCAAAGCGAACGACGAGGGTGTTTTCGATCCCCAGCTTTTCAAAAAAATGCAGCTTGGATTCGGTGGAGGTCAGAAGTTGGGGGACCTCACTCGGACGCAATACAGTAGCGGGGTGGGGGTCGAACGTGAGTGCCACGGCAGTGCCATCGATTTCTCGCGCGGCAGACTGGGCTGTGCACAGAACAGCCTGATGTCCGAGATGAACGCCGTCAAACACACCCGCAGCCAAAACAACGAGATCCCTGATTTCCCCCAACTCGTCGATGGAATCCAGGATTCGCATCAGGCACCGCGGAGTCGGGATACAGCGGGTAGACTCAAGACACGCTGGGCAACGGCCTCCATCGGTCCGGCCTTGAGTTCATCGACAGTGATAGCTCCTTCGACGCTGAATCGTCCGGATTTGGTGCGGCGAAGGGCCTTGAGATGGGCTCCACAACCAAGCTCGGTCCCGATCTCATGAGTATAGGTGCGAACATAAAATCCCTTGCTGCAGACCACACGGAAATCAATTTCCGTCGGCCTGATCGCGAGAATCTCGTGGGCATAGACGTGCACGAAGCGGGGTTCGCGTTCGACGACCTTGCCCTGGCGGGCGAGTTTGTAGAGGGGAACGCCGTCCTTTTTGATGGCGCTGACCATTGGCGGTGTTTGGTAAAAATCGCCGTGAAATTTGGCGAAGGCGGCATCGATCTGCTCGCGGGTGAACTCGGGAACGGGCGAGGACTTGATGATCTGGCCGTCTGAGTCTTGACTGTCGGTCTCCTCGCCAAGCTTGAGTGTTCCAATGTATTCCTTGTCCTCACTCATGAGGAGGTCTTGGATTTTGGTGCCCCGACCGATCGTGATGATCAACAGGCCGGTCGCCAAGGGATCAAGCGTTCCGCAGTGACCTACTTTTTTTGTGTTGAGTGCGCGACGGGTGATGGCGACCACATCGTGCGATGTCATCGACTGCGATTTGTCGACTAGCAATACGCCGTCAATTTCTGTTCCTGATCTCATTCGATAAAACTTTCAAAAACTCGGTTTTGGCATTTTCCAGGGTTCCATCCATGCGGGCACCGGCTGCCATCGGGTGTCCGCCGCCTCCAAAGACAGCGCAGACCTTGCAAACATCGATCGAGGAATCTTTGGATCGGGAGCTGATGCGAACCTTTTTATCCGGAAGTTCCTCGAAAAAAACAGCCGCTTCGACGCCTTCGATCGATCGAAGGTGGTCGATGATGCCTTCATTGTCCTCGGGCAGAACCTTGAGCCGCTCGACTTCGGCAAGGGGGAGGGAAAAGGTGGCGATGCGGTCCTCGCAATCGAACTCCGCCGTATTTAAAGCATAGCGCAAAAGCTCGAAGCGGCGGCGGGGTTGGCTGTCATACATGGAGCGCGACAGCCCCGGAACGTCCACTCCACAGGATATCAAATGCGATGCGGCGGCAAAGGTTCGCTCGTTCGTGCCTGCGTATTGGAATGATCCGGTATCCGTCGAAATTGCGGCAAAGAGATTCGACGCCATGGCCGGAGTGATATGGGCCCCGATATGACGAAAAAACTCGACCAGGATTTGCCCGGTGGCGGGGGCCGTGGGGTCGATGTAATTGATGTCGCCGAAACTCTGGTTGCTCACATGATGGTCGATGTTGAGCAGGGGAGTGCCCGGTGCGATCGAGTCCAGTACGATGCCGAGGCGGTTTTTGACCGACGTGTCGAGGGCCACGAAGATGTCGAATTTTTTGGGGGGCTTTGATGGAACAGTCACGATGTCGTGACTCGGGAGGTAATGGAACTTGGAGGTGGAGCCTTCCTCATTCCAAGCCGTGACCTCTTTTCCGCAAGACTTGAGCCAAAGGGCGAAGGCGATAGTGGAGCCTAGGGCGTCGGCATCCGGGCGGATGTGGCTCGCCACACCGACCGTTCGCGCGTTTTGCAGCGCCCGCGCAATATCATCAAGGTTCTTCTTCAGCATGGGGCTGGATTTCCATAAGACCGAGTTCATTCATCACATTCAAGACCCGCGACCCGCGCTCCACCGCCTCGTCGATGTGGAAGTTCAGGTGCGGGGTGTGCTTGATTCTGACACGTTTTGACATCTGGCTTTGCATCAAAACGCGGTTGTGCTCGAGCAATTCGATGACGCGGCGTTGCTCGGCCTTGGTCCCGAGTGCGGATATGAAAACATGGGCCTGTTTCAGGTCGGGTGTGATATCCACGGAACTGATCGTGACTAGAAGCGGACCGAAATCAATGTCCCTAAGGAAGAGGGCGCTGAGTTCACGTTTAATGACTTCACACACTCTGGCGAGGCGGTTTTTCATACAGAATAAGTCTATTTGGCGGAGCGGACGGAACCGGTCCGTGATTTTTTAGAGTTGCTGAGGGATCTTTTCGAGCGTGTAGCACTCGATGATGTCCTCCGGCATATATTCTGAGAAGTCGCCCAACTTGATGCCGCATTCAAGTCCCGCACGCACCTCCTTGACGTCATCCGCGAAACGCTTGAGCGTGGCGAGGCCGCCATCGTAGATGGGTTGGCGGCGGCGAAGAACGCGGGCGCGCGCCGTACGGGCGATGCGACCGTCGAGAACCATGCAGCCCGCGACCCGTCCCTTGGTGAGATCGAAGACTTGGCGGACCTCGGCGTGACCGATGATGGCCTCGCGCAGTTCCGGCGAGAGCAACCCGCTCATTGCTTCACGAATCTGATCTATCAACTCGTAAATGATGCTGTAGAGCTTGATTTGAACGCCTTCGCGCTTGGCGGCTTGGGCTGCGGTGTTTTCGGTTTTCGTGTTGAATCCGACAATGATCGCATTCGAAGCACTGCTTAGCATGACATCGGATTCCGTGATCGGGCCGACCGCGGAGTGGATAATGTCGAGTGTGATCTTTTTTTGAGGTATGTCCTTGAGGGACCCTGTCACAGCCTCCAGCGAGCCCTGAACGTCGCACTTGAGGATGATCTTGAGTGTGGGTTTGGCATCCGAGGCCAGATTGGCAAAGAGGTTCTCCAGCGTCGTGCGCTGGGCACCTGACAGCTTCGTGTCACGGGAGTTGGCGATGCGTTCCTCACTAAGTATGCGGGCCGACTTCTCCGAGTCCATAACCACAAGCTCATCGCCGGCATTGGGTAGTCCGCTAATGCCAAGAACCTTGACCGGCATTGACGGGCCGGCTTCTTTGACGGGCTTGCCGAGATCGTTGATGAGTTGTTTGACTTTGCCCCAGTAGTTCCCACAGATGAAGACATCACCCAGGCGAAGTGTGCCCATCCGGACAATGACGGTGACTGTCGGGCCGCGGCCTTGCTCGACTTGGGCTTCGATGACGCTGCATCGGGCATCGAGAGTGTCGCTGGCTTTGAGTTCGAGCATTTCCGCTTCAAGAAGCATGAGGTCGAGAAGGTCATTGATTCCGGTGCCTTTTGTGGCGCTCACTGGCACGCAAATCGTATCGCCTCCCCAATCTTCGGGAGTGAGTCCGCGTTCCTGGAGTTGCTTCTTCACGCGGTCCGGGTTGGCGCTGGGGAGGTCGATTTTATTGATCGCGATCACGATCTTCACCTTGGCCGCCTTCGCATGGGAGATGGCCTCGAGGGTTTGAGGCATGAGACCGTCATCGGCCGCCACCACAATAACCGCGATGTCGGTGACGTTCGCGCCGCGCGCCCGCATGGCAGTAAAGGCCGCGTGGCCGGGGGTATCCAAAAAAGTGATGGAGTGGTCATTGCGAGTGACGCTGTAGGCCCCGATGTGCTGGGTGATGCCTCCGGCTTCACCGGCGGCGACGCGGGTCTTGCGAATCGCATCGATCAGTGAGGTTTTGCCATGATCGACATGGCCCATGAAAGTGATGATCGGCGCACGGGCTTTAAGCACATCGCCCTTTGGTGGCTCGGGGACCTTCGGGGCCTCGACCTTGGTCTCGACTTTGTGGTGTCCTTTCGAGGTATCCTTGCGGTCTCTCTCCAAGACGAATCCGTGCATATCGCAGATTTTTGCCGCCACATCCGGCTCGATAGTCTGGTTGAGATTCGCAAAGATCGAGAGTGCCATCAACTCCTTGATGAGTTGGAATGGCTTGAGATCAAGTTGTTCGGCGAGGTGTTTGACTATGATCGGGGGCTTGAGGTGAAGGACTTTTTTGCCGGAATCCTGGGACGGAGCGGCGGTCTCCACAACCTCTTGCGAAGGGGCCTGCGGGGCTGGAGTTTCTGCAACGGGCTCTGGTTTTGGTACCGGGCGAGGTTTCGGGGGAGCCTTGTCGGTGAGCGGGCGGATGAAATGTTGAAGGGCGGCAGCGCCGGAGGCTTTTCTTACTTTTTTGACGGGAGCCAGAAGATCAACGGTCGGAGCTGGGGCTTTGGGCTCCGCAGGAGCGGTCTCGGCAGGTGTGGCTGGAGGTTCAGCCGATGGGCGCGCGGAACGGGGCGTTGCCGAAGTCCTGCGCGATGTTGCCGGCTTTTCTCCGGTTGTTTTTTTCTTGATTTTCTCTGCCATATATAAATTGGATCCGGGGAGACGTGTTCATATCCCTCAGGCGACGGGAGTTTTTTGTGCTGCCTGTGCCGCTGAAAGGATTTTTTGACCGGTTTCGAGATCCGCACCGAGAACCCCGGCAATGTCGTCCGCCCCGCACATCAGGATGACTTCGATCGAGTTCATGCCACCGCTGGCAAGTTTTTGGGCGACTTCTTCGCTCACCCCAAGAATATCGGCCATCGAATGGGCGGCCTCCGCCGTGCGACTCTGGATGACTTGGGCGTCCCGCTTGTCTTCTTCAATATCGACGTCCCACCCGGTCATTTTCGAGGTCAGGCGGGCATTTTGTCCGCGTCGGCCGATAGCCAGGGAGAGATCGTCCTTGTGAACGAGCACGCGGATGCGTTTTTTCTCTTCGTCGGCGGAAATCGCACGGATATTTGCGGGTTTGAGCGCGGCGGTGACGAATTTCACCGGATCCGCATCCCAGCGGATGATGTCGACTTTTTCGTTATTGAGTTCACGAACGATATTTTTGACACGGGCTCCGCGCATGCCAACGCAGGCACCAACGGGATCGACTTTGGCATCGGCGCTGTGGACGGCCACCTTTGTGCGGAAGCCGGCCTCGCGGGCGATGGCTTTCAGCTCAACCGTATGGTCGGCGATTTCGCTCACTTCGAGCTCGAATAGGCGGCGAACAAAGTTCGGATGGCTGCGGGAAAGGATGATTTCGGGTCCGCGGGATCCACTTTCGACGGCCACGACGTAGGCGCGGAGCTTGTCTCCGACGTTGTATTCCTCGGTCATCACGCGCTCACGGTTCGGCATTACGCCTTCAAATTTGCCCAGATCCACAATCACATCGGAGCGATCAAAGCGGCGCACGGTGCCGGTAACGATATCGCCGGTGCGATCTTTGAATTCGTCATAAATCATCTCGCGCTCAATCTGACGGAGCCGCTGGTTGATCGCTTGCCGCGCAGCCTGTGCCGCGATGCGGCCGAAATCCTTCGGGGTCACTTCCACATCGATTTCCTCGCCGGGTTGGACGTCGGACTTGATCAGTCGGGCCTTGGCCAGCGAGATTTCCTCGTGGGCGTTGGCTGGTTTTTCGGCGACAATGAGTTTCGCGATGGCTTTGATGGCGCCGGATTGAGGGTTGATCTCAATGCGAAGTTCGCGGGTTCCCGATGTGAAAGCTTTTTTTGATGCCGCAAGGATGGCTGTAGAAATGGCTTCCACCAGGATATCGCGTTTGATGCCCTTTTCGCGCTCGAGGTAATCGAGCATTGTCGTAAGATCGGAATTCATAAATCGGTGATTCCAGAGCACAACAGCGAACAGGATCCTCCCCGGTCGCTTTATTCTCTGGAATCGTCAAATATGAGCTGTCATCCAACCTGGGTCAAGCAGCAAGGGCGGGTTTGGCGGGTTTTTTTGGCCTTCCCTCTTTGTTCCAAGGGTGGGTTATTCTGTGGAGCGTGCGGCGTAGTTCGCGACGAAATCTTTCCGGAAATCCTGAAAAGTCCCGGCGAGAATGTGTTCCCGGGCGGTTCTGGCGAGTCCGATATAAAAGTGCAGGTTGTGAATACTGATGAGGCGGAGGCCGAGAATTTCCTCCGCTTTGACCAGATGCCGGAGATAGGCGCGGGTGAAATTCCTGCACGCATAGCAGCGACATCCTTCCTCGATCGGAGAGCTGTCTTCCGCGTAGGGGGCATTTTTGAGATTGATCGTCCCAGCGGCGGTGAAGGCGGTGCCATTTCGCGCCAACCGGGTGGGAAGCACACAATCAAACATATCCACCCCGCGAGCGATCATTTCGATGATCTGGGGAGGGGTTCCCAAGCCCATCGCGTAGCGGGCGTGGTCGTGTGGCAGGAACGGGATGGCGCTTTCGACGGCGCAAAACATCTCGGGCTCGGGTTCGCCCACGCTCACGCCGCCAATGGCGTAACCGTCGAATCCAATATCCACAAGCGCACGGGCACTTTTTTCACGGAGGTCCGGGTAGGATGAGCCTTGGGTGATACCGAAAAGGAGGGGGCGGGCTTCATCCGGTTGCGCGGCCCACCAGTCCTTGCAGCGCCGCGCCCAGCGCAAGGTGAGGTCGAGGCTTTTATCCGCTGCTTCGTGGGTGCAGGGGTGGGGTGGACACTCATCAAAAAGCATAACGATGTCCGAGCCGAGGTCTCGTTGGATCTCCATCGAGGTTTCCGGTCCGATGAAGGTCGGGGTGCCGTCGAGGTGATTCTGAAAACGAACACCTTCCTCGGAGATTTTGCGCAGTTTCGCAAGGGAGAAGACCTGGAACCCGCCACTATCCGTGAGGATCGGGCCATCCCAATGCATGAAGCGGTGAAGTCCGCCGAGACGGGAGATGAGTTTCTCGCCGGGGCGAACGTGCAAGTGGTAGGTGTTGCCAAGAATGATCTGCGCTCCGACTTCGCGGAGTTCTTCGGGGGTCATGGCCTTTACGGTGGCTTGAGTGCCGACCGGCATGAATACGGGTGTCTGAACCGGACCGCGTCGGGTTTGAAGCGTTCCCGCACGGGCTGCCAAATCCGTCGCTTCCAAGCTGAAAGAGTCGCTCATATGGAGAAGGGACCGGTTTTCCGGATAGGCACCGGCGTAGCGGGCGTTTTTTCAGCTAATGCCAATGAGGAAATATGGGAATTCATGCAGGTTGGGGAATCTGGGATTTATTTCAAAAAAAGGGAAGAAAACTCAAAGGGAGGCACGGTGGCTAAAAACCAGCGAAGGGGACGGCATACCGCAAATCCCATTCAAGGTATTCGTGCTTTATTATTTCGACTTGGGCGTTGGGGCATCTGGTGGAGCGATGCTGATATCGCTCATTGTTGCGATGGCTACGAGTAATCGCTTGTCCATTTCGCAAACCTTGCCCTTGGCTTGGATTTTTTGGCCTGCAAATTTGACCAACCGGAATTTGGGAAACTCGTTGATGTTGGTATCAAAAAAAAGCATCGCATCGCGATTGCTGGCCCCTTCAAAGGTCAAAAACCGGTGTGCTCCCTCTTCGCCGAATTGAGAAATGGTGCCGGTAATGGTGATCGTTTTTCCATCCATCGCAGCGATTGCCCCGCGTTCATCCGCAGAGAATGAGTCCCGGACTTTTTTGCTTTCGGCATCCTTGTTTTGTGGAGTGGCGAAGAGACGTTTCCCATCGAATAATAGGAAGGTGGCCAAAACGAAAAGGGCCAAGACCGAAAGCGCGGCAACCGCTAGGCGCGAGGATTTGTAAAAGGGAGTGCTTTTGACTGGTGTTGGTGGAGGTTGTAGGATGGGGCGCAGAGCGGGAGGGGGAGTCAGCGGGATTTGAGCCAGGGCATCCGCCGCAGCGCTCGCGCTGGGTGGTCGATTCGCCGGATTACATGCAAACAGACCCTCGACCCAGGAGCAAAGGCCGCTGGGTACATCAGGTCGCAAGGCGGAAATGGGAATGAAGTCGTTTTGAAGATGGGCCGCAATCACGCTCGGTGCCGTTTTTCCCTTGAAAGGCCGCTGTGCAGTGAGTGCCTGATAAAAGACGCAGCCCAGAGAATAAAGATCCGTTCGCTGATCGAGCGGTTGACAGTTGAATTGCTCCGGAGCCATCGTAAAAATGGATCCGAGCACAGCTCCCGACTGATCCATCGTTTGCAGCATGGGTTCGGGTTGTGCCTTTGCCAATCCGAAGTCCAGCAGCTTGACCTGAAAGTCGCCGGAGGGAAGTCGCGCGAGCATGATGTTGCCGGCCTTGATGTCGCGATGCACAATCCCCGCCGAATGGGCCGCTCCAAGGGCGGCCAAGCATTGGCGCGCAAAATCCATAAAAAAATCGACAGGCATGGGGCCCTCAATTTGATCGATATTTTGTCCGGAAATATGCTCCATAACCACGAGCATATCTTCGCCGCTTTTGAGGACATCGTGGATGGTGACGATATTGGGATGCTGCAGGCTGGCGAGTTGGGTGGCCTCGCGAACCGCTGCAGCTATATTCGCGCTGCCGCCGTCATCATGGATCCGCTTGATGGCAACCCATCGGTTCAAAACTGCGTCATGCGCGAGATAAACAGATCCGCCACCGCCGGAACCGATTTCCCTATCGATAGTGTAGCGGTTGCCAAGGGACATTACCGTCTCATTCGCGGATTCCATGGAGCAAAGGCTGTGTCTTGTTGCCTTCGCGGATTGCGACAAGCACGTAGCCACAGAAGGGGAGGCGTGGGCAATGGATTTGCACAATCCGAGATTTGCGGAATTCCACGACTTGGTCAATCATGCCGTGCTTGATTGCGGTCGCCGGATCGCCCATCTTTTGCCCAATGACGACTGCATCCACCGATCTCATTTCAGAAATCAAAGAACTCAAACGAGCGAGAAATGCCGTTATTCTGGCGCACAACTATCAGGTTGCCGAGATCCAGGAAGTCGCCGATTTTGTAGGAGATTCGCTGGGCCTGAGTTTCAAGGCCTCCGAGACTTCGGCTGATGTCATCGCTTTTTGCGGTGTCCACTTCATGGGCGAAACGGCGAAGATTTTAAGCCCCTCGAAAACCGTTGTCATCCCTGACATTCATGCCGGTTGCTCGCTTTCGGACTCCTGCCCGGCGGAGAAGCTTGCCGACTTCCTTGCCGAGCACCGTGAAAAAAACTACTACGTCATCGCCTACATCAATTGCAGCGCGGGCGTGAAGGCGCTGGCGGATGTGATCGTGACCAGTGGAAACGCGGTGAAAATCGTCGAGGCCGCTCCACGGGATCGCCATATTCTTTTTGTGCCTGATCAAAATCTGGGCGCGTGGGTGATGGAGCAGACAGGTCGCAAAATGGATCTTTGGCGAGGCAGTTGCTATGTGCACGTGGAGTTCACCCGCGACAGCATTAACCGCATCAAGGCGGAGCATCCGGATGCAGTTGTGGTGGCCCATCCCGAGTGCACGCACGCTGTTCGCCTGCTTGCTGATGAGGTTTGTTCGACGGAAAAAATGGTGACATTTTGTCGCGATAATTCGGCGAAGAATTTCATCATCGTCACCGAGAGCGGGATGCTTCACCGTCTGCGTCGCGAGGTGCCGCAGAAGAATTTTATCGCCGGGCCGACCGACCATTGCGCCTGTGCGGACTGCCGCTACATGAAGATGAATACGCTTGAGAAGCTTCGCGATTGTCTCGCTACGCTCGAGCCACAGATTCACATTCCGGAGGATATTCGCAGCAAGGCCGAACGGTCCGTTCGCCGGATGCTCGAGTTATCCAAGTAAAGCGATCGGTTCCGGGGATTCGTTCATGGCGCTCGCGTTTTCTGCATGAGGGTCGAAGCGGAGCAGGGACATCCGCCCGTCGAACTCCTCTACGATAGCTGAGCAGCTTTCCACCCAGTCTCCACAGTTGTAGTAGGCGATGCCCTCAAATTCTCTCTCGGCGGCCGTGTGGATGTGACCACAGAGAACGCCATCCACCTTGTAGTCGCGGGCATACCGAACGATCGACTCCTCAAATTTTCCGATAAAGCTGACAACGTTTTTCACTTCCGCTTTCACGTAGGCGCTTAGCGACCAGTGTCCGAGTCCCAAGAGCCGCCTAAAGAAATTCACGATCCCATTGCAGCGCATGAGCATGACGTAGCCGATATCCCCCAGGTGCGCGAGCCAGCCTAGATTTTGAACAACATTGTCGAGTTCATGGCCGTGCATGATGAGGAGACGACGTCCGTCCGCCGTGGTGTGAATGGCGTTTTTCTGAAGTGTCACACTGGCATAGTTGCCATGGAATCCCGAGAGGAACTCATCATGATTGCCGGGGATGTAGATGATCTCAGTGCCCTTCCGGCCTTTGCGGAGGAGTTTTTGAATAACATCATTGTGATCTTGCGGCCAGTAAATGCCGCGTCGGAGAGCCCAGATATCGACCAAGTCTCCGACAAGATAGAGTTTCTCAAAATCCGTGTTTCTGAGGAACTCGAGCAGTGCGGTGGCCTTGCTGCCCCGCGTTCCCAAGTGGACATCGGATATCCATCCCGTGCGATAGCGTTTTGTCATTGGATATGACTGCAAATCTCGCGATCCGTGTTTCGCTGGGAATCTCTGAAATGTTAAGAATCCGTAACAATCCGCTTCACCCGCCGGCGGCAACCTGCAGAATTTCCAAGCGATCATTGACCATGACGGTAGTGCTCGCCCATTCACTGCGCCGAAGGGCGTTGCCGTTGTGTTCAATGAGGATCATAGATGGAACGAGCCCCAATGCGATTGCAACATCCGAGATCGTTTGAACGGATGGCAGCGAGCGACGTTCTCCGTTGATGAAAATCTCGATCATGCCGCACCCAATATACCGCTGTCCCAATCCTTCCAAACCGGATCCAGTCCGAGTCGGGTGAGGAGATTTTCAATGCTGCGGGCATCGCGGTCATCGGAGATCGAGAACTGCTCGGTGGCCGCCGCACCACCGCTGCCGGGAACGATTTTTCCTTTGACGGTGAGATGCAAGGCGTCTCGTCCCTGTCCGGTGTAGCCGCCGGGTTCCGTGTGGCTTCCCGCACTCATCATCGTGATGCCCATGGGTGCCAGTAAATCACGGAGTGCGGCTGGTTCTCGCGTGCTGAGGACGATGCCCACGGTAGGAAAAGTGACTCGAAGAGCACAGATGAGCTGAATGAATTCACGATCGGCGAGCGGATGCTGTGGTTCGTATTCGCCTGCGGCAGGGCGAAGGCGAGGCAGGCTGATGGTGAGTTGGGATTTCCAACAGACTTTTTGGAGGTATTCCAGATGGGCGGCGAGGGCGATCGCCTCGAATCTCCAATCCCAAAGCCCAAAAAGTGCGCCGATACCAATGCGGCGGAAGCCGGCTTCGTGCCCGCGCTCGGGGCAATCCAGCCGCCAGTCGAAATCTTTTTTCGGCCCATTCACATGGGCTCGGGCATAGGTCTCGCGATGGTATGTTTCTTGATAAACGACGAGCCCTTCCGCACCAGCACTGACGAGTGGGAGGTAGTCGATGGTCTCCATCGGCGCGACTTCGATCGAGAGCGAGGGAATGTGCGGACGGAGTCGTTCGATGCACATTTTCAAATAGGGGCCAGAGACAAATTTGGGATGCTCGCCGGCAACGAGGAGGATATTGCGAAAGCCCTCTGCGGTCAGGTGCCTGACCTCGGTCTCCACTTGATCCAGTTCCAATGTTACGCGCTGAATCGCATTTTCACGAGAGAAACCGCAGTATGTGCAAGAGTTTATGCATTCATTCGAGAGGTATAGCGGCGCAAAAAGCCTCATCGTCTTTCCAAAATGTCGTCTCGTCACGGCACTTGATCGCGCGGCCAAAGCCTCCAAGGCCCCGTTTTCCATAGGATCAAGCAGAGCCTCAAAACTCCGTAGCAAGTGGGATTTTTCTCGAAGCGATTTATCAAATTGGCTGGAAAATCTCATGTGGAAAGTGCGGAAATGGGAAGACCGCTATTAATTCCCAAAAATTTCTTTTCCGCAAGAGATCAATCTCATTCGCTTGTGTTGGACTCAATATTAGGCCGGAGGCAAAATGTGCCTACTGATTCCCATCCAGTTTCGATTTTCCCTAGGTAAAAGGAGATGGCACGTTCGATGCTGTGTAAAACCCACTATGATCGAGGGAATTTATACCGCTGCGGCATCGCTTTCCACATTAGAAAAATGGCAAGCTTCTATATCGCAAAATCTTGCTTCATCTAGTGTGGCTGGATTCAAGAAGTCGAATTTTGCTGTCGAAACCGACGAAAAGCTGAAGTCCCAGTATCAACCCGATGGTATATCGGCTGCCCGCCACACGGGGGGCATGCCAACCCAGAAGACGAGTGTGAATTTCTCGCCCGGCGACATCAAAGCCACGGGAAAGGGAACGGATCTCGCGATTGATGGCCCAGGCTTCTTTCAGGTCAGAGGTGCTGATGGAAAAAATCTCTACACGCGTGATGGCGAATTTCATTTTAACTCTGAAAATACTCTCGTTACCAAGCAGGGTTTGACTGTTCTTGGGGATGGCGGTGAGATCACGATTGATCCCGAAAAAGGCCCTCTCACCATCGCTCGTGATGGAACTATGTCTCAGGGTAACAATCAGTTAGGAAAGTTTCCTGTCTATGACTTTAATGAAACAGACGGACTTACCCGCGTCGAGGGTGGTTTTTTTGAGCCGTCCGCCGGACTTGAGCCTACCCCCCTCGAAAAGGTGGTTGTGACTCAGGGAGCGATTGAGGCCAGCAATGTGGCTCCGATGGCCGAAATGGTGAACATGATCGCCGTTTCTCGAGCCTACGAGGCTGCTCAACGTGCCATGACCTCTCACGACGACCTCATCTCGAAGGCCATCGGCACACTTGGCACACCGACTGCTTAACCTATCACTACTATGCTAAGAGCACTTCAAACAGCTTCCACCGGAATGGAAGCGCAGCAAATGAATCTCAACACGATCGCAAACAACCTTGCGAACGTGAATACAACGGGCTTCAAGAAGAATAAGATCGAGTTCCAAGACATGCTCTATGAAAAGAAGCGTGCCGTCGGAGCTGAGGAGGGGGCCGGCAATCTTGTTCCTGCTGGCGTTGAAGTCGGCAACGGTTCCCGCGTCGCCTCCACGGCCAAAATTTATACGCAAGGCCAAGTGACGCAAACTGGCGAAAAAATGGACGTGGCGATCCAAGGTGATGGTTTTTTCGAGGTGCAGCGACCAGACGGCACGACGGCCTACACCCGTGACGGCGGGCTCAAGATTGCTTCCGATGGACGCGTGGTGACCAACGATGGTCTGCCTTTGCTGAGCGGATTTCAGCCCATTCCCGTGGATGCCCAAAACGTGAGCATTTCGACCAACGGTCAAGTTACGGTTCAGACACCTGGTGGATCGCAGAATTTCCAAGTGCAACTCGTCCGCTTCAATAACCCGGCGGGCCTTCGCAGTGTGGGTGGCAATTTGCTGGAAGAAACTCCCGCGAGCGGGACTCCGACGCTGGGTAATCCGGCTGAGGCTGGATTCGGCTCGCTTTTACAAAACTACCTTGAGACATCGAATGTGAATGTGGCTGAGGAAATGGTGAATATGATTCTCGCTCAAAGGGCTTACGAAGTGAATTCCAAGGCGATCCAAACATCGGATCAGATGATGGAACTGACGAATAATATTAAGAGATAATGAAATTGCTTTCGACATTATTTGTTTCCGTGTTATCGCTCGCCACACTCTCGGCAAGCGAACTCGGAAACATTTTGTCGCCAGTAGCTTATGCGCCCGCGCAATCATCCCCTGCTTCCCAATTCGGCAATGCCGAGTCCCAAACTCCAGCAGTAGTCACTTCGAGGGGCGACTTCCTCATCAGTGAACGCGATGTCATTAACGCTCTTCAGCGCGAATTGATTGCCCGCTATTCGATTGAGGGCGACCTCAGGCTTTCCCTCCTGCAGCCTTGGAAACCTGTGGAAGTCAACAACCCCAAA
Source organism: Terrimicrobiaceae bacterium (assembly GCA_023258235.1). GTDB lineage: Bacteria > Verrucomicrobiota > Verrucomicrobiia > Chthoniobacterales > Terrimicrobiaceae > UBA967. The sequence goes on along the minus strand of JALQZP010000002.1, from coordinate 32,954 downwards.
GATTGGAAGCTCGTTTTGGATTTGGCTCCCAATGGTGGACTCACCTCGACTTCGCAGGTCCGATTTCATATTGAATCGAGTGGTAAATCGCTGGGGGATTGGCAGTTGTCCGTTCGGGCGCAGATTTGGCGTCCGATTTGGTTCTCCACACGTCGTCTCGATCGGGGTGAGATCCCGGATGGTTCTATTTGCACGCCAAAAAGCTTCGATATTTTGAGCGAGAAACTTTCTTTTGTGCCAGCGAATACAGACCTTTCTGTTTATGAAATGGCTCAAACCGTGAGCCAGGAACGCCCTTTGAGTTGGAGGGACATCGCACTACGTCCATTGGTAAAGAAAGGGCAGTTGGTTGATGTGGTTGTGACGGAGGGGGCGATGAATATTTCGATGAAGGGGATTTCTCTTGGTAATGGAGGCGCCGGGGAAATGGTGAGTGTGCGAAATCTGGACAGTAGGAAAGAATTTTCGGCCAGAGTGATCAATCTTAACACCGTTCAAGTCAAATTTTGATAATGCTAATGAAATCGAGTCAACGAATCGTATTTTCCGCCGGAATCTTGGCTGTGATCGCCATGGTAACCACGGAAGCTCGCGCCGCCTCCCTTTGGGTGAAATCAGGAAATGTGGAGCAGAGTATGTTTGCGGATTCGAGAGCCCGCAATATCGGCGATATTCTCACGGTTACTGTGGATGAATTTGTAAGCTCCGAAGCTACAACGAAAATCCTGACTCAGCGCGCCGGTGAGATAGGAGGAGGTGTTGGGTTGGCAATGAATAATTTTCTCAATCAGTTTTTGAGAGCGGTTCCTGCGCTTGTAGGTGTGGCTAAAGCACCTGCAACAACTAAAGGAAATACCACTACCGTTCCGGTGGGCGGTGCGTTTGGTAGTGTCGATATCCCGACGATCGACTTTGCCGGTGAATCGAAATACGAAGGTGGCAAGAATGAATTGAAAGATACCATAGGGATAACAGGCACCACATCCGTGACAGTTGTGGATGTCCTGCCGAACGGGAATTTGGTTGTCGAGGGGGCGAAAATTATTCGTACCTCAAAACAAGATATTTACAGCTACATGCGCGGCGTCGTCCGTCCGGTTGATATTTCGGCCACGAATACGATTTCATCGTCGAAAATCGCTGATGCGCAAGTTGAGTTTATCCCAGCCGGCGAGTTGTCCGATGCGCAGAAAAAGGGATGGCTCGTTCGCGGTTGGGAAAAAGTCAGACCATTTTAAAAATCAACGTGAAAAATCTTCTCATACTGACTGTTATTTCGGCTTTCTTAGGTGGTCAGCTTTCGGCTCAAGTTGGCGACGCCAGTCCAATCACTTTGAATAGTACGGGTGGATCTCGCATCAAAGACCTCATTGATGTGGAAGGCGCACGGGACAACCAGTTGAATGGATATGGACTCGTGGTCGGTCTTGCCGGCACAGGCGACAGTAAAATCGACTCGACCCTCCAATCCATTGCGAACGCGCTCAAAAATTACGGTATCAACGTGCCCCAGGATAAGATCAAGTCCGGAAACGTAGCCGCCGTTATGATTACTTCTGAAATCGGGCCATTCGTGCGCCCGGGGTCACGCATCGATGTGACTGTTTCCTCGATTGGTGATGCCAAATCGCTTCAAGGCGGAGTGCTTTTGCAGGTCCCCTTGCAGGGTGCGGATAGGACGGTTTATGCTGTCGCTCAAGGTGCTATTGCTGTTGGTGGATTCTTGGGTGGCACTAGCGGTCCCGGAGGGGCCACTGTCCAAAAAAACCATCCGACCGTAGCCACAATTCCCAACGGGGCTATCGTGGAACGGGAAATCCCTGCCGAAGTCGTGCACAACGGATCCCTCAACCTCATGCTCCGCGAGGCGGACTATACTTCCGCGGCGCGGATGGCGGAGGCCATCAATCGCGTATTCCCAAATACGGCAGTTGCGAAGGATTCTAGGATTGTCAACGTCATCGTTCCTCCGGAATACAGCGCTTACGAAGTGAATTTTTTGGCCAGCATCGGTGGCATTGAGCTGGAGCCCGATGCCGCTGCCCGTGTCGTTATCAATGAAAGAACGGGCGTGATCGTCGCCACCTCCAATGTGCGAGTCTCCAAGGTGGCGGTCAGTCATGGATCTCTAACGATATCCATTGCTTCCACTCTTACAGCCAGCCAGCCGGGGGCTTTCAGTGGAGTTTTTTATTTT
>JALQZP010000002.1:0-30747 GCA_023258235.1 Terrimicrobiaceae bacterium | reverse complement strand
CGTTCTTCCAAGTACGACGACGAGCGTCAATGAGCAAAAAGGCGGATTTAAGCTCGTGGAAGAGGCCCCAACCATTGAGCGCGTCGCAGCGGCGCTCAACGCCCTGGGCGTTTCTACTCGCGATATGATGTCTATTTTTCAAACCATGAAGCGCGCTGGTGCGCTTCAAGCGGAACTTGTTCTTAACTAATATGGATATCTCCGCCCTCTCATCACAAATCTCTCCCATGGCGGTGCAGGACGCGTCACTTTCAAAAATCGCGCTCGGCAAAAATGCCTCCAAGGACGATGCAAAAATTGCCGACTCGTGTAAGCAATTTGAGGCGATCATGTGGCGTCAAATGTTGGACAAGGCACTTGAACCCATGCTGCAAGGCGCTACGGAAAATGCTGATAAGTCCGGAATGTATAATTTTTTCCTAACGAATACGATATCCGAGTCCATTAGTGGAGGCAAAAACGGCATCGCTTCCGTTCTTCAAGCCCAAATGATCAAACATCCCAAAACCAATTCTGAAATATGAAACTCCAAGACCAATTCCAAGACATCGTGGCAGCGCTTCAAAATGAGTTGCAGGAATATGGTGGTTTGCTCCACCTCTTTGATCGCCAACAAAAGTGTATCGTCCATCAAGATCCGACAGGGTTCTTGGATATCAATGTCGATGTGGACGAACAGATTGCCAAGCTTTCAGGCTGCCGTTTGGAACGGGAAGCTTTGGTTCGATCGACTGCCATGGCTATGGGTCAGTCCTCGGATATTACGTTGGCAGCTTTGACGGTTCATTTTCCGCTTCAACAACAACCACTCCTTCGCGCCCTCATTGAGGAGATCAACGATCTCATTTCCCGCACCCAACGCCGCACTCGCCAAAATCGAATGCTTCTTGCTCAGTGTGTGGAGTCGGCACGGCAATTGCTTGCTATAAGTAACCCGGGAGCAATCCCTGGAACTTATGGATCCCATGGTCAAGTCAGAAGCACATATACAGCGGAACGACTGGCAACTGCTGTCGCCTAAAAATGGCGACAGGAGGAGGGATCCTCTAAACAAGGAAGTTTAATATGTCAGGACTCATTTCAAATCTCGCAACCAGCAGCAAGGCTCTTAGCGTTCACGCAAAGGGGCTCGAGATAGCCGGAAAAAATCTGGCGAACATCAATAATCGCAACTATGCCAAGCAGCGTGTGGAGATTGGCGACCGCGGTTCGATTAATACACAGATTGCGACTGAAAGCATGGGCGTGGAGGCCATGGAGTTGCGCCAAAATCGGGATGCGCTTTTGGACAAAAGTGTCATGCGCGAATATACGGCTTCTTCTGGGCTTGAGGCCGCTAAAAAAATCTTGGAGAGCGCCGAGAGTGCGCTCGGCCAGTTTTTGGATCGCACCAAGGATTCGACATCTATCCAAAATGCCTCTGGGAGCAATGGTGGTGGCATCAGCGATTCCTTAAGCGATTTCTTCAATGCTTGGGAAAGCTATTCGGTTAAGCCGAATGACGTGGCCGTTAAACAGCTGCTCATTGAAAAAGCAAAAATTCTGGTCGCTAAGATCAACAAAACCGATGAGTTGCTTGGTGACGTGCAGTCCAACGTGGATGCACAGATAGAGAGCGATCTCATCGACGCAAATGGCATTCTCAAGACGCTCGCCGAAATCAACGGCTACATTGCCAAAGCCGAAAATGGGAGACCTAACTCGGCAGTCGATTTGCGGGATCAGCGCCAAGCCAAGTTGGAAGAACTTTCCAAATATATGGACGTGAGTTTCGAGAATATGGCCGATAGCAATGGGCAAATCCGGGTTAAGTGTGGGGATGTCATCTTGGTGGAGGGTAAAGACGTGAGTGGCGACGGCGTTTTGGCCTATGTCAACACCAGCACTGATAAAAAATTCACTTTTGGCGGTACTGATCTGACGCCCTCCAAAGGAGCTTTGATTTCTCAGTTGGAAACGCGGAATGGAACGGTGCAAGAAACGCGTGATCGGATCGCGGCCATTGCAACACAGTTGAGGAACTCCTTAAACGATGCTTATTTACCGACCGGTAACAATTTTTTTCAGTCCCTTGCAAGCACAGCAACCGGCAAATTGATTGAGATAGATCCAACACTCACTGTGAGTGCATTGAAGTCGACCTCCACATCAAATGCGGGTTCCAATGAAATCGCCCTTGCTATAGCCAGTTTGGCAAACAAACAATTTGTGAGCCCGCCCAGCGGAGCGGACTCGATTGATGGAACGTTTGGTGGCGCTTTCAACACAACTGTCAGCAGCCTAGGGCAACAACTCAGCACCAATTATATTCAACTAGAGGACCAAAAGCTGAGTGAGGAAATGACACGTTCCAATCGGGACTCTTTCAGTGGCGTTTCCCAAGATGAAGAGATGACGGATATGATGAAATTTCAGCGCAGTTTTCAAGCGACTTCGAGATTTATCACTGTCGTGGACAATTTGCTCGACCAAGTTGTCAATCGTTTGGGATCATTCTAACCATTGCTAAAATATGAGAGTCACATTCAATACTTTTCCTGACACGCTCCTCGGTCGCCTTCAGGCTCTTGGTGGAGAGCAAAACAAGGCTCTCACTCAGCTTAGTACTGGTCAGCGGATCGCGGCACCTAGTGATGATGCGCCTGCGATGCAGCGCGTTTTGAGTCTTCGCACAGAAAAAAAACAAAACCAGCAATATTATCGTAACTCGATTGATGGGCATGAGGTAAGCAAGGTGACTTTTTCCTCATTGGATCAGATAAAAGATCTGCTTGTTCGCACTTCCGAACTCGCAGCCAACGTGAATGGGGCTACTTCCGAACAGGAATTTAAAGCCAAGGCTTCCGAGATCGACCAACTCATTAAACAAGGGCTGAACGTCGCTAACACGAAACTCAGGGGTAGCTACCTTTTAGCCGGTGATAGATCTGGGGAATCGACACCGCCATTCGTGCTGAATAATACCACCGGAAATATCGACTATAGTTACACTGTTGCACAGCAAGCGGACGATGCAAACCCTCAAATGCATGTTGGCGAGGACACGACTTTATCAGCTTTCACGACACCCAAGGAAAACCGTGAGGTAGCCGATTTGCTAAATAAAATGATTGAGATGCGGAAAGCGATGTCTGATACACCCAGCGCGGGCACGACGAAGGCATCTGCTGTCATAAATCTTCGTGACGATTTGGCCAACCAAGAAGACACCATCCTTTCCGCCATGTCCCGTGCGGGGACGATCCAATATCGTTTGGAAACAGTTCAGAAAGATCTGGAGCTTCGTTATGAGTCCTCAGAGAAGCTCATATCCACTGATGCCGATGTCGATTTTGCAGAGGCCACAGTCCGATTGAACCGAGCACAGATGGCTTATCAAGCGGCGATTCAAAGCGGTGCAAGAATCCAGAATAATTCCTTGCTGGACTATTTGCGTTAGTTTTGAAATAACTCAAAAGCATGCTGCTCGAAGCTGAGATCGCGGGTCGTGAGGAATTTATTCCCGATCAGACCAATAATAAGTTTTTCATGCCGTCCGGCTTGATTGGTCTTCCTGATTTTAAAAAATTTGAACTGATAGTAGATCCCGAGTCATTGCCATTTGTTATCCTTCGTTGCGTTGATGGGGATGCGATACAAATACCTGCTGTAGAACCTGTCGGGTTGGTTCAAGACTACGTTCTTGATATCAGTGATGAGGATTCCGAGTTTTTGGATCTCAAGGGGAGTTCTTCTTTGCCCTTGATAATCAATGTTGCCACAATCAAGTCCTTTGATCCGCAAAAAGTGACTCTCAACTTGGCGGCACCTATTATAATCAACCGTCAAACCCGTGTGGGAAAACAAGTCATCTTGGTGAATTATCTCAAGTATTCGACCTCTCACGTGCTTATTGACGAAACCGAGTAAGTAAGAAGGAGATCAGATGCTTACTCTATCCAGAAAAATTGGTGAAACGATCCAAATTGGTGACAACGTTGTATTGATTGTCAAGCGGGTTGATGGGGATGTTGTTCGAATTGGTATTGATGCTCCCAAGTCGATTCCCATTTATCGTGGTGAAATCTACGAAGAGATCAAAGCTCAAAACCTAGAGGCAATCAGTAATCCTCAGACATCGCTAACCAAGCAAAATCTTGGCAAGCTGAGGTTGGCTGCTTCCGCAGCACGTTCCGCGATAGCTCAGAAAGACGGGGCTAATACTCCACCAAATCCAGTAAAAGAGGAAAACTAAAGCGCATCATTTGCTTGTTCACCACCAAGCCTGAAGGGATGGTGTGTTATATTCCCATCTTCGGAGTTCACCGGAGTTGATTTTCCCTTCGCCGATCACTTTAATATCCGCATTCATGGCGATCCGTTTTTTTAATACGCTTTCCCGACAAATCGAGGAATTCACTCCGCGAGACCCTGGCCACGTGAGGCTCTACACATGCGGGCCGACCGTTTACAATTATGCCCACATCGGCAATTTTCGGGCTTACATCTTTGAGGATCTTCTCCAGAGGCACTTGGAGCACCGCGGACTCAAGGTCACCCGGGTGATGAATCTCACCGATGTTGATGACAAGACGATCCGGGGTTGTCGTGCGGCGGGAATTCCACTAACGGAATTCACCCAGCCATTCAAAAGAGCTTTTTTTGAGGATCTGGATACTCTGCGGATCAAGCGGGCGGATCACTTTCCCGAAGCGACGGCGGCGAATCACATTGAGAGGATGGTCTCGATGATTGGGACTCTGATCGAAAGAGGCCACGCCTATCGGGCCGAAGACGGATCGGTTTACTTTCGCATTCGCTCGTTCCCCGGCTACGGAAAACTGGCCCACTTCAATTTGGATGAGCTACGGGATGGTGTTCGCGTGCGCAGTGATGAATACGAAAAGGAAAACGTAGGAGATTTTGCACTTTGGAAAGCCTGGGATGAGGCTGATGGTGACGTTGGTTGGGAAAGTCCATGGGGGAGGGGACGTCCTGGTTGGCACATCGAATGCAGCGCGATGGCGACGGGAATACTCGGAGACGAGCTCGATATCCACTGTGGCGGTGAGGATAATATCTTTCCGCACCATGAGGCGGAGATCGCTCAGACGGAATGCGTCACCGGACGACCCTTTGTTCGTCTCTGGATGCATTGCAAGCACCTTCAGGTAGAGGGATCCAAAATGGCCAAAAGTGCCGGAAATTTTTTCACACTTCGTGACCTGATAGACAAGGGCTGGACGGGTCGTGAGGTCCGGTATGCGCTCATCTCAGTGAAATACCGTGAGCCTCTCAACTTCACGTTTGAGGGTTTGTCTGCAGCCCGTAGCGCCTTGCAACGTCTCGATGAATGGACGCAGCGCCTTCGTGCATTGGCTGCCGAGGCTACGGGAGAAGCTCAGATTGAAGGACTGGAGGCTTTTGATTTGGCACTGGATGATGATCTGAATATCTCTGCCGCTTTGGGAGCTGTTTTTGAAACGATTCGCGATACGAATCGCCGGATGGATGCCTCGTCGCTTACCCCCAATCAGGCTGCCTATCTCCTGCGATGGCTTGAGGGGGTTAATTCCGTGTTGGTCTTTGGCCCCGATGCCGAATCTGTCCCCGAACAAGTCCACCAGATTTTGGATCGTCGCGCGGAAGCGCGCGCAGCCAAGGAGTGGAAGCTCAGCGATACCCTCCGAGACGAAATTCTCGCGTTGGGTTGGATCGTGAAGGATACCAAGGAGGGGCAAAAACTCTCACCGGCAGCGCCTGCAGCAATAAACCATTGATATGATGTTTTCCGTTGAAGAATTTTTCGACCTCAGCCACTGCGAACACCGTAGTTTGTTTGAAAATATCGAGCATCCTTGGGATGTGCTTCCCAAGATCGCGAGCTACCTTCAGTTTCGGCTCAAGCCGGGACTTCATGGCCGTCTGATTGGCAAGCCGTTCGTAAGCGGGGCTGTCTTCGTTGGAAAAAACACCGTCATTGAACAGGGGGCGATGATCAAAGGCCCTGCTTGGATTGGTGAGAATTGCGAGATTCGCAACGGGTGCTACATCCGCGAGAATGTCATCATCGGTGACGGAGTGGTCGCGGGCAATTCATCCGAATTCAAAAATTGCCTCGTTTTTGATAATGCCCAAATTCCACACTTCAATTATGTGGGCGATTCGATTTTGGGGCATGGTGCGCACTTGGGTGCGGGGGTTATTCTTTCCAACGTCCGTCTGGATAAAGGGGTGATCTCCATTCCTACTCCCGAGGGGCCGGTTTCAACGGGTCTTCGGAAGTTTGGGGCCGTGGTCGGGGACCATGCGGAAATTGGATGTAACAGCGTACTCAGTCCGGGATCGCTGGTTGGCCGCGATTCGGTTATTTATCCCGGCAGCCAATGGCGCGGGTATCTCCCTGCGACTCATATTGCCAAGCTCAGGCAGGAATTCGAGTTGGTCCAGCGCATGGGAACCCGCGACTGAATTAGTGCCGATTTGGTGTGGAGGAGTCGCTGAGGGCGGTCTCTTCCGAATCTTCACCGGAGTCCTCTTCGATTTCCTTGCGAAGGGCTTTGGAGATGAATGGACGTACAAACCCGTATAGCAAAAAGGAAACAAAGATAACCGCTGGCATCCACTGATAGTTCATTGCGGTGAATGCAAGCACGAGGATCAAGATCAGAAAGGCAGGGATCGAGCGCTGGGTGCGCCAGTTCACGCTTTTGAAGCTGGGATACTTGACTCTGCTGAACATCATAAACGACAGAAAAATCAGCAGGACAGGGAGACTGAATTTCCACGGGCCTATGGTCCGTGCATCTTCCTGAAGCCACAGCATGAAGAGGGTCAAGGATGCAATGAGTCCTGCCGCCGCAGGAATGGGAAACCCACAAAAATCCTTCTCTGGCTTGTCGCCCCCACTGGCCGCGACGCAGTTGAAGCGCGCAAGCCGCAGTCCGCCGCAGAGAAGAAAGAAAAAGGCGATCAGCCAGCCGGTTCTCAAAAAATCCCGCAAGACGATTTGATAAACGAGTAAGGCTGGAGCAATGCCGAAGGAGATGATGTCGGCCAGAGAGTCAAACTCCCTGCCAAAGGGGCTCTCGTGACCACCCAATCGCGCAAGCCGTCCATCCAAAAGGTCAAATACACATGCCCCCAGAATGAACGCGATCGATTCATGGTAAAGTGTGCCGGCGGGTTGGCCTTTGGCGATCAGGATGGATGCATCGATGATTCGCAGGGTCGCCGCAAAGCCGCAGAAGAGGTTGCCTGCCGTCATGAGATTTGGCAGGAGGTAGATTTTGGGCTCGTTTGAGGGTGTCATCGGTTGAGAGGGAATTTCACCACAGGCGTCTCCCCCCCCGCCACGCGGTCGCCGACTTTCACCAATACCTCAGCATCGAGTGAAAAATACATCTCGGTGCGGGATCCAAAGCGAATCATGCCAAAGCGTTCCCCGCGCTGGAGTTTGTCGCCTACGACGGCCCAGGGACAGATGCGGCGGGCGATGGCGCCGGTGATTTGTTTCACCATCACCATGGCCACAGGGCCGGAAAACACCCACGAACGACTTTGGTTCAAGATTGAACAACGGGGATCCCTTGCGTCAAAAAATCCACCCGGTTTGGGTATGGAGTGGGTCACTTCGCCGGCGAGCGGAGCGCGATTCACATGCACATCCAGTACGGAAAGGAAGATGCCGATCCGGCGGACCCGTTTATTGAAAAACTCGTCCTCATCGATTTCATCAATCGTTGTCACGACACCGTCAGCAGGAGAAACGGCGATATTTTCCCCTTCCGGCGGCACGCGCTCCGGGTCGCGGAAAAAGTAGAAAGTGAATAAAATAAGCCCGGCAAAGAGAACGCCCAACACAGGCAGGAACGGGATCGCAATCATCCATCCCGCTATCAAAATAGCGAATATCCATCGTGCTTCTCCGAGCGCCTTTGTGAACATGCGGCGAAGCTATCAAGTCAACCCGCTTTGCCAAGCTCACTTTCCGGTTGATGTTCCGCTGCACGAAGGTGAATAGTCGTTCCCATGTTTACCGGACTCGTTGAGGAAATTGGGCTTTGTGGGGAGTTGCAGCGTTCGGCAGGATCCGCCCGCCTGATAATCCAAGCCCCGGCCATTTCGAGTGGAGTGATGATCGGGGACAGCATTTCGGTGAATGGTTGTTGCCTGACAGCGGTCTCAATCAAGGAGGACGGGATGGCGTTTGATCTTTTGGAAGAAACTCTCCAGCGCACCAACCTGAAGGATTTGAGCCCCGGCAGGAAAGTCAATCTGGAGCGGTCTTTGAGAGCCGATGGTCGAATCGGGGGGCACTTTGTTCAGGGACATGTGGACGCCACGATAACCGTCTGTGAGGTTTTGCGGAAGGGGGCGGATCTTCGCCTCGACTTCAAAGTGCCGCCGGATTTTGCCGCCTACATTGCCTACAAGGGCTCCGTGGCCATCAATGGTGTGAGCCTGACCGTTGCCGAGGTGACCGCCGATGCCTTTGCCGTTTGGATCATTCCCCATACGGCCTTCCATACCAATCTGGGGGATTTAAAGCCGGGGGATTGGGTGAATCTCGAGTGCGATATGCTGGCGAAATATGCCGCCCGCATTATGCAAATGCGCGGTAGTTGACCGCGTCTCCCAATTCTGGCCTAGGAGGCTTGGGTGTCGGTTTTATTGTTCTGAGATCGATCTTGCATAAGCCAGGCTATGCCTATGCACATTTCATACAAAAAATACATGGGACCGCCCATCAGAAGGAGTGTCAGAATATCCGATGTGGGAGTGATGACGGCTGCCAGAATAAAGATAATGACGACAGCGAATGTGCGGGTCTTTTTGAGCAGTTCGTAATCCACGATCTCCAGCTTCACCAAAAGCAAAACAGCCAGCGGCAATTCAAAGGCGAGACCAAAAGAGATCACAAACTGGGTCGTGAAGGAGTAATATTCGCGGACGGTCCATGTTGGTTGCCAATTCATAGACTGGGCATCCTTGAAGAAAAACTCGAGTGTCTGGGGAAGAACCACGAAATAGCTGAATGCGGCACCGGCCAAAAAAAGTCCTGCTCCCAAAAGAGCGGCGGGGAAGAGCATGGCCTTCTCCGTACGCGAAAGGGCGGGAAGGACAAACTCGGCCAAGAAAAAGACAAGAAATGGAAAGCTCATAACCAAGCCGCCGTAGAAGGAGAGTTCCAGTGAAATAGTAAATGAGTCCGCCACTCCAAGGGATTGGAGGTTCGCTGCTCGCTGGGGATCCACCGCGATGAGTGGGTGCTGAACAATGGCGGCCATTTCATTGCGGAAGATGAAGCAGGCGATCATGCCGGCGACCAGGGCAATGGCCATTTTGACTATGGTGAAGCGAAGGTCCTCGAGGTGGGAGAGGAAAGGCTTGGAGACGTCACCACGGTTGCGGAACGCAAAAAAATGATCAACTTTCATCAGGCGGCTTTAGGACAATTGCTCCGACCAACGCTGGATTTCGCGGGCGACGTTGTCTGGGGAGGGGGCGCCTATGGCCTTGCGTGCAGCCATAGCCAGATTGAGGTCGAAGGTTTTCTTAACGACTTCTTGAGTCAAAACGGGCGAAGCCGATTCAAAATCCGATTGGTTCAATAGATGGAGAGGGGTTCGTTTTTGCTGCGCCAGGGCGACGAGTCCACCGACGATCTCATGAGCTTTACGAAAGGGTACTCCGCCTTCCACGAGGCGGTCGGCGAGATCCGTCGCCAGCAGCAGCGGATCGCTTGCGGCTTCCAGCGCCCGATCTTCCCGGAGTGAGGCGGCGGACATCATTTCTGCGATGATCACGAGGGTATCCGAGACGGTTTGAACGGAGTCGAGCACTCCTTCCTTGTCTTCCTGCATATCGCGATTGTAGGTCAGGGGCAGACCCTTCATGGTCGTCAGCAGAGCCATGAGGTTGCCATAAAGTCGACCGGTCTTTCCACGCGCCAACTCGGCGATATCGGGGTTTTTCTTTTGTGGCATGAGGCTGGAGCCGGTGGTGTGACGGTCACTCAAATCCAAAAACCCAAATTCAGCGGAAGCCCAGAGAATCACATCCTCGCTCAAGCGGGAGATATGCATGCCAAGGATCGCGAGGGCCGCAAGCAACTCACACGCGAAATCGCGGTCGGCAACGGCATCCATGCTGTTCGTGCTGACTTTCGAAAACCCAAGTTCCCGAGCCACGGACTCCCTGTCCAAAATGATCGTCGATCCGGCAATGGCACCAGATCCGAGAGGCATGGAATCCATTCGCTTGGCGGCATCGGAAAGGCGACCCGCATCGCGGTCGAGCATCTCCACATAGGCAAGGAGATGGTGGGCGAAAAAAACGGGTTGGGCGCGCTGGAGGTGGGTGTAGCCCGGCAACAAGGCGTGGCGGTGGCGGTCGGCCAGCCCCACTAGGGCTTTCTGAAGGTTCCGGATATGTTGTTGGATTTGCCCAGAGGCGTCACGAAGGTAGAGGCGGAAGTCGAGGGCGACTTGATCGTTCCTGCTCCGCGCGGTGTGAAGCTTGGCACCAGTCGCGCCGATGCGACGAGTGAGTTCCGCCTCGATGTTCATGTGAACGTCTTCGAGGTCACGGCTGAATTCGAATTGGCCAGATTCGATGTCTTTTTGAATGCCAAGCAGGCCGTCTTCGATGGAGCTGAACTCGGTTTGGGTCAGGATTCCTGAGCCCATCAAGGCGCGCGCGTGCGCTATGCTACCCCGAATGTCGTGTCGGAAAAGTTGCCAATCGGTGCTGACAGATTCTCCATAACTTTTGAGCAGGTCGGACTGCTCCTCCTTAAAACGGCCTTTCCACATATTATTTATCGATATTCGAAGGTTATATTCCTGCGGCAAGCCAAGTGCAAGGCGACTGATCGCGCTTTTGATCAGTCTTTGTCACAAGGGCGGCGTGTGCAGGTGCCGCTGGCCTTGAACTCGTCGCAATGGGCTTCAATCGTCACCATTTTGTTGGCCGGGGAAAATCCCAATCGGCGAGAGATGCAGTTTTCGAGAAGTTCCATGTTAGGGTCTTCGAATTCGATGATCTTTTTGCAGTCCACGCAGACAAGGTGATTGTGGGTCGGGTGCTCGAGGAAGTTCGGATCGTAGATTTTGGTCTCACCGCCCAGATCGAGTTCGCGCAGGAGTCCGCTTTCGACCAGGATTGGAAGTGTGCGATAGACTGTCGCGCGGGAAACCGATTTGTCGATGGCTCTGGACATCACCAAGAGTTCCTCGGCGGTGTAGTGTTCATGAGTGCCAAAAGCCGCCTCAATGATGGCATCGCGTTGGGAGGTTTTGCGAAAACCTTTTTCCGCTAAAAACTCATGGAGAGTCTTGCGTACACTTTCACGGGAAGTTGTTGCCATTGATGCCGTCACAATATCGCTCGGCAGGGGTGAGTCAAGGCGGGGAAAGTGTCAGAGGACTACGGCAAAGAGGAGCAGACTACCGTTGCTGCATTCCTGCCCTGGCGGGGTTCGCCTGTCCGCAGTCCATAGCCTCTGACCGGTGCAACTTAGTTCCACACGCCTTTCGAAGCAATATGGAAATCCCACCAACAATCTTGTCTGTGCGGTCCATCCATGCACAATCCGGCCCATGTCATCCATAAACCAAGAATCCATCCGTGAAGCATTGAAGGTCGTGAAATACCCGGGCTTCTCTCGTGACATCGTCTCATTCGGCCTCGTCCGCGAAATCTCCATCAACGGCACCGATGTGGATGTTCAGCTTGTGGTCTCGACCACGGAGAACGCCGTGGCAAAAACGATCCGTGACGAGGCGATTCAAGCCCTCAAGGGTTTGGTGGGGACGGGCCGTTTGAATGTGAAGGTGGACGTTCAGGCTCCGGCTGCCCCGACGGGAAATGTCGGGCCGGCCCGCATAGAAGGGGTTCGCCACATCATTGCGGTCGGCAGTGGAAAAGGCGGGGTCGGGAAATCCACGGTGGCTGCCAATCTCGCGTTGGCCCTCGCTCAATCGGGAGCAAAAACAGGTTTGTGCGATTGCGATATTTACGGACCGAGCGTGGCCATCATGTTCGGTGGTAACGAGCGTCCGACAGCCGACGATGAGAACCGCATCATTCCGATCGAACGGTATGGCGTTTCCCTCATGTCGATGGGATTTTTGCTTGATGATGGCTCTCCAGCGGTTCTTCGCGGGCCGATGGTGACCCGCTACACCCAGCAATTTCTGCGTCAAGTGGCCTGGGGGAATCTGGATTACCTTGTTCTCGATCTCCCGCCCGGCACTGGAGACATTCAATTGACGATTGTGCAAACGGTGGCGCTGTCCGGAGCGGTGATTGTGACGACACCGCAAGAGGTCGCGCTCATCGATGCGCGCAAGGCCTCAGCGATGTTTGCGAAGACGAATGTTCCGGTTCTCGGGATTGTTGAAAACATGAGCTACTTTCTCTGTCCCGGAGATGGCAAGCGCTACGATATTTTTGGAACCGGTGGCGGGGCGAGAGAGGCGGCGAGATTGGAGGTGCCTTTGCTCGGCGAGGTGCCTATCGAGCCGCTCGTTCGCGAAGCCGGAGATACCGGGCGTCCGGCCGTGGCGGCGCACCCTCAAAGCGCAGCGGCTGGCGTTTTCGAATCCATCGCTCAAAAAGTCCGCCAGGCTTTGCCCTGACGTATCAAGTTCGGTTCGCTCAGGGTTTCGAGGTCGCTTTATCGGTCGGTTGGCGCGCGACCTTGGATGCGTTGCGGTCGATTTTTTCTGTGAGGGAGGAGTTGTTGGTCTCGAGTTGGAGTGCCTTTTGCCAATAGAGGAGGGCATCCGCCGTTCGGCCCAACTTTTCATGGGCGTCCCCGATATGCTCGAAAATCACGGGATCCGGTCGCTTCAAAGCCTCGGCGGCGCGCATGAGTTCGGTGAGAGCTTTGGAAAATTTTCCTTGGCGAAGCCAAACCCAGCCCAGGCTATCCATGTAGGCTCCATTGGAAGGATCGAGGCGAAGGGCTTCCAGGATGAGTTGCTCGGCTTCCTCAAGGTTCTCGTTGCGCTCGGCCCACATGTAGCCAAGATAGTTGCAGGCTTCGGCCGAATTCATCGGATCCAAGGCGATGGCTTGCTTGAGAAGTTCGGCTGCCTTGATGGGATTTCCGGCCTTTTCGGCGGCGCTGGCGTAGCTGATATAAAAGGCGGTATCCAAGATTTCGGGGCTGGAGACGGAAGCCTCGACCAATGTCCTTTCAAAGGCGAGAAGCGCTGCGGCATGGTCCTGCTTTTGGCTTAATGCCACGGCGCGCAGAAGAGTGAAGCCGATCATAAAGGGGAATTTTTTTTCGCCTTCGATGGCGAATTGGAGCGCCGTTTCATATTCTCCAGCGCGGAACGCGGTATGGATGATTTCCTCCTGCCGACGTGGATCGATGGGAGCGAGAAGAAGAGCCTGCCTCATGTTGTTTACCGCTGCGGCGGGGTTGCCCTGCTCCAAGTGGATGCGGGCGAGTTGGTCGTAGGCGGCGAGGTGAAGCGGATTTTGTTTGATGATTTCTTCGAGGATTCCGGCCGCAGCGGCAATGTCCCCCTCCTGAATCAGGCAGTCAGCAAGTTTTTCGCGAATCCCGGGTAGGTTGCTATTAGCGGCCAGGGCTTTGCGGTAAAAGGCCTTTGCTTCTTTGGTTCTCTTGCAAAGCGCGTAGTAGTCCGCCGTTTTTGCGAGGGCGTCTGGTTCCTCTCCAGCCAACTTGGCAGCCTTGTCCACGAGAGAGGCGATCCGATCAAGTACGGCTTCATTCGACTTTCCATTCGCCCGTGTGGAGTCGCGAATGCGAATATCGGCAATCCCAAGCCAGAAAAGGTAGTCTTTGCTGTCGCGTTGGGATGCTTTCTGGAGGAGGTTATCGATTTTTTGGTTCTGTCCGGTGGAGCGGTAAATTTCCCAGAGTGTTTCGTAGATGGCCGGGTCGGTCGGATTTCGTTCGAGGGCTTGTAGGGCGAACTTTTCCGCGAGTGCGGGTTTCTGAAGTTGGCGCAGGTAAATTCCAGCGAGGGCATGCGTGGGGGCATCCTCATGCGGAGCGGCTTTGGTCGCATCTTTCAGAACCGATAAAGCTTCGGCGGTGTCTCCTTGGCGGAGGAGATGTTGGGCGACCTCGACTGACAAGGCCGTGAACCCGGGATCCCAATTCAAAACCTCCCGTTTGCTTGCCAGAGCCTTTTCCGGGCCATCGGTTTCTTCGTCCAGGAGGGCCTGCAAATAGTAGGCCTGGGCGCGTGCCATTTTCTCCGATGTCTCGGAGATCTGAAGTGGCTTCGGGCTGGAAAACTCCTCCGGAATCGTCCAGTCGTTTTCCGTGGCAAGGGCGGACCAATGAGTGACGGCGGAGCACAAAATTCCCGCAAGGGAGGCCCATACTTTCACCGGATACCGCGATCCCGCTGCGTGGTTCATTTACGGCAATCTAAAACGAAATGCTGCCATTTTCCATAAAATATCCCTCAGGGTGACGGTGAATTTGTCTTTTTTCAAAATGCTCTCGATTCGAAGGCGCTTCTCGGTGAGCCTTCTTGCCTATCGACAAAATGGACACCATGCGACAATCGCTCAAGTCGGCCTTCGGCTATGATGAGTTTCGTCCGCTGCAACGCGAGATTATGGAGTCTTCGCTGGCTGGACAGGATGTGTTCGCCCTTCTGCCGACGGGTGGAGGGAAATCGCTTTGTTTCCAGCTTCCCGCGATTCTTCGCGAGGGACTGACTCTCGTTGTCTCTCCTTTGATTGCGCTGATGAAAGACCAGGTCAGCCAGCTTGAGACAGCCGGAATCCCGGCGACATTTCTCAACTCTTCATTGGGCGTCAAAGAAACGAAAGCACGGTTGCGCGGTTTGCATGAGGGTCGCTATCGCCTTCTGTATGCCGCACCCGAAAGACTCTTGCTTGATCATTGGCGTGAGAATCTTGTGAGTTGGAATATCACCTCCATCGCGATTGACGAGGCGCACTGCATCTCGGAGTGGGGTCACGATTTCCGCCCGGAGTATCGCCAGATTGCGCGCCTGCGCGGGCTTCTTCCCGATGTGCCTCTCATGGCTCTCACGGCAACAGCCACGGAAAGAGTGAGGGAGGATATCATTCGTCATCTTAAACTGAAAGATCCGCAGGTCTTCGTTGCGAGTTTCAATCGCCCGAATCTTTCGTACCGGGTGCTGCCAAAGGATCAGCCGCTGAAGCAAATCATCGACTTCATTCGAGCGCGGCCCATGGATAGCGGCATTGTCTACTGTGCGACCAGGGCCACGGCGGATCGTGTGGCGGAGGGGCTTACCGATCGCGGTTTTTCGGCGCTTCCCTACCATGCCGGACTCACCGCCAAGGAGCGGGAACTCAATCAGGAGCTGTTCATTCGTGACGAAACCCGGATCATGTGTGCCACGATCGCTTTTGGAATGGGCATCAACAAACCGAATGTCCGTTGGGTCATTCATCATGATCTTCCGAAAAACATCGAAGGCTATTACCAGGAAACGGGCCGCGCCGGCCGGGATGGTTTGCCGGGGGATTGTATTCTTCTCTTCAGTGCGGGCGATGCGGCGAAGCAAACGCATTTCATCGATGAGATGACGAATCCGAAGGAGAAGCAGATCGCCCGCGATCAGCTCAATCTCATGCTCCACTATGCGGAGTGTCCCACCTGCCGCCGCCGCGAATTGTTGCACTACTTTGCCGAGGATTATTCGGTGCCGAATTGTGCGGCTTGCGATAACTGCATTCAGCCCCGCGAGACGTATGATGCCACCACGCAGGCCCAGAAGCTTCTTTCTTGTGCCTATCGGGTTCGGCAGGTTGGCCGCTTCGGCGTGGGAATGAATCACCTCATCGAAATCCTCACGGGAGCGGATACGGAAAAAATCCGTCGATGGGGGCATGATCAACTCACCACCTACGGGATTGGCAAGGAATTGAGCCGCTCCGAGTGGAGTGCTGTCGGTCGGGAGTTGCTGCGATCGGGCCTTCTGATGCAGGAATCCGGTCAGTTCCCCACGATTTCGCTCAGCCCGGAGGGCTTGGACGCATTGAGGAGCCGGAGGGTCATTATGCTCACGAAGACGATGGCGGTGAAAAAAGTGGCGGCTCCCCGCGCGGGAGAGATCGCCTGTGACGAAACGCTTTTCGATCGTCTGCGCAAGTTGCGCAAAAAACTCGCGGACGAGCGGGCCGTGCCTGCTTACGTGATCTTCGGCGACAATACCCTTCGGCACATGGCTCGGGAATATCCAACCAAGGTCGCCGATCTTCGTTTCATCGAGGGTATCAGCGAGAGAAAGCAGTCCGAATTCGGTGATGCCTTTGTTGCAGAGGTTGGTAGCTACCTCAAAACCTACCCGAAAGTGAAGTTTGCCTAAAAAACAAGCCAAGGCCCGTCATTAGATCGAGCCTTGGCTGGAATTGGTTCGTTTTTTCGGCGATTAGAAATGAATCGCGTGGCCTTGTGAGGCGTGCGCGGCTTCATGGATCGCCTCGCTCAGTGTCGGATGGGCATGGATGGTGGCGATGAGTTCCTCGTGGGTGGCCTCCATATTGATTGCGAGTCCGAGCTCGGCAATCATCTCGGTGGCATCCGCGCCGATGATGTGGGCGCCAAGGATTTCGCCGTGCTTCTCGCCGACGAGGAGTTTGACGAATCCCTCGCTCTCACCCACGGCTTGGGCTTTGCCGCTCGCCAAGAACGGGAATTTGCCGACCTTGAATTTCAGGCCTTTTTCCTTCGCCGCGCGTTCCGTGAGCCCCACGCTGGCGACTTGCGGTTGGCAATAAGTGCAGCCCGGGAAAACGGAAACCTTCTTGGGCTTGGAGCCTGTGAACATTCCTTCGACGGCTTGGACGGCTTCGTAGCTGGCGACGTGCGCGAGCCAAGGTGGCCCGATGATGTCCCCTGCGCCGTAGACGCCCTTCACATTCGTCTCATAGTTGTCATTGGTCTTGAGGTAGCCCTTGGCATCGGTCTCAAAATTCATGCCGGTGGGCATGAGTGGCGAAACGCCGATCGCGACCAGCGCGATGTCGGCTTCAATCGTCTCTGTGGTCTTCCCGGTGACAGTGAGGCGAACACCCTTGTTGGTGGTTTCCGCCTTGTCGACTTTGGTGTTTGTGAGGAGCTTGATCCCTTGTTTGGTGAGGGATTTTTCGAGTGTCTGGCTGACCTCGGTATCTTCGACCGGAAGGATATTCGGTTGCATCTCGACCACCGTTACTTTCGTTCCGAAGGCATTGAAAAAATACGCGAACTCGATGCCGATGGCGCCGGCCCCGATGATGATGATTTCCTTGGGCTGATTTTCCAAAGCCATGGCCTGACGGCTGCCGATTACGCTTTTGCCATTGAAGGGAAAGCCCGGCATCTCGCGGGTGACCACGCCTGTGGCGATGAGAATCTTTGCGGCCTTATGTTCGGCTTTTTTGCCGTCCTTGTCCGTCACCTCGACCACTCCGGACTTGGGAATCGCGGCCTCACCCCGGATGTAATCCACTTTGTTTTTCTTAAATAGCATTTCGATTCCGCCTGCGAGGCGGTCGGCGACTTTGCGGCTGCGTCCGATCACCTTGTCCCATTCGTAGGTCAAGCCTTCGACCTTGAGGCCGAAGTCGCCAGCGTGGCTTTTGATCATTTGGTAAACCTCGGCGTTTTTCAGCAGGGACTTCGTTGGAATGCAACCCCAGTTCAAGCAAGTGCCACCGGCGCGATCCATCTCAACACAGGCCACTTTTTTGCCCAATTGTCCCGCGCGAATCGCTGCGACGTAGCCTGCCGGTCCGCCGCCCACCACTATCAAATCGTAATCAGCCATAGTTTTTTTATGAGTCGCAAATCTTGGGGTGCTTTGCTCTTTCATGCAATCCATTCATTCTTTGAAATGCAATTGACTTGCAGTAATGCAGGCTATTAACCTCCGTGGCGAATGCGCCAATTTTTCTCAATTTTGATTTTCGTCGGTCTTGCCACGCTTGTCCAAGCGGAGCCCTTGAAGGTGGCATCGCTGAGCACGGTGCTGGCTGATATCGCCCGTAACGTCGGGGGCGATCGTGTGGATGTGCGGGAGATCATCAAGCCAGGCAGCGACCCGCACCTTTACGAACCCACGCCAGGCGACATCAAAAAAATATCCAATGTGCAAATGGTCTTGGCGAGTGGTTTGGGATTCGAGCCTTATCTAGACAAGCTTCGATCCAGTTTGGAAAAAAGCGGGGTCATATTCGTTGTGGCGGGATCCGCCGTGAAACCCATCGCCTGCATGGAGGAGGACCATCACGACCATGGGCATGCGTCCACGGATCCCCATTGGTGGCATAGCATCGCGAACGTCGAGGCCGTTACGATGCAGATTCGTGATGCCTTTATCGCAGCGGATCCCGCCGGGACTGCCACATTCGAGGCGAACGCGAAGGCTTTTGAAGAGAAACTTGAAGCCCTTTCGAAATGGGTCCGAATCCAACTTGCCGCCCTTCCCAAAAGCAAAAGAATCCTGGTGACCTCGCATGATGCTCTCGGCTATTTCGCCAAGGACAATGGGTTTGAGATTCTCCCCGTGCAGGGAATATCGACCTCCGATCAGCCTTCATCACGGAAAGTCCGCCACCTCATTCAAGAAATCAAAGAACGCCAAGTGAAGGCCATCTTCGCCGAGAATATCGAGAATCCCAAAGTCCTTCGACAAATCACGATGGAAACCGGAGCGACTCTCGGCGGCACGCTCTATGCCGACGGTCTTGGAACCGGTGACGCTGGAACCTACCTCGGCATGATGCGCAGCAATGTCACCACCATCGTGGGAGCCCTCCAATAAAGTATGAGGGGGCATCCGATTCTGAGGTTGGTGGTTTTGATCTGCTTTCTCACGATAGCCGGCATCCCGGTCTATCTCATCACGCTGGAACGTCCTGTTGGTGTTCAGTCGATCGCCGCTCCGTCCGCCAAAAAAATCACACTCTATGAAATCACGCTTACCCCATCGACGCCTGCGCTCCTTTCTCTGGCTTCCGTTGGGCAAAAGTCGATTGAATCCCTGCCGGGAGCGGATTCGTTGAGAGCCACCTATTCGATGGATGCCGCCAAACCCGAGGATCTCGTGGTGAAGGCCCTGTTTGCATCACCACAAAAAAATGCAGCGCTTCGAATTCAAGTTCAGGTCGCAGGCAAAACGCTCACGGACGCGACACTGTGGGGCAGCGAAACGATAGAGGACGTTATTTCCATTTCCGTTCCATGAGCCATCAACTCGTTCTTGAAGACGTTACTGTCAGTTACAACCGGATCCCGGCGGTTCATCATCTCACGGCTGATTTTCAGTGCGGATCCTGTATCGCGTTGTTGGGGCCGAACGGTGCAGGAAAAACGACTTTGCTTAAAGCCATCGCGGGCCTTCTTCCCGTTGAAACAGGTCGTATCGAGTTTCGCGGGCATGAGTTGGACGGCCCTGCCGGACGAGCCATCGCCTATGTGCCCCAGCGCGAAGCGGTGGACTGGGATTTCCCTATCACCGTAAGGGGACTCGTCGAAATGGGCCGTTATCCCTCCTTGGGAAAATGGAAAAAATTTTCTCCAGGGGATGCCTCCGCTGTCGCTGAAGCTTTGGAAATCTGTGATCTGTCCGACCTGGCTGACAGGCAGATATCCGCTCTTTCTGGAGGCCAGCAACAGCGCGCTTTCCTCGCTAGAGCCTGGGCCCAACAGGCCGACATCTACCTTCTCGATGAGCCATTCACCGGGCTCGACCGCAATGCATCCGAGGCCTTCGCCGTCGCGATGCGCCGCCTCCGCGATGCGGGCAAGCTCATCATGGCCTCGCACCACGATCTCAAAAGCGTGGAGGCCCTCTTCGACCACATCCTCCTCATCAATGGAGAGCTCGTTGCCTGTGGTCCAACAGCGGAAACCTTCACCAAAGAAAACCTCGACCGCGCTTATACGATGCACGTCTTCAGCGGTCATTCCCACGATCACGCATGACCTGGCTTCTCGAACCCTTCCAATACGAATTCATGCAGCGCGCCCTCCTGGCCTGTGTGTTGATTGGTTTCACAAATGGTTTTCTCGGGGCTTTCGTGGTGATTCGTCGCCTTGCGCTCATGGCCGACGCGCTTTCGCACTCGCTTTTGCCGGGCCTCGCCGTATCGGCCATTTTGGTCGGCCTCTCACCGGCGGGTTTGCTTTTGGGTGGTCTGCTGGCCGCCGTTTTTGTTGCTTTGGGCGGACACGTGATCTCTCGAAGCTCGCGGGTGAAGGAGGAGACAGCCATTGCCGCTCTTTACATCATCGCTTTTGCCATCGGTATCGCCCTAATCAAATATGCGGGTGTGAAAGTGAGTTTGGATCATTTTCTTTTTGGCAATATCCTTGGGGTCGGGGACAGCGATCTTTGGACGAGTTATGCGATCACTTGTTTCGCTTTGATCCTGCTGGTCGCATTTCAGCGTCCGCTTTTGCTCGCGATTTTCGAGGCCTCGGTTGCGCGGAGCCAAGGGGTCGCGGTCGGGGGGCTTTTGGGAATGCTGATTCTGCTCATTGTCTTGGCCATGGTGTCCTCGCTTCAAGCCGTGGGCGTGCTATTGTCTCTCGGGTTGCTGATCTTGCCCGCGGCCACAATCTATTTGTTGAGCGATTCCTTCGATACCATGCTCTGGGGTGGTGGGGCGCTGGGGATGTTCGGAGCGGTGGTCGGGTTGATCTTCTCGTTCTGGGCCAATATCCCGTCCGGTCCGGCGATCGTATTGATACTCGGCGCGATATTCCTCCTCGCTTATTTTTTCAGTCCGCGATACGGCATTTTTTCGCGCTACTTCCAGCGGCGGCATCTCCACGAGGAATCCCTCGAGAGGTGGAAAAAATAACGTCGGACGTTCTGTCCGGGATTCGCGAAGTGGCGAGGGGAGTGTGTTATTCGATCTCTTCGCCCGCTGTAAGAACCTCGTCGAGGAGGGCTTCAAACTCATCCAATCCGGTGCTGGGGATGATCACGGAATTCCGCCGCCCGTGGGCTTCTTCGGTGATTTTTAGAAATCTTCCCCGGTCGTTTTCGCGCAACTCGATGATCACGTGTTTGCGCTCGATCTGCAATTCTCGCGAGGCCAAGGTATTTTCCATATCAGAGAACTGAATAACTATCGGGTTGATTCGATGACGGCAACCCAAATTGCCCCGGAAAGCTCTTGGTGTCCGAAATCACCCGCCTACTTTGCCTTTCCGAGCAGATAATCGGGGTTCAGTTTTTTCAGCGCGGCAGGGAGGAAAAGGCCGTCTTTGCGGATCAGTTTCCCGTCGAACCACACCTCGCCGCCGCCGCAGTCGGGGCGTTGGATGCAAACCATATCCCAGTGGATGCGGCTCGTATTCCCGTTTCCGGCGGTTTTGTAGGCTTGTCCCGGAGTGAAATGGAACGACCCTGCGATTTTCTCGTCGAACAGGATGTCGCGCATGGGGTGGAGAATGTGGGGGTTGAAGCCGAGTGCGAATTCCCCGATGTAGCGGGCCCCCTCATCGCTGTCCAAAATCCGGTTGAGCGCAGACGTGTTGTTCGACGTGGCATTCACGATCTTCCCGGCCGAAAATTCCAGGCGGACAGCGTCAAAGACCTGACCTTGATAAATGCTGGGCACGTTGAACGTCACGAAGCCCTCGACACTTTTCTTCACGGGACAGGAAAAAACCTCGCCATCAGGGATGTTGCGGTCGCCGCCGCAAGTCACGGAGCCGATTCCTTTGATCGAAAAATGGAGGTCGGTTCCGGGGCCTTTCAGCTGAACCTTGTCAGTACCGTCCATCAGCGATTTGAGGGCAGCCATGCCTGGAGCCATGCGGCTATAATCCAGTGTGCAAACTTTGAAGTAGAAATCCTCGAACGCCTGCGTGCTCATTTGCGCTTGCTGGGCCATGGCGGGTGTGGGCCAGCGAAGCACGACCCATTTTGTCTTGTTGATTCGCCAATCCATCACCGGGCGCATCGCTCCCGAGATCAGCCGCATTTTTTCATCCGGAACATCGCTCATTTCCGTGATGTTGTGGCTGCCTCTCACGGCGATGTAGGCGTCCATCTTTTTCATGCGGGCCAACTCCACGCCGCTGGCGATGGTGAGTTGGGCTTCCTCCGCTCCCAATGCGATTTCGCGCGAGACACGGGCATGATGCATTTGGACGAAGGGGATGGCTCCGCGGGACCGGGTGGCCCGGATGAGCGAAATCGCCATTTCGTCGGGGGCGTCAAAGATGTCGATGAGAACTTTTTCTCCAGCTTTCAGCTTCGTCGAGTGGCTGGTGAGAACGTCTGCCAGTTTGTCAAAACGGGGATCGTGCATAAAAAATTAGCGTCCTATTTTCTCTGAAAATTCTCCCAAACGGCGGGCGGCATAGGCCGAAAGCGCGGGCCGCACGAAGGGAAGCGCGAGCTTGAAGAGGCCAAAGGCCGTCGATAGCCAGTATCGGCGGTCTTTAACGGCTGTCCCGTCTTTTCGAGCGGGAGAGCCGCTTTTTTGAGGGACTGTCTTGGTGATGGTTTTGGTCTTCGGTCCTGCAAAGATGTAGCCGAGCGCGGCGGCGCCTCCCAACCACGCAAAGGGGCGGGTTGTCACCGAACGCTTGAGTTTGCCGTAAATATTGAACTCTTCCACAACGGCTGCGGTGTCGCGGGCAATGGCCAGGCGGCTCCGGCGGAGTTCTTCAAGAATGGCTTCCTTGTTACTCATGGCGGGGTGCGTTCTTCTGCAGACTTTCCAAGTCGCATGCGATCTCCCGGCGGGTCATGGCGAAAACCGGGCTGCGGCTGTAATCCCTGACATACTTGGCGCAAATGGTGGCGGCCACACCGTGCAGAACCGTGAGTGCGCAAAAAATCCAGAGCCAGGAAAGGCCAAGGAAGTGCGCTGCCAAAAATACAACCGCGATCACCAGAAGGATGTAGCCCAAGGCCGCAAAAAAGAGGGCGGCGGCCAGCATCACAAGCAAGCGGGTGTAAAGGGCGATGGCCTCGCGGGATTCCTCCCCGGCCAAGGCCAGAATCGCCTGTAAATAGCGGCCAGAAGACCCGATCAGACTCAGGATTTCGGCCATGAGCCCTCGGGGAACATCGGACCGGCCGTCAAGCCCCGGTTGTGAAGCGCCCATGGTGCGATTTTTTCCTGCGATCAACGGCGAAGGATAATTCCCAAAAGAAAGCCAACGCCAAGCGCGATTCCCACGGACTGGAGGGGGTTCTCGCGGATGTAGGCCTCCGCTTCGGTTTGGTAGCTTTGGGCGTAAACAGAGGCATCATCCAACAAGTGGTTTGCCCTGTATCTGATGTCTTCAGTTTTTACGCGGGCCTGATCGCGAAGGTCTTGATAGGTCGTGCTGGCGGCTTCTCCCAAGTCTTTGGCAGCGGCACCGAGATGGCCACGGGTGGCTTCAAAAGCCTCCTTGGCTTGGGCTTTGAAAGTTTCGCCGACTACTCTGCCTGCGCTCGCCGCCGCGTCGAGAGCTTTTTTGGCGTGTTCCGTGCTGCTTTCGAGTTTTTTCACCGCTGTATTGGATTCGGTTGTATCAGACATAATTTTATTGGTGGGTTTCAATTTTTATCCTGACACGGAATTCAACCTTGGCAAGCGCCAACGCAGTCGGAATGATAAGGGGAATGACTAATGCAACTGCTTTCGCTCCGGGTCGCGTGGAGATCCTCGGGAATCACACAGATTACAACGGAGGTGTTGTCCTCTCGGCGGCTTTGCAGCTCGGAGTGACCGCCACCGGTTGCCGCCTTCCGAATGGAGACGTCCAACTCGCCAGCGGGGATATGGGCGGTATGGTGACCCTGAATCGGAGTGGGGGACTGAAGCCCCGGCGGAATTGGACGGACTACCCGCTTGGTGTTGCGGAAATGCTAGCTCGAGCGGGCGCCGAGGCGGGGGGATTCGCTGTGCAGTTTGAATCCACACTCCCGAGTGGCGCAGGACTATCCAGTTCGGCCGCATTGGAGGTGGCGACGGCGGTTTTTCTCTCGCGGCTTTATCCTTTCGCGCTATCCCGCATGGAGATTGCCAAGCTTTGCCGCCGTGCGGAAAATGAATTTGTCGGAGTCAATTGCGGCCTTCTCGACCAAGCTTCGTCGGTTTTCGGCCGGAAGGATCATCTGGTGTATCTGGATTGCCGATCGGAGTCGGTGGAGGAGATACCATTTCCCTCCCATCTGGGGCTGCTCATCATCAATTCCTCTGTCAAACACGCCCTCACGGGTGGCGAGTATAACGAGCGGCGCGAGCAATGCTTTGCCGCCGCCGCCGCGATGGGTGTTCAAGCGCTTCGCGACACCACCAGCGCAGCTTTGGAGGCGGCGGACCTGCCCTCGTTGGCGAAGCGTCGCGCCCGTCACGTGGTGGGTGAAAATGAGCGCGTGTTCGCAGCGATCGAGGCGCTTCGAGCCGGTCAGGGAGAAAAGCTCGGTGAATTGATGTCGGTCTCCCACCGCAGTTCGATGGAGAATTTCGAAAACAGCACACCGGAATTGGATTTGCTGGTCGAGCTCGCCATCCAACAAAAAGGCTGCTTGGGGGCCCGCCTTACCGGGGGGGGGTTCGGTGGCGCGATAGTCGCGCTTGTGGAGCAAGGTGCCATGGATGAGGTTCTTAAGAATGTCAAGTCCGCCTACGACTCCCAAACCGGATACTCCGCCACGGGTTACCGCTGCCAGGCGGGAACAGGCGCCCTGCCTCCCGATCACGATCCAGCCTGATTTCACCCGACTCTCGACACCAGGCGAGGAGCCACATAGTCTCCCGACATGCAAAGCCGGTTGACCGATATCGCCAGTCAGATTCTTGCCTCCTATGAGTTGGTGGGTGGACTGAATAACACGGATGGACATAACCTGCCCTCCAAGCGTGCACTGGCGAGCCTCTGCGAGCAATTGTTACAATTCCTTTTTCCAGGTTTTCACGACGAGCGACCGATCCACAAAAACGAACTTGCCGAGATCACCGGGACGCGCCTTCAAGCCCTGGCCGACCAACTTGAGGACCAAATTTTCAAAAGCCTCCGGATTTCCGATCCCGAATGCCCGAAATCCCGCGCCAGCGAGCTTTTGTTGCAGTTTTTGGAGGCCCTTCCCGGTGTTCGGGAATTGCTCCGTACAGACATTATTGCTGCCTATGAGGGGGATCCGGCCGCAGTCAGTAATGAGGAAATTATTCTTTCTTATCCATTTCTGGAAGCGATTGCAATTCAGCGTTGCGCGCATCTGCTCTACCTCGAAAAAATTCCCCTTTTGCCACGAATGATGACCGAGTGGGCTCACGCCTGCACCGGTATCGATATTCATCCGGGAGCCGAAATCGGGGCGTATTTTTTCATCGACCACGGAACGGGAGTGGTCATTGGAGAGACTTGTCGCATCGGTCGGCGGGTGAAGCTCTATCACGGCGTCACATTGGGGGCGCGGAGCTTTGCCAAAGACGAATCCGGCGCGATAGTCAAAGGCGGCAAGCGCCATCCCGAGGTGGAGGATCATGTCACCATCTACCCGAATTCCACCATTCTCGGTGGTGGAACGGTGATTGGCAGCGGATCCACCATCGGGGCAAACGTTTTTCTCATGCAAAGCGTCCCTTCCGACTCACTCGTAGTTTACGAAGAGAAACAATTGCGTATTGTTGATAAGAACCGCTTGGTCGGTTCCACGGAAATCGAATGGTTTATCTAGACTACAATGCCACCACGCCGCTCGCCCCTGAGGCGAGGGAGGCCATGTTGCCGTTTTTGGACGGCGATTTTGGAAATCCTTCGTCGATTCACTCGGCGGGACGTCAGGCGAGGGCGGCGGTCGATGACGCCCGTGACCGTCTCGCGGCCGTCCTCGGCACGAAGTCGCACGAAATCATTTTTACCGGTGGTGGCACGGAGTCTTGCAACCTCGGAGTCATGGGCATGGCCCGTGCCCATGCGATGCGCGGGAAGCATCTCATTGTCTCCGCTGTCGAGCATCACGCCGTTCTCCACGCCGTCGAGCATTTGCAGCACTTTGAAGGCTATGATGTCACGATTCTGCCGGTGGATAGTGCCGGGGTCGTGGATCCCGAGCTCCTCGCCCGCCTGATTCGCAAAGACACGACGGTGGTATCCGTGATGCATGCCAATAATGAGACGGGTGCCATCCAACCCATCGGAGAAATTGCCGCAGTTTGTCTGGAGCGGGGCGTTTTTTTCCATACCGATGCCGTGCAGACCTTCGGAAAAGTGCCCCTCAGCACGCAATGGCCCGGCCTCTCCGCGATTTCGATCGCAGGGCACAAATTTTACGGCCCCAAGGGTGTTGGAGCTCTTTACCTCGGCGCGGGCATCGCCCTCTCGCGAACGGCACACGGGGGATCGCATGAGAATTCCCGCCGCCCCGGCACGGAAAACGTCGCCGCCATCGTTGGCATGGCTGTCGCTGCCGAAATCGCCGCCCGCAGCGCGGAGTCCGAGTCCGCCCGCCTCGAGCCTCTCCGCGAGGAACTCTGGGCCGCGATTCATGCGGCCTGCCCGAAAGCGATCCGCAACGGAAATGCCGACAAATCCCTCGCGAACACACTCAATGTCAGTTTTCCTGGTGCGGATGGCGAAGCTCTCCTGATGGGTCTCGACCTCGAGGGCGTTTGTGTTTCCAGCGGTAGCGCGTGCATGGTCGGCTCGATCCAGCCCTCGCACGTCCTTGTCGCCATGGGAGTGAATCCCAAGACGGCCTTGGCAACGATCCGCTTTTCCATGGGGCGCAAGACGACGGTGTCCGATATTTCGCAGGCCGCTGCGGCGGTATCCCGTGTGATTGGTCTTCAACCGGCTTTGGCGGCATGAAATACCGTCAACTGCTTCTTGATTTCGGGCGCACCGTGATGCGCCGGGTTCGCTCCAAGCCGGACGACATCAAAAAGCCCCGGCGCAATTCCCGGTTGCGTCAGGATCCCCTTTTGGAGGATTTCGCCAACCAGCTCCTCAAGACGGTCGGCTGCCGCGATCTTCAGGCCCGGGTTTATTGGAATCCCACCCTGCGCACCACGGCGGGCATGGCGATGTTTGGCGAGCGGACGGTTTTGCTGAACCCCAAGCTCGTCGAGGTTTCCGCCGCCGAGGTGCAGAGAACTCTCCGTCACGAACTCGCTCACCTTCTGGCGAAGCATCGCGCCGGTCGCCGCCGTATCGAGGCCCATGGGGAAGAATGGCGCCAGGCTTGCGCTGATCTAGGCATCCCGAATGAGGCGCGTTGTCATGAACTCCCCTTCAAACGTCGCAAAATCGCGCGGAAATTTTTCTACTCCTGTCCCGAATGCGGCACCATGCTGGCCCGCGTCAAGCCCCTGCGCCAAAAATCCGCCTGCATCAAATGCTGCCGCAAACACAACGGGGGGAAATACCATGCCCGCTTCCGGTTCCGTCCCGTCGAACGCCCGGCCGACAAAATTGCAGCCTAGCCCCCGGGTGTCTGCCCTCGACGCGCGCAACCATTGACTCAAAAGGTCGGGCACCGACCTAAATATCTAAACACGCTGAATAGTTGAAGAGCGCAATGGCTGGGGCGAACAAAGCTTGATAAGGGGAGTGGGATTTTGAAGAGTGAGAGTATGAAACAATCTGATGGCGGGACGCCGGATTGGCTGGATTTTTTGCAGGCGCGCGGGGAGGCGGCGGGGGCGGAATTGGCTTTGGAGGATTTGCGGGAGGGGGATCTGGTGCAGGTGCGGACACGGCACACGGTTTACTCGCTGAGGATGAGGGAGGGGCGCGAGGCGGATTTGCACACGGGGCGCGGGGACCGGCCGGCGGGGAGGGTACGGATTAACGGTTGCACTTTCGGGGCCTCGAGCACGATCAAGCCGGGGCATCTTTTTTGCGGGGGGAATCTGGAGTTTCAATTCGACGGGGGGCGGATGGTGCACTTGACGACGGAGATTGTGGAACTGCGGTGGGTGCGCGGAGTGGCGCGCGGAGTTTGATTTTTTACGCTGCGTGGGATTTTTTTCGTGCACGCGGAGCGGAAAGTTGGCATGAAATCTGCCTGTATTCTCCCGCATGAAAAAAACCATCCTTATCGCAGCAGGGGCTTTGGCGTTGAGTGGAAGCGCCGGGGCCATCGAACGGTTTTCCACACAGCAAGTGGTTGTGAGTCGGTCGCCCTCCCAATCCTCGCCATCCGCCTCGTGCACCGCATCCATGGCAGCGGGTCGCGTTTCGATTCGGCCGGGGGAGATCGCGCAGGTCTTCACATTCGCGGACCAGTTCGGAGTGGCGCGTGAGTCGTTTTATGTTCCGCTGGAGGGGACGCGGGTCGTGCAGCTTTACATGGAGAGGCAGGGGCGGACCGACCGCTGGTATGTGAAGGGGTTGTCGCGCGGCAGGACGGTCGGGGGCATTGTGCCGAGGGCCTGGTTGGACGCCTCGGGCTTCCGCCCGAAGAGCGTGGCGGATGAAATGAGAATCCAGGCGGCCATAAAGGCGAAGCCGGTTTACATCGAGGTGAAATGAGATGAATACAATTGCAAAAACAATAGCGATGGCCGGCACGGTGTTTGTGGTGCTCGGGGGATCCGGGTGCGGGACGAAGACGGTGGCGGGGCCGACCTTGCCACCCTTGCCGCCTGCGGCAACGGGACCGGTGGCTCCGAGGCCCAAACCCCAACCCACGCCCGATCCGTTTGCCCCGTATCCAATCCCGCAGAAGCCGGAGACGGGGGTATCCCCCCTGAGCCACGGACCGGATACGCCGCTTTACCGCCGGCAGCAATAAGGAGGGAGAACCATGCCGGATTCTGGCGGGATGGTTTTTTCGGTGGCTGTGGTGAAAGACGGCCGCGAGGGGGATCGGATTCCTTTCGAGGGGGAGAGGATGACCTTCGGACGGGATGCGGTGTGCTCGGTGTGCCTGCCGGATGGATCGGTCTCGAGGAGGCATGGGGAGTTGGTGAGGACGGCGGCCGGGGTCGAGATTGTTGACCTCGGGAGCCGCAATGGGATTCGGGTGAATGGGGTGCCGAGGGCGAGGGCGGTGTTGATGCCCGGGGACGATTTTGAGTTGGGAATCCATGCGTTCCGGTTGGTGGCGGGGCCTGCGGCGGGCCGGAAGGCGGCGGCGGTCGCTGGGATGCGGGCAGTGCCGGAGGCGGGGCTGGAACAGACGTTGGTCGGGGGTTTCCGGTTGCCCGAGGTGCGCGGGGAGCGGCATTTGGCGGCTGTGTTCCATGCGGCGTTCTGGCTCTCCGAGAGCCCGGAGCGGAAGATGGTGGTGGAGAGGCTCACGCGGTTGATGCGGGAGTGCCTGGGAGCGGAGGAGGCGCAATTTTACTCGGCGGGTCTGGAGATGGAATTCCGCAACGGCGGGGCGAAGGCGCCGTTGAAGTTGGCGGAGTTTCTGGCGAGGAGGTTCCAGGGTCTGCCAGAGGCGGTGGTGGTCGAGGGCGGGGATGTGGCGAGGCACCAGCGCGGAGCGGGCGGGTATCAATATCTGGTCGGTCCACTGCGGCGGGCGGGCGCGGCGGGGGCGTGCGATTTTCTGGTCCTGATGAAACCGGTCGCTTGGGAGGGCTTTTCCACGGCGGACCGGGTTTTGCTGCAGGCGGTGTGCCAACTCTGGGCGAGGGAGGCGCAAAAATCGGCAGTGGCGGCGGAGTTGGTGCGCGAGAACCGGACGCTGCGGCAGGCGGTCGGGAGTGCGCGCGGGGAGTGCCTTTTGGGAGCCTCGGAGCAGATGGAGGCCTTGCGTGGCTCGCTGCGCAAGGTGGCGGCGACGAAGGCGACCGTGCTGCTGCAGGGCGAGACGGGGAGCGGCAAGGAGGTGGTGGCGCAGTTTCTCCACGAGAACAGCCCGCGGGCCGGAAAGGCATTTGTGAAGGTGAATTGCTCGGCGATTCCGGACGGTTTGATCGAGAGCGAGCTTTTCGGGCACTTGCGCGGGGCGTTCACGGATGCGCGGGAGGCGAGGAAAGGAAAGTTCGAGCAGGCGAGCGGGGGGACGATTTTTTTGGACGAGATCGGGGAGATGCCGGCGGCGGTGCAATCGAAGATGCTGCGGGTGTTGGAAACCGGGGAGATCGAGCCGCTCGGTGGCGAGGAGCCGCGGCGTGTGGATGTGCGGGTGGTGGCGGCCACGCACCGGGATCTGGCGGCGATGGTGCCGAAGCGGGAGTTCCGTGAGGATCTTTACTTCCGTTTGAATGTGTTTGCGATCCGGGTGCCGGCGTTGCGGGAGCACCCGGGGGACATTCCATGCCTGGCTGCGCATTTTTTAGAGACATTTTGCGCGGAGAACGGGTTGGCGGCGCTGGGTCTGGAGGGCGGGGCGCTCGAGCGACTTGCCCGGCATTCCTGGCCGGGGAATGTGCGCGAGCTGCGCAATGTGATCCAACGCGCAGCCATCACGGCCTCGGGTCCGATGGTGACGGCTGCTGAAATCGATGCTCTGCTGGGATGAACTCCCTGAAAACCGGTGTCCAAATCGAAAGGAACATGATGAAAAAAATCGTGATGGCGTGTTGCGTGGGGTGTATCGTGCTTCTGTTTGCTGGGTGCGAGACGACGGGTGGAGGGAGGCTGGACCCGGTGATGGCGGCGGCGACGAAGGAGAATCCGTATGTGAACACGCTGGGGATGAAGTTTGTGCCGGTGCCTGGGACGAAAGTGTTGATGCAGACGACGGAGGTGACGGTGGACCAGTGGAAGGCGTTCGGGCGGGGATACACCGCGCCGGCGTTTACGCAAGGCGGGGACCATCCCGCGGTGAATGTGAGCTGGGAGGATGCGAAAGCGTATTGCGCGTGGTT